>CAXSFX010000086.1:0-17049 GCA_964236655.1 uncultured Acidobacteriaceae bacterium | reverse complement strand
CGGTGTGGGCGCAATACGCGACGTGGTGCAAAACCACATGATGCAGCTGGTAAGCAACATCGCCATGGAGCCGCCGCCTTGCCCGGAAGTGGAGGCTTTGCGTGACGAGCGTGTCAAGGTGCTGAAAAGCATCAAGCCTATTACGTCTGACGATGTAGTTCTAGGCCAGTTTGAGGGCTACCTGGATGAGCCCGGCGTGCGAGCATCCTCAAACGTTGAAACATTCGCGGCCATGCGGCTCAACATCAACTCATGGCGCTGGCGCGACGTGCCCTTCTTCATCCGTACCGGCAAGCTGCTGAACAAGACAGCCACAGAGATTGTAGCCACGCTGCGGCAGACGCCCGCCGTGTTCTCAGACAAACTTACACCGCAAAACTACGTTCGCTTTCGCCTGAGCCCGGAGCCGGTAGTGGCTATCGGCGGCTCGGTTAAAGAGATGGGCGACACCCTGCGGGGCTCCATGGTCGAGCTCAAGGCGCAGCAACAGTCGGGCACAGATGATCTGCTGCCTTACGAGGAGTTGCTTGAAGATGCCATGCGGGGCAACCCGGTATGGTTCGCGCGTGAGGATTACGTAGAAGAAAGCTGGCGCCTGCTCGACCCGCTGCTCAAGGACATGCCCAAGGTGCACACCTACAAGCCCGGCTCCTGGGGACCAGAAGAAGCCAATGAGCTCACCCGCAAAGTAGGTGGCTGGTCCAATCCCAAGTAGCCGAGTTTGGGGAGGAAGCAGGGTTAGTGTCATGTTAGGGAACTGGGTCATCTTGGGTCAGGGGAACCTAGCACCTTAAGTTACGGAATCTGTGTCATTTTGAGTTTTAGGAGCGGTGTCATCCTGAGCCGGGAAACTGTGTCATCCTGAGCGAAGTCGAAGGATCTGCTTTTGCCTTTGAATAATATCCGGGAGAAGCAGGTCCTTCGATTTCAGTTGGTAAGTGCGCCAACTTCCGCTCAGGGTGACACGGTTTTTTTAAGTAATTCGTTCTGTTTTTACCTTAATTAAACCTAATTTAGAGCTCTCGCCAAAACTGACATTACAAGTTGCCTTGATGTACAGACGGGCCTGCTACACGCCATGCAACCAGAGTAGCGGGGTAGCGATTTTGCCCGCGATCCGGATCAATCCAGAACAGTAGGGCTGTTACCGCCTGGAGATTCAGCGTGTACTCTTCGCGCTGCTCGGTAGACCCTCCAGGACTGAAATTCCATTGCTGCCGCAACACTTCGCGCTTCGTGCCGTCGGCAAACTCCGCAGTTAGCGCCCACTCCTGGGAGCGCTCATGCTCACGCTCGGCAAACTGTAGCATCATTTGCGAAACGGCCTGCGGCCGGTCAAAACGCAGCACCATGCGAGCCTCACCCACGTGAGCGGCTCGCCAGCCTTCTGCGCTGCCGGGCACCAGCGCGTTCTCAGCCGGATAGTCCACGGCTTCAGAGCTCACCTCAACCCGTGCCAGGCTGTCAAGGTCGAGCCATACGCCCTTCTCAGTAGATGCCGTACCGGTTCCTGTAATTTGCTTGCGCATCAATCCCCTGCCTCATGCACTTCGTTGTGCCGCCTCAATCAGTTTACGTCCTGCACAAAGCGAGGGCGGCAGGTACGAAAGTGTGGCTAAATTCTGCTATAACAAACTGGCTCTAACCGACTCATCAAGCGGACCCGAGCAACCGGCTTAAGCACGATCGACAGCGTACCCCTATGGCAAAACCTTCTCACGACGTACCCGCACTTCCTCCCAAACCGGAACATGGCACCAGCGTCAGCACTGCCTTCCAGCAAATACGCGAACTGATCGTCATGGGCAGGCTCTCGCCCGGCACCTGGGTGGTTGAAGGCGACCTGGCTGAGCGGCTTAACATCAGCCGAACCCCGGTACGCGCGGCACTGCATTGGCTGCAGCGCGACGGCTATGTACACGAGCATCGCTCCGCCAATAAGTGCCGTATCGTGGTCTCGCCGCTCACGCGCGATGATGCCGCAGAGCTCTACGGCATCATTGGCCACGTAGAAGGGCTTGCCGGGCGCAACGCCGCATCATTTCCGGAGACGGAACGGCAGGCCCTGGCCGTCAAACTTCGCCTTGCTAACAGCCGCTATGCCGCTGTCAAGGAAAATAGTTTCCATGAGGGTTCCATCTTCGATCTTGACCGCGAGTTCCACAACCTCATCATGGAAGCAGGTGCCGGGCCGCGCCTCCTGGCGCTGCATCGCTCCGTGGAGCCGCAGGCAGAGCGCTACTGGCGTTTGTACGCTTCCTCTGCGCTCCATGACCTACAACTTTCTGTCAGTGAGCACGAGAGCATCGTCAAGGCTCTTGAAATGGGCGACGCCGACAAGCTTGAGCAAACCCTGCAGCTGAACTGGATGCGTGGCTGGGAGCGGTTGAGCAAGATCATCGACGCATTCGGCGAACGCGGCAGCTGGTAGCCGCAGGCCGATCTCAAGTCATCGCGGGGGAAGCCCGGCAAAAGCAGTAAGCTCCCCATCTGCGACGGATGGTGCAAAGTCTGCATCTGTGTTCCATGCTGCTCCGCACCCCTTCTGAAAGTGCAGCTACAAGTGAAGCCATGGCGACCGCCCCTACACAATCATCGAGCCTGATCGACGGCAAAGCGATCTACCGCAAGATCACGCTTCGGCTGATCCCATACCTGTTTCTGCTCTACATTCTTGCCTACCTTGACCGCGTCAACGTAGGCTATGCAGCCGCTCAGATGAAAATCGACCTGCATTTGAGCGACGGGATCTACAGCAATGGAGCGGGCATATTCTTTTTAGGCTCGGCACTGTTCGACATTCCCAGTAACCTGATTCTCGCTAAAGTAGGGCCGCGCCGCTGGATGGCCCGCATCATGATCACCTGGGGCATTGTGGCGACTTGCATGTCGCTGGTGCATTCGCCGGCTTCCTTCTATGTGCTGCGATTTCTGCTTGGTGTCAGCGAGGCGGGCTTCTTTCCCGGCATGATTCTTTACCTCACCTACTGGTTTCCTTCGCGCGAGCGCGCCCGCTCCGTATCGCGCTTCATGACGGCAACAGCCATAGCCGGTGTGATCGGCGGCCCTATCTCCAGTAAATTGCTGAGCCTTGACGGCATGGGCGGACTGCACGGCTGGCAGTGGCTGTTCATTTCAGAGGGGTTGCCGACTCTGCTGTTCGGCATCTCGGTTTTGTTTGTACTCAAGGACCATCCCTCCGAAGCGAAATGGCTCGCTCCCGAAGAGCGTGAGTGGCTGGAAGAAGAGGTCAAGCGCGACCGACAGGAGCTCGGCTCAGGCGATCACAGCAAGTTCAGCGACGCCTTCAAACTGCCTGCGCTCTACCTGCTGGCAGCGGTATTTTTTGCAAGCCAGGTGTCGGTGTATGTCATCAATTTATGGTTGCCGTTATTTTTGGCTGCGACGCGCGCGGTGAGCCATATCAGCGCAGAATCTGCAAACCGCTGGACGGTAGTGCCCTACCTGGTGACTACTGTCGCCATGGTGGCAGTCGGCTGGAGCTCTGACCGTTGGAATGACCGCCGTATTCACGTCGCCGGTTGCCTGATGGTATCGGCAGCCGGTTTTGCCGGGGCTGTCCATGCGCACTCACTGCCGCAAGTGTTACTGGCTTTTACGCTGGCTACAGTGGGGGTATTCAGCCTCCAGGGGCCTTTCTGGACCTGGCTTACCAGTATGCTGGAGGGCACCGCAGCGGCGGGCGGCATCGCCATCATCACTTGTGTGGGCGGCTTCGGTGCGTTCCTGGGTCAGATCACAGTAGGGCACTTGAGCGACCGCTCGCATAGTTACTCCAGCGGCTTGTACTCGGTCGCAGGTGTAGCGCTGGCTGGTGCTATCGCGGCTATTTGCCTGCCGAATAAGAAGCGTGCTCCAGATGCTGCACGTTAGAACAACTCACTGTGGGAGCCGAGGCGCACCATTCTCAGGGTAGTGTTATCCGGCTTGTTGTAAATCAACAGTAAATTGGGCTTTAGATGGCACTCACGGTGCCTGATGTACTCACCACTTAAAGCATGATCGCGGTAGGCAGTGGGTATTGTCTGATCATTGGCAAGCAGGTTTGAGATGGTCTCAAGCACAAGGTTGATGTCTCGGTGCCTCGGTGTTTTTAGAGCCTTTTTGAAATCACGCTTGAACGCGGTCGTCCACTCAGTCGATCGCTCAGTCATCCGCATTCAGCTGTGCCATCATTTCTGCGACACTTGAAGCCTTGTATACCTCACCCCGATCGCCGGCTTCCATTGCGGCAATGGTTTCGGCATTCGGTACTCGAACTGCAAACGGAAAGGCCTGCTCTGCCTCCACCCTGGTAAGTAGCAGGCGAACGGCATCAGACATGCTCAACCCCATCTTGCCTAGAGTGAGCGAAGCTTTCTTCTTGAGGTCGGAGTCGATGCGGACATGGATCATGGCAGTTTCACTTGGCATTTCCATATTGTATCTCAGAAGAGATACATAGATAAAATATTCCACTTTGACTGCTACCAGTGCGGCACAGCACAATTAATGCCACATGCTTCCCTGGTCTGCAACCCGCAACGGCATCCGCTCGCGGCTTGCCCTTATGCTGTTTCTCCAGTACTTCATCTGGGGTGCCTGGTACGTCACTGTAGGTACCTGGCTTAGCCGAACGCTCCACTTTTCCGGCACATCAGTGGCCTGGGTCGCCGGTTCGACGGCCATCGGCGCGCTGCTTGCCCCGTTTCTGGCCGGATCGCTGGCAGACCGCCGCTTTGCAACGGAAAAGCTGCTGGCCGCTCTTCACGGGGCGGGCGGCATGCTGCTGTGGATAGCATCTCTCCAGCAAAAGTTTCTGCCCATTTACGTGCTGGTGGTGCTCTACGCCTGCTGCTACATGCCAACGCTTGCCCTTACCAACACACTTGCTTTTCGCCAGATGCGCGACCCGGCAACCGAGTTTGCTCCTCTGCGCGTACTCGGCACCATCGGCTGGATCGCTGCCGGGCTCTTGGTGGGCGGGCTAGGACTTGAAGCGACCGCCGCACCCCTGCGCATTGCCGCCGCAGCCTCTCTCCTCATGGCTGCCTACTGCCTTACACTGCCGCACACACCGCCTGAAGCAGGAGCAACCCCACAGGCTCAGGGCATCTTCTCGGCAGAAGTATTAAGCTTGTTCCGCGAGCGCTCTTTTACCGTTTTCGCCCTGGCATCGCTGCTCATCTGTATCCCGCTGCAGTTTTATTACGCCTTTACCAACCTGTTTCTGAACGAGGCAGGCGTCCACAACGCTGCCGGCAAAATGACCGGCGGCCAGTTCTCCGAGCTTGGCTGCATGCTGCTCATCCCATGGTTTTTTCGCAGGCTTGGGGTCAAAGGTATGCTGCTCAGCGGCATGGCGGCATGGGTACTACGCTATGCCTGTTTCGCGTTCGGCAACAGCGGCAGCGGTGTATCGCTATTGTGGCTCGGCATCCTGCTGCACGGTATCTGCTACGACTTCTTCTTCGTAACCGGGCAAATCTACGTGGATCGTAAAGCCTCACCTGCAATCCGCTCTTCGGCGCAAGGGCTTATCACCCAGATCACATACGGCGCGGGCATGCTGCTGGGGTCGTTCCTGTCGGGCACTGTGGTTGACCACTTCGCAACCACGACAGAAGCGGCTACTGCCGGGCATCAATGGCGCGCTATCTGGTTGGTGGCTGCGGGCTGCTCCGCAATCGTGCTGGCGCTGTTTGCCGCAACTTTTCACGACCGCGAAGCGAAGGCCGTGCGCACCTCAGACGAAATACCGGGCGGTGCAGCCATCGTGTAACACGCTTACAAACTAACCCGCGCCGCAGCCGCGCCGAGCCACACCGCTACCAGCCCCGCAGCCACGCTCCCCAGCGTATACAGCCCGGCAAGTGCGAAGGCCCCCAGCTCCAGCCGCTCAAAAATCTCCCATTCAAAGGTAGAAAAGGTGCTGTAAGCACCGATAAAGCCGACCGGGACCAGCAATCGCCATACAAGGTTTACATGCGGGCGATTGGCAAAAAAAGTCAGAACAAAGCCAATTAAGAAACATGCGGAGATATTGATGGCAAATGTCGCATAAGGAATTCGCATCCCGTAACGATTGCTGAGGAGCTGCGTTACCGCATAACGCATTAGTGATCCCAAAGCCCCGCCAAGCGCTACCGCCAAAATCTTCGACAAACCGATGTTCCCCTGGAAAAGCTGTTCTAGTTTCTCTCAAAAATCAGAAAGTAATCCTGCCCGTCAGCCTTGGTGAAATCATACCGGCCCACCCGGTGAAAGCCTGCCTGCGCCAGCTCTTTGTCCACCACGGCTTCATTCAAACCGTGATCCGCGCCATTGCCGTTGCGGTCGATAATGCCAAACTTCGCACCCGGCTTCATGGCCGTCTTCAGGTGTCCCAGCAGGACTTCAGGATGTGCTACCTCGTGGTACACCTTCAGCATCAGCGCAGCGTCCACGCTGCCGGGCGGCAGCATCGGGTCGTCGGGTGTGCCCTGCACCACGTTGATGTTGCTCAATCGCTCTTTCTGGGCACGCTCGTGCACCGCCCGCACGGCTGCCGGATTGATGTCCTCTGCAAATACCGAGCCCTTGTCACCGACTCGCGTAGCTGCACGCACGGTAAACCAGCCGGAGCCTGCTCCCAGGTCCGCCACGGTCTTGCCGGGAACGATGCCCAGCAGGTCCATCACGCGACCGATCTGCAGCTTCCGGTCGCGGTCCTTGTACTCAAATATGGATAAATCACCCGTGTAGGGGGTGCTGGTCTGTCGCTGCGCCTCCGCCGTTTTCTGTGCAAAGCTGCCGGGCGTTTGCGCGGGCAGTATGCTCAGCAGAACCAACATCGCGCACCGTGTGAAACCTGAACTGACAAAGCCTGATGACCATCGGCGTGAACGCTTCATAGCCTCAAGCATGCACCTTTTCGCTTGTCCATGCCAAGGTGTGCCCTGAACTAGAAGTGCTTAAAGCTGCCGCGCCAGCACCAGGGTGATGTCGTCCGGCTGCTCGCGGTCGCCGATCCAGTTGCGCAGCGCACGCATGGCCTGGCTTGAGATTGTCGCAAGCGGCTGGTGCCGGTGCTGCCGCACCAGCGCGAGCAGCCGTTCTTCACCAAACTCCCCAAACTCGTTTTCCGGCTCCGTTACACCGTCGGAATATGCGATCAGGATATCGCCTGAATCCATGCGCACCATGCCTTGTTCATATGCTTGTTCGTCGAGCAGCCCAACAACGGTACCGCCGCAATCCAGCCGCTTGACGCTGCCGTCGGCGCATAGCAGCAGCGGCGGCAGCTGCCCGCCGTTGGAGTACGTAAGCTGGCGCGATGAGGCGTCGTAGCAGGCCAGGAACAACGTGGCGTACTTGGCTTGCTGCGTACTGCGATACAGGTGCTTGTTCAATAGACACAGCATGTTGGCCGGGGATACGAACCCATCCGCACTTTGTGACTGCTGCGGTTCAAACACCTCACCCGCAAAGCGAAATGCCCGCACCGCCGAGTGCAGCGATGCCATCAGTAAAGCGGCTGAAATGCCCTTGCCGCTGATGTCGCCCAGTGCCAGGCAAAGTTTATCCTCACCATCGGGGATGAAGTCGTAGTAGTCGCCGCTGACCGTGCGCGCCGGTTTGCAGACGCCGTGCAGCTCCAATCCCGGCATGTGGATCGGGGTATGCGGAAACAGGTTGTTCTGCACTTCCTGCGCAATTTCAAGCTCGCTTAGCAAGCGCTCTTTCTCCCGCTGCTGCTCTAGCAGGTGCCCCAGCGAGCCCGACATGGCATTGAACGAAGTCTCAAGCGAGGCTAGCTGGTCCCGGCGTTTGACGGGGATGCGATGCTCGAAATTCCCATGGTCGATTTGCATCGTGGCATCGTACAAGTTTGCGATGGAAGCCGTGATTGTCCGGCTTAGCCGCACAGCCATGGCAAAAGCCAGCAGCTCCAGCAAACCAAAGACAATGGCGATGATGATAAGTCCGTCGCGCACCTTGGTTCCGACATAAAGGGAGCTGGCAAACAAACGTCCGTACAGCAAACCGGGCCGTGAAGCAACCACTAGATTGCCGGTAATATCCTGCCCTGTGGCCCATTCCGTGACATGCAGCGGAGCGAGAAAATATACAGGAGTATCGAAAAAATGAGTGGGTCCAGGCAAGGTGCCACCTTGCAGTCGGCTGAACTTTGGAGGCACCAACTTCCCGCTTTGTTTCCTCTCAACCTGGATGGATGCGGGTACATTCCCATCGTTCGGGTCCGGAGGAATAATCGTGATAGTGCCCAGGCCTTCAGCCATCTGCGAAAGATTGGCATTGTCAAGCAAAGCCGTGGCGACTACCAGCAGCGAATGGTTATCATCGCCCGTGAAACTGGTGGAACAAAGAAAAAGCTTGCCTCCAAGCTCCACAATGCCGCGAAAGCCCGGATGCAGCCATGGGGGAGGGGGCCCTTCCTGAAAGCCTGCAACCTCAATGTCATTCTTCTTGGCCGGAGCCACCAGCGGCAGCCGCCTGACACCATCCCAGGCAGCTATGGCGATATTCGAAGAGGATTCTCCAAGATCGCGGCTCAGCACCATTACTGGCAACTGGTAGTGCGCCGTTGTGGGTTCATGCACAACCTGGTGTAGCAGCGGGTCGGTCACACCCGTGCCGCCGGTGTGGACCCGCCCGATCATCCGGTCGATGGCAGCACGCGCGGTGTTCGTGGCAAACTGGCCGGAAAAAGTATATGTTGCGATGCCGATCAGCAGTCCGAACAAAACCACCGGTGCCAGGCCCATCAGCAGGCAGGTCACAATCAGCCGGTTGCGAACCGTCCATAGCAGGCGGCCGGTGACATAACGGACCGCCTGCACAAACATGGAAATGAGCAACGCAAAACCTGCAAAAATTGCCAAGATGCCGCATACGTCACCGAGGGAACCGGGCAGCAGCGCAAGCAGGGCCAGACAAAGTGTGACCACCAACATCCCAACCGTCCAGCGCCCCTGCTTTTGAAACCAATACGGTTTCAGCATTACGGTCTTGATGCGTTGAAGCTGTTCCCCCAGGCCTGCCTGCATGCCACAAGTGTAAGCGGTCGATACAACCCGCAACGCGCGGTCAAGCCTCCTCGGGAGGTACGCTGCGCGTCGTGATTTGTACGGTTTGGCTGCCCAGCCGCTGGTGTTTGGCCGTCAACCGAATCGTACCGGGCTGCTCCCCGGCACGCACCCACACTGCTGCCTGGCCGCCCATCAGCGCCATTGGGTTGTCGCCGATCAACTCCCCCGGGCCTTCAAGCGTGAAGGTGACGGCGTCGTTTGCCGAAGGGTGCACATTGCCGAATTCGTCGGTGACCCGCAGCACCAGCCGTGTTGTATCCGCGCCGTTTGCCAGCAACGCGATGTCGTCCGGCACGAGTGAAAAATGGCTGTCTACCCCGCGCCCGCTGTACGTCCGAGAAATGACCTGCTTGCCGTCGATGAAGCCGTCGATACGCAAGTCTCCCCACGAGAACTCAAGCTTCGAGTTGGAAAGCGTTTTCATGTCCAGTTGGAATGGCGGGTACTTCAGGTGCTTGAACTCCTCACGGTCCGGCTCGATATCGGCGAACTGCGTCCAGGGGTTTGTCTCCAGGCTGCGCTCGCGCAAAAAGAACTTCAGCCGGTCGCAATTGGAGCACACCACGGCACGCCTGAACCCAAGCGCTTCATCGCTGTTAGCCCAGTGAAACGCGGGCTCAAGCACGACTTCTTCCGCAGGCAGGCACTGCGATTTATAAAAACCGGCAGCGGCTTTCGGCTCGCGGAAGATGTCAAGTACTCCGTGGTAACAGATGCGGTCGCCCGCGCCGAAGTTCGCATGCGTGTTGTAGTCGAACGCGCACCAGCCGATGCCGCCGGCATACTGCGGGTCTGACGCCAGCCCGTCGTAGATACGCGCGTACCGCAGCGTATGCTCGCGCTGCCGCTCGTCGTCGTCCGTGGTTTTGACCGGGTAGGTATGGCCTACAAACTCCGTGTTCAGGTACAGGGGGTGGTTGGGTGCTTTCAGCGGAAACCCGAAGTCGTTGATCGTGAACACGTCTTCGAGCAGTTCCGAGTTTCGGAGGTACCGGATGCCGCCGGTTTGCCGGGTGTCGTCAAGCGCGTGCGCCAGCGCGTTCGTGCGGGTATAAAAGTCGTGATCGTCCTGCGACTCGTTGATGCGCACACCCCACAAAATAACCGCAGGATGATTCCAGTCGCGGCGGATCATGCGACCTACATTGTCAATTGCCACCAGCTTCCATGGCTCGGGGCCGACGTGCTGCCAGCCGGGAATTTCCTCAAGTACCAGCAGGCCGATCTCATCGCAGCAATCCAGAAAATGCCGTGACTGCGGGTAGTGCGAAGTGCGCACGATGTTGCAATGCAGTTTTTGCCGCAGGATTTTCGCGTCCTGCCGCTGTACGCGCGCAGGCATGGCCTGCCCGACCCACGGAAAGGTCTGGTGACGATCAAGCCCGCGCAACTTTACGACTGTGCCGTTCAGCGAGAAACCATGCTCGGTAAACACGGCCTCGCGGAAGCCGATGCGCCGCGTGTCTTCATCCACCGGCTTGCCGTTCTCAAGCAGTCGCACATGCACCGTGTACAGACGCGGATGCTCCAGGTCCCATAGTTCAACTTTCCCCAGCTTTTCAAGCGTGACCGTGTGGCGGGCGCTATCTTTCCGCGTTTCCGTACTGAGATATACCGGCGCGTTCGTGGTCGGGTCGAGGCTTGCCTCCGGGTCCGCCGTTTGCATTGCGGGTAACTGCATGGTCGTATGCGCTATAGGCCGATCCCCATCGCGCAACTCCACTGCAAGCGAGTACGCGCCGCCCCCGCCCTTCCCCGCAAGAAAGCAGTCCACGTCGAGTGAAGGGTTGCCGCTCAGCACATTCCGAGGCTTGGCAAAGACGTTGTCCAGAAACGTTTCCGGCACCACGCGCAACGAAACCTCGCGATAGATGCCGCCGAACGTCATGTAGTCGATCTCATAGCCGAAGGGCGGCATGTCGGCGCGCTCGGTTGAGTCCACCTGCACCACCAGCACGTTGTCCCGGCCGGGCTTTACGTACTGCGTCAGCTCAAAAGAGAACGGCGTAAAACCGCCCTTGTACTCGCCCAGCGCATGCCCGTTGATCCATACGGTCGAGGCCGTCATGACTCCTTCAAAATCGACGAACACGCGCTTGCCGGTCGCTGCCGCAGGCAGTCGGAAGCGCCGCCGATAGGTCGAGATGAATTCGTACTCCGCATCGTCAAAGTTGTGCCACGGCAGCCGGACGTTCGTATGGGGGATGACAACACGCGCAAACGCTGCGTCGTCGAACTCCGGTTGTTCCGCACCCGCGACCTTGGCTGCCATGTAATGCCAACCGCGATTGATAGGCAGTATCAACCGTGCAGAGTCGTTGGAAGCAGCAAACGTCTTAACGGGTGAAAGAGCATTTGCGGCCAGTACGACCCCGGTAGTTTTGAGGAATTCTCGCCTTTGCATATGTGCGAACCATCTTAGGCAAAGGCAGGTGCTTTTGTCAGGTTTACCGGGATCGGATCGCCTGAGCAAAACCGAAGCACCTGCTTTTGCCCGGTTCGGCTTTTACAGCTTCATAGTGCATGAGTTTCAATCGTCTTCTGGAGTCAACGCATTGTTGTATCGAACAAGTTGTCGCTTCCATAAAGCCTTGCCTTGCCTGCGGTTGCGGCTTGCCCGTCGCACCTGCCGAATGTCATGGATAACCGTCCTATTTGCCCTCACCGTAGAGGTTTCCCTGGGGCAGGCTGCAAGATCACCCGTACAAGCTCCTGCAACAAGCACACCGGTTCCAGTGACCGCCGTAGCCATTGAGAACACGAATGCATCTTTCATCCCCACCGACGTCGATGTTCCTCAAGCCAACCCCGCACGCCCGACCGTCACTATACCGGCGCATTTACCGCCGACCGGCTTTCTCCAATTTGAACAGGGGTTTGTGCGCGCGGGTCGGTCCCCCGCCGGCACGAACAATCAGTTTTCTCTAAATCAGGTCACCAAGATCGCTTTGACGACCAGGTTGCTGGTCCAGTTCTTAACGCAGCCCTACACGTACAACGGCATCGCAGGTGTGGGTTCCGGCTCCATTTACAGTAACGATCCGGGCGATCTTCAGGTGGGCGGCCTGGCTGTGGCGCACAAAGCAGTGGGTGCTCTGCCTACTGTGACGGCAGGCTTCATCCGCCGTGTGCGGGCAGGAACTTCAGCCAACCTGGATTACGGCTCCTACTCGCAGTCGGCACTACTTCTATTCGGCGGCGATCTTCGCGGAGGATTTCACTACGACTCCAACATTCTTTTTAACGAACAGAATGCGGGTCCTGTTCGCCATCTGCAGCTTACGCAAACCCTTGCGGTGACACACCCGCTGTTGGCAGCCGCAACCCACGGCAAGCTCAACGGCATTATCGAAATTTCACATGCCACGCAGCCATTTGTCCCGGCTACATCCAGCGGCAAGGCAGTCGGGCGAGCCAATGCTGACGATCTTCTCTTTGTCGGCACCTACACGCTGCACCCAAATCTTATTTTTGATGCCTCCGTAGACCGAGGCCTCACCTCCACCTCGACGACCTGGCAAGGAGGGCTGGGCGTGTCCTATATCCTGCCGCACCGCCTATGGCCCGACAAACACCCTGTACCCATCCGGATTGGCCCACCGCGCTAGAAGGCCGCGAGCAATGCTATGAAAGCTTCAGGCTGGAGCGACCGCTTCTTCTCTGATGCCGGGGGATAATTGGCAATGCTCACATTTCCCATCGTTCGCAGCTGCTCCTTTCCCCTTGCGACCGACAAAGTGGACGGATGACAGCAACGACAGGTGTTCAGACTTTGCAGGCATTGTTCCTGCTGCTTCTGGCATTTGTGGTGGCATTTGCCGCCCTGGCACGCCTGCTCAGGATTCCCTACCCGATCCTGCTTGTGATCGGCGGGCTGCTGCTGAGCTTTGTACCGGGCATGCCGCGCTTCGGTCTGAATCCTGACCTAGTGTTTCTTGTGTTTCTGCCGCCGCTCCTGAACTCCGCGGCTTGGACGCTGTCCTGGAGAGAATTTCAACGAAACTTTACCAGTATTGCAACGTTGGCTGTGGGCCTGGTGCTGTTCACAGTTGCCGGGCTCGCCGTCACCGCAGGCTCGCTGCTGCCGGGGTTCGACTGGAAAGCTGCTGTGCTGCTGGGTGCAGTGGTTGCGGCAACTGACGCGATTGCCGCGACCTCCATTGCTCGAAGAGTCGGGCTGCCGCAGCGCATTGTGGACATCCTGGAAGCGGAAAGCCTGGTCAACGACGGCACCGCGCTGCTGGCCTTGCAATTCGGGCTGCTCATCCTGGTGACCGGGCATACCCCCTCGATCATTGAAGGCGTGGGGCGGCTGGTGTTCCTGACCGGGGGCGGGGTGCTGGTCGGGCTTGTCATAGGAGGTGTGGTCGCATGGTTTGAAAAGTGGTTGAACGATGGACCGATCGAGATTGTCATCAGCATCCTGGTGCCGTATGCGGCATACCTTGTAGGCGACCGGGTGCACGTATCAGGCGTGATTGCAGTGATTGCATGCAGCATGTACATGAGCCGGAAAAGCCCTGAGTACATGAGCCCGCAGGTACGGCTACAAGCGACGGCAGTCTGGGAATCGCTCACCTTTGTACTGAACGGGATTGTATTTGTACTGATTGGGCTACAGCTGCCGTATGTGGTGGCACAGATCGGCGGCTTGAGCCGCATGGTTCTACTGGAATACGGGGCCGGGTTCAGCGTGGCGATGATTGCGCTGCGCATGGCCTGGGTGTACGCGGAAACTTACATCGCCTACGCAATACGCCGGTGGATGCAAGTAGAGAATCCGGAAAAGCCGGAACCGCGCCGGGTGTTTGTCATCGGCTGGGGTGGGATGCGAGGCGTACTCTCGCTTGCCGCCGCAGTGTCGCTGCCCTACACACTGCCAGACGGCAGGCTGTTTCCACAACGCAGCATGATCATCTACCTGGCATTTTGCCTCATCCTTGCCACACTGGTGCTGCAAGGCTTGACGCTGCCCTGGTGGATTCGCAGGCTCAAGCTGGCCGAGCCGGAACGCATGAACGCTGAAGAGCATGAGGCGCGGCGCGTTCTGCTGCGTGAGGCGCTTACGCACCTTTCCAGAAGGCGGTACAAGAATAAGGACCTCTCACCCATGTTCGGCGACCTGATCGCCAGCTACCAGCGGCGTTTGGACGCAATGCCGCCGGAACGGGAGCAGCAAGTGCAAGGCATGGTCGACCAAAAGCAGCGAAGTCTGGCGATCCTGGCAGTGTTGCAGGTAGAGCGAGATGCCCTGATCCGGTTGCGGGATGAAGAGCGGATCAACGATGAAGTGCTGCGAACGCTGCAGAGGGAGCTGGATCTAGCCGAGAGCCGCGTGTACACCTCATCTGTTGTGCTCTGAGAAGCACTCTGCGTTTGATGATGAGGCCTGGATGCTGACAGGGCCATATGACTTTCGAAAAGCAGGAGCCGCAGAACTGCAAGTGCGGCAACAGACATGGTTGAGAATGCGAGTTTCAAGAAAACAGCTCAAATGAGCTTCTTGTCGGGCTACTAGGGTCCCCGTGAAGGCTGACCGGGCGAAACAGGAGGAAAACCTCGTTTTAGTGACATTACTTACGGAACACGCTACGACATTGCCTGGTTGGCATGGGATGTAAGTTTGCGTCAGACGCTATAACAATTGTTCCGACTACAGAACACTTTTTGCACGACTGAGAAAAAAGTTGTCCGTAAGTTGATTTTTATTGGTTTTTCTTCCCATGGGGTCTTGTTTGTTGCTTTCATCTGTGTGGTAATTGATCTTAGAGAACGCATGAAGTTGTCCCGGAAGCGAGATGTTCGGCTTACTGATCAACACTTGCGCACACTGGTAAATCTTTGCAGAAGCAAGTTAAAAGATAAGCACTACATCGATCTCTGCTGTATCTACTTTCGGTAACAAAGCAGTAGCTGCTTACAAATAAACTCTCTGCGTTAGGACCCTGCTCGTAGCACATCGAATAACGTGTATTGCTGTGTTCAGGGCACCATGACATATTAGACTTACTGCCTCATACCTCCCCAGTATGAGCGTAAAGATTGCTCCGCGTTATAAATCAACCCATTTAGAGGTCGGATGATTACTAAGTACTTCTTGACTGTCTTACTGCTCCCGGCAGTGATGCCCGCGTTTGCTGCTGTTACCGTTTCCAGCCCTTCAAATGGAACGACAGTCGGCTCCAGTGCCCAGTATGTAGCTTCGGCCACAACTGCATGTCGGCAAGGCGTTGCATCTATTGGAGTTTACGTCGATGGCCAGCTGAACTATGTTGCAGGCGGCGCGGCTTTGAATACCTCTTTATCACTCGGCACAGGAACTCACAATACATATGTACAAGAGTGGGATTACTGCGGCGGTACCAGTGGTACTGCTGTACAGGTGACCGCAAATGTACAGAGTGGTGTATATATTACGTCGCCGGCTGATAACAGCACAGTTACCAGCAACGTGAATATAGTGGCATCGGCTACAACAAGCTGCGGCCAGGGAGTGGCTGCGGTGGGCGTGTATGCGAATGACCAACTCGTCGCCATGAACCAGGGAGCGTCTTTCAACAAGCAGGTAAGTTTGCAGTCCGGCCCCCAGCGGACCGTGGTGCAGTCGTGGGATAACTGCGGCGGTTCGACGACAAAGCAAGTGAATCTTATTGTTCAAAATGCCACAAACACCCAGAACGCCAACATACAATCCATCTCCGACATCCAGGCGGCCCCGAACTGGAATCAATGGGGTGAATTTGCCCCAGTCTATGACGTTTGCAGTCCGTGCTCCGGTGTCAACTGGACAATGACGCAAAATGTAAGTTCCACCTCCTTGAGCGGCAATGCGACGCGCTTTGACATCGGCGGTTCTGTTCCCTACTCAGATGTTTTATGGTCAAACAAGATCATCGGTCAGGGCACTACAAAAAATCTGCCTGACAACGATCATAAAATCCTTTCAAACATCAATAACGTCGAGTACGACACGGACGTGTTTGTAACGAACTTCGCTGTGACCCAGGATTTGGAATTCGATGTCAATATCTACATGAATGGTCTCGGCATGGAATGGGGCACGGAGTGCAATCATCTAGCCGATGGGGATTGGGATATCTGGGACCCTCTTAACCGTCAATGGGTAGCTACCGGTGCTCCATGTAGCTTGAATAACAATGCCTGGAACCATGTAACCATCGACGTGCAACGCATATCAAATAATCAGGTGTTATACAAAACCATCACGGTTAATGGCACCACATACAATATCAATCAAAGCTTTGCTCCCTTTTCAGTACCCTCCAGCTGGTACGGCATGACCGTGAACTACCAGATTGACGGGAATTACCAAATGGCCTCAAACACTACATATCTCGATAACTTGACCATCCGGTACTGGTAATCGGCAAGATGAAGGTAACAAAGAACTGCGGACCAGGGAATGGGACGGTTCATTTTCATCCCTAAACTAGCAGCTTTGCTACAACAAGTCTGACGAGTGCGGACTGATAACGGCAACCATACACGCTGCTATTTCTGCCTTTGCTGATGGGATCGGCAAGGGTGGAATGACGGTAAAGCCGCCCAAAAGTTTGCTCAAGGCAAGGTATGCATTCCGGTTTACTCGCAGCCACTCCAGCGGGTACTCCGGTTTGCGCGCGCGTGCCTGCTCTGGGTCGGCATCCAGAATGAAGCTGATCTGCGGCCATGGCACAACCTTTGCAATTCCGCGTGCGTAGAGACGCATTCCAGGGCTGCGCAAATCCAGATTTGCAAGTTCGTCCCATAGAAACCGATCAAAGATAACTACATCGGCATCGGAACGCAGCAACCTGTTCGCAACTACGCGAAGTGAGAAAGCGTCTATGAGGTATAGACCGAGCCTGACCAGAGTCATCAGTGGAGAACGAACATTTTTGTCTTTGCGTTCGATTGGAATTTCCGGGCTGCCCACACCGGCGTCACCCTTAAACAG
>CAXSFX010000085.1:0-17132 GCA_964236655.1 uncultured Acidobacteriaceae bacterium | reverse complement strand
CGGCTGCGGCGCGTGTTCGCTGGGCTGCGGCGACGTAGCGGCGATTGTCGAGAAAACTAATTTCATGCGGTCCTGCAGCTTCAAGTCCTGCAACTCCCGTGACCAGGATTGCGCCGGGCAAAGCTGTACTTACAGCCGGTGGGTACGCTGTACCGGGGTGCAGTTCAGCCCCCAGCTCGCGTGCCAGTTCGTCGAGAGTCAGGCTTCGGGTCATGCTCATAGTCGCGCCGGGGGTCATGCCGCCCATTCTAAGCGCGGCTTGCCGCTGGCTACTGCTACCTGCTTCTGTTACAGTCGCATTTTGCCTTCTTGCGTCCAAACTGCAAGCTGTTCAGGTTCTTCTCTGTGCGGCAGCAGCGTGGTCGTCGGTAGGAAATCCCTACGAGTTTCCCTGGACGCATGCCCGAATATACTTACCTGCTTGAGAATCGCCTGAGTGCCGCCCAGAAAAATGCCTTGGCGCAAGTTCGAGAAGCTGCCCGTGAAGCTGGAACGACGGCTTTTCTAGCCGGCGGTGCGGTGCGCGATCTCACTACCGGCTCCTCCGTCCGCGACCTCGATTTTGCGATTCAGGGCAATGCGCTTGAACTGCAGGCCGGCCTTGAGGCGCGCGGCGGTACCTTGTGGGGCCGCCATGATGCGTCACGCACGCTTTTTTTCTGGTTCCCCGGCTCGGTTCGCGTTGAAGTTGCCAGTGCACGGGCAGAGCAGTTTCCAAAGACCGGTCAGCCGGTTTACACATGGAGCGGTATGGTGGACGATCTCCACCGGCGCGACTTTACCGCCAATGCCATGGCGCTGTCGCTTAATGAAGGCTCCTACGGGCTGCTGCTCGATCCTTTGAACGGCGTAGCCGACATTGAGGCACGCCAACTGCGGCTGGTGAACAACTACGGCTTCCTGAACGACCCGTCGCGCATGGTACGAGCTGTGCGCCTGATGCACCGCTTAGGCTGGTCGATGGAAGAGCGGACGGCCAAGCGTTACGAGAATGCCAAGGAAGCTGATCTTTTTGAGAGCCTTGCGCCATTTTTGCGCGGCTACGAGCTCGAAGAGCTGTTTGCTGAAGAGGATGCACTCTCAGCAATGAAGGCTCTTGAAGCGGAAGGGTGGCTCGCCAAGCTGCTGCCGGGCTGGACCGAGGAGAGCGTAGACACTGCGGCTCTTGAGAATCTGCACAGCAATCGCATTCAGCTGCTGATGCAGGGCATTGCTCCCGATCTGACGGCTGCTCACCTTGAAATCATGACCGCCAAGCTGGGGGAGGGAGAACGCTCCACGCTTAAAGGACTGATGGTGCGCCCCGGTCTGTTGCGGCAGTGGGAAGAGCTGGATACTGCTTCCAAGGAGTTTGCCAAGCAGTTGACCGGCAAAGAAGCAACGACACCATCTGCAACCTGGAAGCTGCTGCATCGGTATGCCGCCGAGCCGATTTTATGGCTTGCTCAGTCGAAAAAGACACCCGCTGTTGAAGCCAAGCTGCGCAACTTCTTTACCGTCTGGCCGGAGACCTGGAAGAAGGTTCCGATTGCCATGATGCTAGAAATGCGCATCACGCCAGAGCTGCCTGTGTATGGCGAGCTCCTGCAGGAACTTTTTCTCCAGCAGATAGACGGCAAGCTTGAGACTGATGAGGCGATGCGGGCTTTTCTTGAGACCTACTCGCCGCCCGCGCCGCCGCCCCCGGTATCGCTGCGGCGTACGCGCGGCAAAAAGGCCGAGGCTAAGGGCAAACGCAAGGGTGCGGTTCGTGATCTCGATGAGGAAGACGAGGACGACGACAAGCCGATAGGGGCGCGTGACAGCGATGAAGACGATGACGAAGACGCCGATCTTGATACGGAAACTGAGGATGAGAGCGATGAGGCAGACGTTGAACCCGTAGTCAGCGCATCTCTGGGTGCCGGTAAAAAGCTCAGCATGGACCTGGATAAGGTAGACCTGTCTGCCGTACTGGGAAGGATTGAAGACGATAGCGATGATGACGAGGAGGACGAAGATGAGGATGAGGATGGCGATGATGATGACGCGCCCCTACCTCCAAAGTCCCCGGTAAAAGCTGTAGCTTCGAAAGCCACCTCTCCTACGGCCGCAAAGAGCGGCGGAAAGCCTGCACCTGCTACCAAGACTGCGGTACCGCCCAAAAAGCAGGTAGACACAAAACCGGATATTGCACTTGCCGAGATGAACAAAAGCCCGCAAGCGCAGCCGCCCGGCACAACATTAGTAGAAAGCAGCAAGACAGATCCAGCGAAGGACGGAAAAGCGGCAGCAAAGGCGGCGGTGAAAGTTGTACCGAGTGAGCAAGCGATCCCCAAAGTACCTGCTGATAAGAAGCTTGCATCCGCTAACACCAAACTTCAAGGTATTAAAGGAACAGTGGATGAGGCTCCGGTAGCTGTTTCAGCTGCGGTGGCCAAAAAGTCGTCCCCTGCGCCGAAGCCTGAGCTCGCGGCGAAGAAAACAGCTCCAGCGAAGCAAGTCCCCGATCAGACGCCTGCAAATAAAACTACGGCGGAAAGTGCGGTAGAAATTTCTGCGGCAACACCGGAAAATAAGGCTGCTGCCAAGCCCCTATCTTCACCCGCAGAAAAGACAGCCATCAAGACGAGTGCGCCGGCAAAGCGCCGAACTTAGATAATCAGGTAAATGGAGGTAGGGGCGACGGCCTCTACCTCCTGCTCCATACTGCTAGTTTTCTGCCAGCAACACACGAAGATCGCGCAGGTTGTTTCCGGTGGGTCCGGTAATAATTGCATCTCCCAGCGCCGTGAACAAAGGGCAACTGTTAAAGCGTGCCAGTGACTCTTCCGGGTTGAAGTGGAACTGCCGAGCACGCGTTGCAGTCGTGGGGTCAGCTATGGCTCCTGCTGCCGCACTGTTTCCGTCGATCCCATCAGACCCCGCACTCAAAACCACCATTGCCTCACCCCCTCCATCCATCTGAAGAGCACTAGCCAAGGCGAAGTGCTGGTTGCGTCCTCCGCAGCCGTAACGGGCGCTTTCAACGGCTACATTAACCTCTCCGCCTGAGAGCAGGCAGACACGGCCCCACTCGGCACGCAGAGCAGCTAGCCGCTCCAGCAGGTAGGAGGAGGCGCGATCAAAAGGCCAATTGTCGGGTGTGCTGTCAATCACAACCTTGTAGCCAAGGTCTCGTGCACGCTCCCGAGCCGCATTCACAAAGTCATGGTTTGAAAGCAGCACGTCTATCTGCGTGTGCTCCAGACTGTGACCGGCGATCAAGGCAGGAGGGTTTTTGGCCATCGCCTGAAAGTAGGCGCGGACTGCAGCGGGGAAGCGAGGCAGCAGGTTCCAGTGCTCAAGCACCGTCGCGCAGTCAGTCCAGCTGGAGCGGTCCGGCAGAGTGGGAGAGGAGGCGACACAGCCCAGGTCCTTGAGGGGCACATCCGCCAGCAGCAGCGTCAGCTTTTCAGCTTGCGGAGCCGCCTGCGCCAGGCGTCCGCCCTTTACGGCGGAAAAGTACTTCCGAACCGTATTTACCTCGGTAATGTCAGCTCCGCACAGTACCAGTGTTTCGTAGAAGGCACGGAGATCATCGAGTGAAATCGAGCGATCCCTCGGCAGCTCAAACATGGAGGAGCCGCCGCCGGAAATGAGAAAGAAGACAAAGGTGTCGCGGTCGGCATGCCCAAGCAGCTCGATTGCCGCCTGGGCGGCTTCAAGTGACTCTTCGTTCGGCGTGGGATGGCTGCCGGCATAGTAGCGAATACGGCGATGGCGCTTTTCCGGAATGTGCGGACCCGCGCAGATTCCATCGACCCGCAGTTTGGGCGGCAGCTTCGACAGCAAGGCATTGAGCATGGGTATAGCTGCCTTGCCGAGTGCGATGACCTGAACCTTCTTGACGTTTGCAAAAGACTGCTCCACCGGGGCCAGCACCGGCGACCGCTGCCGACGCATCAGCTTGCCCTCAAAACTCAGGTGGCGTGTAAAAGCACTTTCAATGTCACAGGCGGTAAGCGCCGTCATAAAAATAGAGGTTGCATCGGTGCGCAGAGCTACGAGCTTTGCTTCATCAGGACTCATCGAGCGAGACCTTGGGGCACGGTCTGCGCTACGAGTTCGGGGAAGAAGTGGTTCTGCAGCCAGCTTTCAAGTGCCTCCTGCATCTTGTCGAGCTTGCCGGTGAAGAAGTGATCCGCTTCGGTAACCCATGCGATCTGCCTGGGTTCGGGCACCGGAGCCAAAGCTGCCTGGAGCTTGTTTACTGATCCAAACTCGTCAGCGGTACCGCTTAGAAAAAGTTTCGTCTTTGCGCACTCGTGCAAGAACTCGTAGGTATAGGTCCGATCCGCGGCTTGTATCGGCGTGCCGAGAGACACGAGCCCGGCTACCCGGTCATCCTCACAGCCTGCACGCAAAGCCATGTGCGCGCCGAAGGAGAAACCGGCCGCAAGTACCGGTAAGCCATACTCCGCTACAAGCCAGTCCACGGCGCAACGTACATCGTCCTGCTCACCGCGACCATGGTCATGCAGGCCCTGGCTTAGGCCCGCACCGCGAAAATTAAAACGCAGCACGGGGAGGCCCAGCTCCGTAAAGGTCCTCATGGCGTGGTACACCACTTTGTTGTGCACCGTGCCGCCGAACAGAGGATGCGGGTGGCACAAGACCACCGCAGCCAAAGGTACGCCGGGGGTATGGCTGGGGTTTAGCAAAGCTTCAAGGCGACCCGCTGGACCTTGGAGAGTGTCAATGGTACGGACGCCGCCTTCGCGTGGTACAGCGGCAGATATCGATATCGTCACTCGTATATTGTAGGCTCGGCCGGTGAGAAGCCTGCGGTATGCTGGGAGCTTGAACCCGAATCTGCACCATGAATCCGTCGCCCTGCTGCGGACTTTGATCGATATTGACTCCACGACCTTCTATGAAGGAGCCGTCGGAGCTTTTCTTGCGGAGTACCTGCGGACCCGCGGTTTTACAGTGGAAGCCACCCCGGTCACGCAGCCGAGTGGCTCGAACTACACAGGTGAGCGACGTAATGTATACGCGGCAGCGCAGTCCGAAGCCCCTGTTGTAGTGCTATCGACCCACATGGATACCGTGCCGCCCTGGATCCCGTCAAGTGAAGATGAAGAGTGGGTGTACGGGCGCGGCTCATGCGATGCCAAGGGCATCATTGTGGCCATGATTTTTGCGGCGGAGCAGCTGCGGGAGCAAGGTGTACCGGTAGCACTGCTGTTTGTGGTGGGCGAGGAACGCGACTCCGCAGGCGCGAAAACAGCCAATGAACACCCGAAAGGCAGCCGGTACCTGATCAACGGTGAACCCACGGACAACCGGTTGGCGCTGGCTTCAAAAGGCGCTTTGCGTGCGGCAGTGACCGCACGGGGAAAAATGGCACACTCGGCTTACCCCGAGCTGGGCGAAAGCGCCATCCACAAGCTGGTACAGGCGCTCGACGCCATGCTGAAAGTACCGCTACCGCAAACGGAAGACGTGGGTCCCAGTACCTTGAATGTCGGTTTGCTGGAGGGTGGACGCGCTCCGAATGTCATTGCGGATCATGCTTCTGCACAAGTGCTGGTACGCCTGGTAGGCTCTTCCGAAGAGACCCGGGCTGCCTTGACCGCGGCAGTTGCACCCTACGCGGAACTGGATTTTACCCTTGAGATTCCGTTTGTTCGCCTGCGAGCCATGGCTGGATTGCCTACCATGATCGCGGCCTTTACCACGGACATCCCGGCGCTGACTGCCTGGGGTGAGCCGCTGCTGCTCGGCCCCGGCTCTATCCACGTTGCCCATACACCCGACGAGCGCATCCGCAAGCAGGAAATGTGGGATGCAATCGCGCTCTATGTGCGTGTGGCTGCGGAACTGGCCGACCAGGCTCCCCTTCAGTAAAGAGCACCATGCGATTCAGCTCGTACCGCCTCTAAAAAGGCCTGGAGCACGGCGATTTTCGGGGCTGCCAGGGCGCGGGTTGCAGGGAGCCGGATTAGAGCAGGAAGCTCGGCAAGACTCCGCTCTAGAAGTGCTATAACGGGCGTAAAAGTTGGGTAGCGTGTATCGCGGCCGGTTTTTGCAACCGCCCTCAGGATGCCTATGGCTCCAAGTTGTTCCAGAATATCTGCGTCGCGCAGGATGACTGCTTCGATGGTCTCGGGGAAGTCGCGCGGCTGGTGCGTGCGGATTGCTGCGAGGACGGCACCGATTTTTTCTTCAGGAAACAGGATGGTCCGGAGGAGAGACGGGGCTTTTTCAACGGCGTACGCTACATGGTCCCACTGTGCCAACGCCTCTTCTTCCTCCGGGCGCTGGCCGATAAATACACCCAGGTCATGAAGATAGGCAGCAGCAAAGACGATGTCGTCGTCGTAGAGTTGGCCCCGGCCTGCCAACCGGGTAAGCGCGTAAAGCCGGGGTTGGTGGCCGAATTTGTCTTCAGGCCTGGCTTTTTCTTGTAAGAGAATAGAGAGGTTTTCTCGAAAATCGCCTTGGGACATGTGCCTTGCCTCTAGGAATCAACCTGCCGGTCTACAAACTTCCCGATCGGCCGGCAGCAAGCGAGCAAGATACGCCGGGCAGACTGAAAGGGGGTTATCTCTACTCAAGCTTATAAGCGTCGAACCCACTTGCGAAACTACCTGCTGACTCAACCCCAATGTCTTGCAGTTGAGGCAAGCGGTACTTCCTTGAACTGCAAAGAAAACGAACCCTTTCAGAAAGAGGGATGCGGAGCTTCTTTCAGAAAAGGCAATCGTCTATTCACTGCCTAATCTCATCCCGATCTGGGACAAGTGTTTTGTAAACGTTACTACTTTACAGATAGTCTTCATCATCGGATCGCCAAGAGATGGGACAATAGTACATGGAAAAACTTGATCGATTCCGGAATACCCTGAGTACCGAGTTGAGACACTATGTGAGTGAATTTGCGGAGAATTGAATTTGGACAAAGCATGAAATGGGCTACAGTCAATGGTGTTGAAGCGTGGTTCACGCTGCTCGCATACTTCGGCACATCTCCCTGTAACCTCTTGAACGGCTCTCTTACTTCAAGGACTGCCTGGTGGTACGCGGTTACGGGGCAGGCACTACATCTATCCAGGACGGTACGCCAAGGATTTTGACGCAATGGGCACATCGGAGTTTCTTCGGCGCGGGGGCAGGGAAGGCGAATCATCCGCCGGTGCGGTACGCTCTTTGAGTACATCGCGGAACCATGTCAGTCCGGGCTCAACTGCGGCAGTTCTGATGATGGTCAATGATGTATTGGTGACTATCGGTGCGTTCATCTTTGCTTTTCTAGTGCACATTTTTGTGCAAAGCAGGATGCCGCATTTCAGAGGTTTGCCTAGAGATTTTGCACCGGGGCCAAGTGATCTTTGGTACCTGCTCGGCTTCCTGGCTGTCCTGCTGGCAGTGCTTCGTCGGTATGGTTTGTACAATGGAGTACCGGATCGCAGCGGTGCACATGAGCAACGTTTGATCGTACAGGCCTGCCTTACCGCGGGCGTTCTGCTATGCGGCTGGATGTACCTGATTCACAACCTTGACGTTTCTCGTGTGCTGGTGGTTGCGCTGGTAAGCACCACCGCAGTTGCGCTTGGCATACGGCGTGCTGTGTGGCGCAAAATCCGTTTTGCCCGCTATGCCAAAGGTATTGAAACCCGCAATGTAGTGATCCTGGGTACCAACCAGCTAAGCTATGCCATAGGCCAGCAGATTGAAAATGATTACCACCTGGGGTATCGGCTATGCGGTTTTTTGCACGTCTCAGGAAGTGTGGATCCGTCAGAGGTTGCTCCAAAGCAAATCCTGGGCAATGTAGACCGTTTGCGTGAGCTGACGCGGCTTCACTTTATCGATGAGCTTGTAATTGCGCAGCCATGCCCGGTAGAAACGGTAATCCAGCTGCTCGAAGAAGCACATGATGTCGAAATTGATATTCGCGCCATGTCAGGCTTTTTTGCAGAGCTGGGGCAAAATGCCCCGGTTGAGTACCTGGGTGCTTACCCGATGGTGGCGCTTCACCGCCGTGATCCGCGCATGCTGGCTTTCTTCATGAAGCGTGTGGTCGATATCCTGCTATCGCTCAGTGCTTTGATTGCAGTTTTCCCAATTATGCTGGTCATCGCAGTGGCTGTTCTTGTTGATTCACGTGGGCCTATCTTCTATGTCTCCGAGCGAATCGGCAAGCGAGGGCGTGTATTTCCATGCTTTAAGTTCCGCACCATGGTGCGCGACGCTGAAGCAAAAAAGCGCGAGCTTGCCAAGCTGAACGAGCGAGACGGCATCCTGTTCAAGATGAGCAAGGACCCTCGCGTCACGCAGATCGGCCGATTTTTGCGGAAGTACTCACTGGATGAGCTGCCGCAATTCTTCAATGTACTTCGCGGCGAAATGAGCATTGTCGGACCTCGGCCACCAATTGCAAGTGAGGTTGCCAAGTACGCGCTTGAGCATTTCCGCAGGCTTGAAGTATTACCTGGATTGACAGGTTTATGGCAGATTCAGGCACGGCACGACTCATCGTTTGCCCGTTACATCGCCCTGGACACAGCGTATGTTGAAAACTGGAGCTTCTGGCTGGATCTAAAAATCTTGCTGCGGACTGCCCAGGTAGTGATTAAAGGCACGGGTACCTAGCCCATCGTATTAAAATTGATGGAAGCTCGAACAAACAACGGGTCAATCAACCTGAGTGTTCGCATTTGGAGGTATGGACTATGGCAAAACGTCGCGGCAATCCGAACTGGGGCAAACCTGAGCCAATCGGCCCGGTGGTACCGACGGTGACTTCTTTTGAACTGGTTGTCAAAGAGTTCAAGTTGACGCCGGATCAGTACGAGCGGTCTACGCGCCTGCGGGAGTGGGCCCGTCGAAACCGCAATTCCAAATACATCCCGGAAGCGCTGCTCGAAGCCTGGGGTTTTGAAATCGAGTCAACACTGTAGCACCGGCTATATGCAATGAAGCCGGTCCTTCGCGCGAAGTATCGGCAGGCACATATTGCGGAGAGTGTAGATCTAATGACAAATGGCTTGGCAGCTCCATTTACAACAGTGGAAGAGGCGCTGGAAGAGTTTCGCGCCGGGCGCATGGTTGTTGTGGTCGATGATGAGGACCGCGAGAACGAAGGTGATCTGACCTTGCCTGCTGAATTTGTCACACCTGAAGCTATCAACTTCATGGCTAAGTTCGGTCGCGGGCTGATCTGCCTTACCTTAACCGAGGAGCGTGCTGATTACCTGCGGCTGGACCCACAGGCAGCGCAGAACTCTTCACGTTTCGGGACAGCCTTCACCATTAGTATTGAAGCCCGCGAGGGTGTGACCACAGGTATTTCCGCGGCGGACCGCGCGCATACAATCCAGGTTGCTATAAATCAGAATTCAACTGCCGCAGATCTGGCTCGACCCGGTCACATCTTCCCTCTGCGCGCCCGCAAGGGTGGCGTACTGGTGCGAGCGGGGCAAACAGAAGCTTCAGTCGACCTGGCGCGCATGGCCGGCCTCAAGGCCGCAGGCGTGATCTGCGAGATCATGAATGATGACGGCTCCATGGCGAGGGTACCCGACTTGGTAGAGTTTTGCCGGGTGCATTCGCTCAAAATGCTGACGGTTGCGGAGTTAATCCGCTATCGCCTGCAGCATGAGCGCTATATTGTGCGCGTGGCAGAGTCAGTGCTGCCGACTGCCTGGGGCGAGTTTCGCATGATCGCTTTTGAGAACGAAGTACACGGGGGCGAGAGCCACCTCGCCCTGGTACGCGGCGATGTTTCGCAGGAAGCCGGCAATGCCAAACCGGTGCTGGTGCGGGTGCACTCACATTGCCTGGCCGGAGAGGTGTTCGGCTCAAGCCTGTGCGACTGCGGGGGCAGCGTGCAACGCTCCATGCGGGCCATTGCCGAGGCAGGTTGCGGAGCACTCATCTACCTGCACAATGGAGGCCGTGGGTTTGACATTGATCCGA
Organism: uncultured Acidobacteriaceae bacterium; assembly: GCA_964236655.1. Taxonomy (GTDB): domain Bacteria; phylum Acidobacteriota; class Terriglobia; order Terriglobales; family Acidobacteriaceae; genus EB88. The sequence goes on along the minus strand of CAXSFX010000085.1, from coordinate 7,187 downwards.
TACCGACGCTGGTGCCGGGCATGCTAGCCGGCATTACCTTGCACCGTGATGGGCGCAGCGACGGGCGCGGCACAGAGACCCATGAAGATCGGCACGGGCGCATTTTGCGGCAGGTTGGTCTGGGCGGTCAGATATTGTCAGATTTGGGTATACGCCGCATCCGGCTGCTATCGAACACGCGCACGCATGTGCCTGCGTTGCAGGGGTTTGGGGTGGAGATTGTGGAGCAGGTAGCAATTCCTGAGTGGGCGGAGAAGGTCTGCTGAAACATGTTTGTCAAGCAACAAGAACGTTTGGTAGTGGGTCAGTTTGAAGTTTGGATCGCCTTATAGCGGAACGACCATCATTCCAAGTTCGCACGTTTAGAATGGTTCTCCAGTAGCTATAGAGTGTAAAGGCAGCCAGAACCAAGCGCGGGTGTCGGCTGGGGTAATGGTGGGAAACAGTTCGGTGATGGCCTGATGGAGCGCTTCGGCGCTGCGGGCCTTGCGCGAGCGGAGTTGAGCTTGACCTACGCCTTTTCAATGGGGTTGAGGTCGGGCGAGTAGGGCGGCAGGTACAGCAGGCTGGCTCCGGTCGCCTCGATCCGCTCACGCACTCCGGACACCTTATGCGAACTGAAGTTGTCCATGACCACGACTTGGCCGGGCTGGAGCGCGGGGCAAAGTACGCGGTCCAGACAGGTGAGGAAGACGTCTGCATCGGTGGCCGCTTCGATGGTCATGGCCGCGACGAAGCCGCCGATGCTGATTGCGCCCAGGATGGTGAAGGATGGCCCAGTTGCCGCCGGGCGTGCTCTCGCGCACCCCGCGCCGGGCGCGAGCGAGCCAACGTGTCCTCTGCGTGGAGACTCCGCTTTCATCGAGGTAAACGATCTGCTCGGGCTTCAGCCCCCGGAGCGTTTGAAGGAAGTCCCGGCGGCGTTCGCGGTTCTCGACCGTGTCGCGGTGCTAGGCATGGATCGACTTTTTTCAGCCGCAGGTCCATTGTTCTAACCAGCCTGGCCAAATGGGCGAGGCTAACCGGCGAGCCCGTGCAGGCCATGTAGCGTTCGCCAAGCTCGCGCAAAAGCAGGTCAGGCTGCGCAGCCAGATGAACAACTCACTGGGACGAGCTGCCGGTTGTGCATTCTAGGTGATCGCTTCGGAAAAACTAAAGCAATCTTCCTGCTGGAAAGAATAGCTTTTCACACAACTCAGCAGCAATCGATTTGCGATACCCTAAACGCTGTTGATTAGTTACTGACGGATCGAAATTCGTCGCTTTGCTCATAAATCTGAAAGAGGTACCGTTGCCCAAATACGATCACCTGACCAAGGACGAACTCGTTGCCCTCCTTTACAAGCGAGATTCCGCCCGCAAGCTGGGTCTTGTCTGGGAAAGGGACGAGATCGACCATGAAGTAGCTCTGAATGACGATTTCGTTTGTCTCAATTTGGATACTAGCCTTTCAGTTGGTCGCGCTCCTTTCGATAATATGTTGATAGAAGGCGACAACTTCGATGCTCTTAGATACCTTCACATTGCTTATAAGGGCAGGGTCAAGTGCATCTATATCGATCCACCGTACAACACAGGAAATAAAGACTTCATCTTCAATGACCGGTTTCTCGACAAGGATGATAGTTATCGCCATTCCAAATGGCTTGAATTTATGTACCGGCGTCTCACCCTTGCAAAGGATCTTCTTGCCGACGATGGGGTTATTTTCATCTCGATAGACGACATCGAAAGCGCTCATCTGCGCTTGCTGATGGATCAGATCATGCCTGGAATGCGCGTAGGAACCTTCGTTTGGCGACGTCGTAGTGGAGCAAATGACGAAAAAGAATGGTTTCTCAGTGCTGATCATGAATACGTGTTGTGCTACGCCAACCCAGGCTTTTCGTTCGCGGGCCTGAAAAAGGATTGGTCAAAGGCAATTAATGACAATGATCCGCGTGGTCCATGGATAGATGGCCCTCTAAACCAAGGTAAAGACATCAGGCAAAGACCGGACGGCTTCTACCCAGTTCACGATTCTACTTCTAACGTTTGGTATCCCTGTGATCCTGATAGTGTTTGGAGATTTGCGACTAGAGAACGGGTTAAGGGTAAGAAATTAAGAACCAAGACCATGGAAACCCTTGTCGAAGAGAAGTGCATTTCCTGGCCAAAAGATCAAAAGTATATCTCTTATGCAAGCTTGGACGAGTTGTGGACAGCCATAAAAGAGGGTACCGCTCCACATAATTTCCGCCTGTATGAGCGTCTTGATGATTTTGGCGTCACTCCGACTTCAAATGTGGCCGCACAACGTATTTGGAACAACATTCCGCCGATTGAATTTTGGATTGGCAAAACCATCGGCTACGGAAAGCCACGGTATAAGCGTTTTACGGAAGACATTAAGAAGAAATCTAAGCCGGTTTCGACGTGGATTCTTCCTTCCTCAACCACGAAGACAGATCGCGAGTTGGTCACAGATGCGAATGTTGAGGTTTTGGAAAGTGGCTTTACAAGCGAAGGCACCACGCTACTTGCTCAAATGGTCAAGAACAAAGATTTTCCTTACCCGAAGCCTGTAAGCCTAATCAAAAGTCTTATTTCTCAGGTTACTAACGGAGAAGAAGGACATATTGTCATGGACTTCTTTGCGGGCTCGGGGACTACCGGACACGCGGTTATGGCACTAAATGCAAAGGACAATGGCAACCGCACTTTTGTTCTGGTGTCATCCAGTGAGGCGACGACTCAAAATCCAAAAAGGAATGTCTGCCGTGACATAACGGCTAAACGCCTTAGATCCGCGATTGAGGGTTACTCGTACCGGACGGCCAAGGGCGTAACGATGGTTGAAGGAATGAGTGCCGAGTTTGCCTATCTCACAGCCTCTCGGGTACCTCGCGAAACTGTAGCAATTGACATTCGCCATGAGCAGATTTGGCTTGCCCTTCTTCAAATACACGCTAACGTGGTTTCTCCATTTCAAGGTGATCAATCTCTTCAAATATTGAACAGCGATGAAACGAGTTATGACATTATCTACATTGCAGAGTTGGATGATACATCCGTCGATGCACTTCAGATGAGGCTAGACCACAGTTTGAAGCCCTGCATCATCTACTCGTGGCAACCAGGCCTTCTTCTACAGCGCTTTCGACAGGACTATATCAGCGTTAAAAAGATCCCTGAGTATTTGATCGAGCGATTCGGCGGTGTAGGTCTATGAGCACCGTGCAAACGTTCGGAACCGTTCTAAAGCAATTTCAGCAAAACGCAGTAAACAACGGAACGGCTGTTCTGAGGATGTGTCTCACTGAGTTGGGAAGGCTAAGAGGGACTGGGAATTTCGAACAGAGCAAAAAACTGATTGTCGCTGACGTTGGAGCTCTGCTGTTCGAGGCTCCTACCGGAACAGGTAAGACCCTCATGGCCGGTCATGTAGCACAGAACATTAGTCTGCTCTCCAAAATAGATGGTCTACAGGGGGTCATTTGGTTTTGGATAGCGCCCTATGCTGGACTAATTGAGCAAGCTATCCATACCATTCGAACGGAATTCGGAGTTCTACGGCCTAAAAATCCAGCGTTAGACCGCAACCCAACAGACTTGAGGTCCGGAGACGTTTTCGTCACTACCTGGGCAAGCGTTGCGGTAGCAAATGAATCAAGTCGCAAAGCTCGGACCAACACTGAAGAGCTTCCATCTATAGACAAACTGATCCTTTACGCTCGCTCGCAGGGTTTCGCGATAGGTGTTGTGATCGATGAAGCGCACCATACATTTCGAGACCAGAATCAGGCCTTTGTGTTCTACAAGGACGTTCTTGCGCCAGAACTCACGATCTTAGCAACCGCAACTCCGAGAGATAGGGATATAGACCTGTTTAGCAAGGCTATGGAAATCACTACTCTTCGAAGGATTACGATATCCCGACAACAAGCCATTAACAAAAGTCTCATAAAAAGTGGGGTGAAAGTAGCTATCTTTCGGGCTCCTCCCGATGTTCAAAACCTAGTGGACTTCAAGAAAACTGCCCTTAAGCAAGCCGTCGCAACTCACAGACGTATCAAAAAAGAGCTTGCATCTGCCAATCTCTCGGTTGTGCCTCTGATGTTGATTCAGGTAGATAGTGAGCCCGGTTCTATCAATCAAACGGTGGCTTGGCTGAAAGAGCTGGGCTTTCGTGCCGAGGGAAGTTCTGAACTTTATCGCACGCATACTGCCGACGAACCCGATCCATATTTGGCAACCATCGCAGCAGACGAGTCAGTTGAGGTTCTTGTCTTTAAGATGGCGGTAGCGATTGGGTTCGACGCCCCTCGCGCATTCACGCTGGTATCGTTTCGAAGAAGCCGCGATGAGAACTTCGGAATCCAAATAGTTGGCCGCATTCTCCGCGTAGATCGAAGACTCCAAAATGAAAAGGATCTATCGCCCGCTTTGAACAACGGATACGTCTTTCTGTCTGATAACTCGGGACAAATTGGGCTTGTTTCCGCAGCCCAGCGCATAAACGCCGTGAAGGACGAACTTGCTTCTGTCACAACGAACGTAGCGGTTGTAGTGATTGGCAAAGAGGAGCCGTCTGCGCAACAAACCGATGCGGGGCAAACCCGCTTCTTCCCGAGGGAAGAGGGTCCTAACGAGACTGCCAAGGGCGCCTACCCCACCGGAGTCGACCTGACAACAGACAGTCAAGATAACTTATTCGCAGAGTGGGGATTTAAACCCTTGCTGGAGGATGGAAAGCCTGAAAAGAAAACCACCCCGGCCGTGCTAGCAAATTTTCTGTACAGCAGACGCGATGAATTAGGAGCACCCAATGCGTTCCGCCGTACCCTGCTCACACTGGAGAGCACGGTAATCGTGCGGGATATTGTGAACCGTTTCCGCTTCGATGATGATGCTCTTCTTGTTGCACAACAGGGAGCCACGAAGATCTACATGGAGCAAACGGAGATTTTCGGGAACACAAGGTCTAGGACCGAAGAAATCAGAGCAGACCTTGCTCAGAAAGAGATCGATGCTCGAGCACAGCAGACCTTGTTCAAAGCTGACGACTATGATGTAATCGACATCCGGCGTCTGCATACCGCTCTCATAGATCGGTTCTATACGGAATGTGAGCGTCGTGGGCTTGAATATCTATTTGATTCTGAGGAAAAGAAAAGGGCTGGGCTGCACAAGATATTGGCGTTACGTCCAATGCAGCTTAAGCGGGCTATATCGGAAACGGTTGCTCAACACACCTCCAGCGAAGACGCCGATTCTCTTCCATCTCATCTCGCCTCTATAGGTGAGCTGGTACCCTCCCGCCTCAACCTTTACGGAGTTTTTCCTGACGACCTAAACACGTGGGAACTCCCCTTTGCTGAATACCTGGATAGCGATTTGACGGACACTGTCCTTTGGTGGCACAGGAACCCTGTCCGGAAGACCTACTCGGTTAGCATGCCGCTTCCAGGTCAGCCTAACTTCTATCCCGATTTCGTGGTCGGTATCCGTGATCGAAAGCATGGGAAAGGTATCTTATTAGCGGAAACAAAACGGGTGATTAATGACCAAGAGAGAAACGCACTAGAGAAGGCACAGGCTCAGCATCCTGATTATGGAAAGGTCATGATGATCTATTGGGAAGAGAAGCGCGAGTGGTATGTCGTTGAATACGATGCACGTCGCGATTTTAATTATCTTGATCGAGTCCTGAGGCCGGAACTGTTCACATCCTATTAAAATTGGCACACATGCGTTTCACAGGGATAGATCGGCCACTCTTGTGGCTTCTACAGGTTGCTTTTGTTGGTTATAAGCCACATTCTCAGTAGTTCCATCTTTTCGAGAGCAAAAGGGAACGAAGTAAGCAGTACGCGCACAGAACTAACGGAAACAGATGCATTCATTGGATGAACAGCATCGTTGCGCTGCACTCTCACTGATTCGTAAATAGACATCAAGTGAGTTGTCGAACCTTCGGTAACTGAGTAAGGCATTTTCTTCGTCTTCTCGGCACTGCTAATCGCGTCCCGGACATATTCAAAGAGGCGCAGAAGAGAACGTTTATCCATGAGTCCCTGTAATGTGGCTTTATCCTTCTGCTGGGCAAAGGCGTTGAGTAACGCGTCTGAAAGCATGTAAAGGGCCTTCTCAGAAGCTGCTCCCAGCATGACGGCTGCTGCGAAATTGGCTTGTCGCTCAAATGCAGTCACTGCTTCCACGGCATACTGTTCGATTACGGGATCAAGTTGCGGTACACGGGTTCGAAGAAACTTTAGGTATCCCTCAGCTTCCTCTGGAGCAGGATCACCGCCGTCGATCCACAACAGGCCGCGATCGGTCCACCTGTACGTTAGGGCTTGTGGCGGACTGATGTAGTCCTCTGTTGGCTTTTCGACTGCATATCCACTCCTGACAATGTAAAAAAACGCTTCGACGGCTAAAGCTATAAGGTCATAGGGAGCCTTGGAGTATTGGAAAATGCCGTACATCGCTTGCTGAGGTGGATTCCGAATGATGTTCGGTACCAGGGCTTTTTCAAGTTCAGTAAAGAGCCGCTGCATAAAAACTGCATAGCCGAGGTCACCTGCTGATTCTCGATATGAGGTTCGAATAAAAGTGAGTAGCCCGGACAGGGTGAAGGCGGCTTGCGGCATTCCTAGTTCTCCGGCTATTAAGAATGTGTGCTGTGCTGCACAAGGATATACGCCAGAGCTGCGTAGCAGATCACCTAAAAACTTGTAGCTCTAGGGTCCATGTAAGATTTTGTAATAAACCATATCGAAATTTTAGAAGCCTTTTACTACACCCAAGTGTGAAGCCCTCCAGATTACTGAATTAAAGCTGTAAGAGGTAGTAGCTCAGATTAGCTGCTGGACGGATGCCAGCGGAGGCGATTCAAGTTGCTGCAATGCCAGTCCAAGGGACACGAGATCGGCTTCGTTCATTCTTTACCATTACGGTTCCGCAGCCCTTTGAGGGAATCAGGTAAAACGCAAAAGGTCGAAGGTAGGTTTTGAGGACGAACCACAATAAGAAGCATGATCGTAATGCTCCATAAACACGACGCGCTCTCGATCTACCTAGTAAGTACTCAGGAGTGCCGTGACAAGCGCGGCGGCGCTGGTGGTGATCGGAAGCCACTGGATTGTCGGCCAGTTCGCGCCCTAGCGCAATGTATGCACCCAACTCTCTGGAACAAGCGAAGC
>CAXSFX010000084.1:0-17148 GCA_964236655.1 uncultured Acidobacteriaceae bacterium | reverse complement strand
TCGCCGTGTGCGCCTGGCTGCGCTATTTGAAGCCGCGATTGCTGGTGTTGGTAGAAAGCGAGTTCTGGCCGCGCATTTTATATGAAGCAGATCGTGCGGGCATACCGGTTGCAGTTGTCAACGCGCGGGTTTCTTCGCGATCCTGGCCCCGCTATCGCCGCCTGCGCCGGTTGTGGCAGCCGCTGTTGGATACCCTTGCCCTGGTGCAGGCGCAAACCGAAGAGGATGCCGAGCGGCTGCTCTCACTTGGCGCACCCACGGCAACGGTCGGCGGAAATTTGAAATATGACGTGCAGCCCGCACCCGCTACCCCGCTGCTACGCCTGCTGCAAGCCGCACTGCCGACCTCTGCGGACGTTCTGGTATGCGGCTCAACCCTCCCCGGTGAAGAAGAACTGTTGCTGCGGACACTGCCGCCCGATCCGGTGTTGCTGCTGGCACCCCGCCACCCGGAGCGGTTTGACGAAGCCGCCGCGCTGCTGCAAGCATCAGGCCGCCGATGGCAACAGATATCTGCCTGGCGGCACAAGCCGCAACCTATTGAGCCGGGCTCGGTGCTGCTGCTTGACTCCGTGGGCGAGCTCGCGGCGTTGTACGCACTCGCCACGGTGGCTATTGTCGGCGGCGGCTTTCTCCATGCAGGCGGCCACAATCCCCTGGAGCCAGCGGCGCTTGGAAGGCCGGTAGTCATCGGCACCGGCTACGCCAATTTTGCCGAGATCGTCGGGACGCTTCAAACGGCTCAGGCAATTGAAATCGCCGACAATGCCGCGCTTCCCCTCTGTGTCGCGGCGCTGCTTGCGGACCGGCAAAAAGCCGGGGACATGGGCAGGCGCGCCCAGCAAGTCTGCCTGGAGCAGGGCGGCGCAACCGCCCGCGCATGCGCCGCCCTGCTGGCCCTCATAACGGCATCGCCATGAAGCATAGCCTCTGGCAATTCCTCGGGGAGCCGTTGCAGCTCTTGTACCGGGCTGCACTAGGAGCCAAAAACAACGCCTACGCACAAGGCCGGCTGCGTCCCGCTACGTTAGCTTGGCCGGTGGTCAGCGTCGGCAATCTTTCCGTGGGCGGCGCGGGCAAAACCCCGGTCGTTATCGAGCTGGCCCGGCTGCTGCGCGAACGCGGCGTGCACGTCGATGTGCTTTCGCGCGGCTACGGCAGGCGCTCGCCGCAGCCTGTAGAGCGCGTGGAAGCAAGCGGCCCGGCACGGCGCTTTGGGGACGAGCCGCTGCTGATTGCGCGCGCAACCGGTGTACCTGTCTACGTGGGTGCCTCCCGCCTGCAAGCCGGAAAGCTGGCGGAAGAAGCCGGTGCGAAGCAAGGCGTACACCTGCTCGACGACGGCTTCCAGCACCGCAGGCTGGCACGCACAAGCGATATTGTTGCGGTGCATCCCCAAGATGTGCACGACAGATTGCTGCCTGCCGGGCGGCTGCGAGAGCCTCTCAGCACGCTGCACCGGGCTGATTTTCTGGTGCTGCGGGAGGACGATGCAGTCAGCGAAAAAGCCTTGGAAAACGCCGGTATCCGCAAACCGATGTGGCGCGTGCGCCGCACCCTTGCGCTGCCGCCGGTACATGGTAAAGCGTTTGCTTTCTGCGGTATCGCGCATCCAAACGAGTTTTTTGCGGCGCTGCAAAGCGGCGGCATCGCCGTAAGCGGTACGCTTGCTTTCCGCGACCACCATACATTTGGAAAGGCAGATATAACGCGCATTGCCAAGCTCGCGCACGGAGCAGGGGTGCTGCTAACCACAGAGAAGGACTTCGTCAGGCTGAGCGCAAGCAAGCGTGAGCAGCTTGCGCGCGTCGCCCCATTGCAAGCCGTTCCCTTGAAGGTAGAGATTCTGGACGCGGATCGCTGCATGGCCGCGCTGCTGCACCTGCTTGCAGAGCGACGGCAGACAACGTAAACCGCCTGGGGCGCTGTGCGAAGATAGTGGTTTGTCAGAAGCAAAGCAGCAGCGCGTACTCCGCATCCTGATCGTGCGGCTGGGGGCCATGGGCGACATCCTGCACGCCTTGCCCGCGGTCTCTGCGCTGCGGGCTGCGCATCCCGGCTGGTTTCTGGGTTGGGCAGTGGAGCCGCAATGGCGCGCGCTCCTTGCTGCGGACTCAGCGGGTGATGATGCGGCAGGCACCGCCGCGCAGCCATTGGTGAACCGCCTGCACATCGTCCCGGCCAAGCAATGGGCGCGGCACCCGCTGCATCCCGGCACGTTGCGCTCTATCTTCGCCGCACGCTCTGCGCTGCGGGCGTCCGGCTACGATGCGGCGCTTGACCTGCAAGGTGCGGTTCGCTCTGCCCTGATAGCCCGCATGGCACGGCCCGCACGCCTGCTGGGTGAGGCTGCCCCGCGCGAGCCGGCAGCCCGATGGCTCTTTGGAGAGCGTGTACCTTCAGCCGGTGTGCACGTGATTGAGCAGGCGGCGGACGTAGTGCGCGCGCTTGCCGGCGACCAGCTGCCGCTTACGCTGCCGCCCCTGCCGCGTGACGCACTGGCAGCACACTGGTGCGATCAGGCAGGTGCGGGCACACACTTGCGCCCGATGGCGCTGCTGCACCCCGGCGCGGGCTGGGGTGCCAAACGGTGGCCTGTGGAGCGCTATGCCCAGGTCGGCATTGCTCTTGCAAAGCAGGCAGGATGCCGCATCGCCATCAACGCCGGGCCGGGCGAGCTGGAGCTCGGTGTAGCACTCGCCTCCTACCTGCGCACCCTCGGCACGCACCCATTGCTGCTTTCTCCCACACTGGGCCAGCTTATTGAGCTCACTCGCCGCGCTACCCTTGCCATCGGCGGCGATACCGGTCCGCTGCATCTGGCGGCCGCGCTGGGCAAGCCCACGGTGGGCATCTTTGGGCCGACTGACCCGGCACGCAACGGGCCGTTCCATGGCGACTTCGCCGTGCTGCGCGATCCGGGGAGCCGCCGTGACCACACCCGCCACCGGGCACCCGAAGCAGGGCTGCTCCGCATCCGGCCTGGGCAGGTCATTGAGGCCGCGCTCGCGCTGTTGCGCCGGGCGGACGTGCCGCAAGGTGTCTCCTGATGGCCGGGCGTAGCAGCTGGCAGCGTGTGGCCAGGCGTATTCGCGTGCCGCTGGGTTTTGTGTTCAGCCTCGTGTTCCTGCTGCTTGCGCGGCCTTCGCCCCGGTCGGTGTTGTGGAGCCTGCTGATGGTAGTTCCGGGGCTCGCGCTGCGGGCCTATGCATCCGGGTACGTAAAAAAGAATGCCGAGCTTACCACCACCGGGCCCTATGCGTGGACGCGCAACCCGCTCTACCTGGGCTCCATGCTGATGGCATTCGGCTTTGCGGCCGGAGCCCGATCGCTGCTGCTCACCGCGCTGCTGGCGCTTCTATTTGCCTCCATCTACGTGCCGGTCATACGAGGAGAAGAAGAGTACCTGAGGGCGCACTTTCCCGGCTTCGCAGAGTATGCCGAGCGGGTGCCGAGGCTGTTTCCCTGGCATATTCCCGCGCATGGAGCCGGGCAGCGAGGCAGATTTTCTTCCGCACTCTACCGCAAACACCGCGAGTACAATGCCGGTATGGGTGCTATCGCGTTGTACATCGCACTCGTGCTGCGCATCGCCTGGGTGCACAGCCATTAGAGCCATTTGGACATCTATAACAGCCGCATTCACACCGCCGAACCGTGGTGCGCTGCCCCGGCTTTTTTCGCGCATGCGGCCCTATAATCGGCTTCGTCATGCGATTGTGCTTGCACTGCCTTTTGCCGCGGGCTTCGCGCAGTCGCCGGGCACTGTACCGGCAGCTCCGGTGCTCAGCCTGCCCGCGCCGGTGCCCGGCTGGAACCCTCCGCAAAAGCAGACTCTTACCTACGCCGTCGACTGGCGCGTCTTCCAGGCCGGTATCGCAACCGTACATCTGGAGAGCGACGGCTCAACGGAACGCATCACTGTGAGCGGTGACTCACAGGGAGCCATCAACCTGCTGTTTCGCGTCAGCGACCACTTTCAATCCGCGTTCCATCGCACCACCGGCTGCTCGGAGAGCTTCAGCCGGCAGACCCTGGAAGGACGCCGCCAGGTCAACTCAAGCGACCGTATGGATGGGGTGCACCGCACCGCTTCCTACGAGGAGCAGAACCTGATCTCGCGTATCAATGTCCATCAGACCTTTGCCGTCAGCCCTTGTGTCACGGACATCCTCTCCGGAATTTTCTTTCTCGGCTCGCAAACGCTTGACCCCACCAGTGTGTTTCACCTGCCGATTGTGAGCGGCAACCATGTCACCAATGTGACTGTTCGCGGCGAAGCGCGAGAAACCGTGCGCACGCCGACCGCCACGTACCATGCAGTCCGGCTACAACCTGTGGCGGATACCGGCGCGATCCGCAACCGGGGCAAGCTATGGATCTGGTACTCGGACGATGCGCGACACCTGCCGGTGCAAATGCGGGCGCGGCTGTTCTGGGGCACACTCACCTTCCGGCTCACAAACATCGAGAACAAGTAGCTACTGGATTCGGAACCGCTCGCGCATGGCCCGCTGAATGCGTGGGCGGCACAGCATGTTGAACGTGCTTTCCTTGTCAGGGAACATCCGCAGGACAGACTGACGGGTATTTGCAACCATCTGCGCCGCTTCATCCACAGTTAGGGTGCGGTCCTGCTCGATACTGGCGATCAGCAGTTGCATCATGGCCTGGAGACGCCGCAGGTTTTGCTGCTCCTGCCTGTCATCGGGCCTGTCACCGGATGTACCGCCGTTTGTCTCCCAGCTGCCGCTTTCATGGGTATCGCTTTGCCCAGTGCTCATGCCGTGTGCCTCCGTCGAATTACCGCATGTGGGTGCCATGATACATCTGCGCTTTCCCCGATGCCCAGCATTTTGAAGAGGCTCACAAGCAGGTAGCAGCTCCTGTTTTCAGCTCATGGAGACTGCCCTACTGAAGTGGCTGCCAGCGCCCACGGAGCTGCGGTGACATGTAATCCGTCCAGCAAGAAATCCGATTCGCCCACTGTGTCGGTACGAAGTGTAAGCACATGCGCCTCGCCCAGCTTGTCGAGCGTGACCGGCTTGGGATGGCCGTAGAAGTTGTGCCGTCCGCAGGAAATAGCTCCGTATTGCGGAGAGAGCGCGGCTAAGAAAGCCGGGATTGAAGACGAGGAACTGCCGTGGTGCCCAACCTTCAGCAGGTCGGTATGCGGCAGCCCGGCGCTGAGCATGCCTGCTTCTGCCGGTGCCTGCGCGTTGCCCTCCAGCAGGGCGGAGGTGCCGCCGTATACCATCCGCAACACCAGGGAATCATTGTTGCCCGGCTCTGCCTTGGGGACGTACTCCCGCGAGGGCCATAGTGTTTGTACGGTGGTCGATTGGCCGAACTGCCACGTATCTCCCTGCCGGTGCTGCTCGACAGGGATACCCTGTGAAGCGGCTTGCGCCAGCAGCTCGCCGTAGGCATGCGAAACGGGATTGTTGCCCACCAGCATGACCCTGGGTTTGAAGTTGGCAAGCACGGCCGCCATGCCGCCGATATGATCCTGGTGGGCGTGGCTGATCGCTACCGCATCAAGCCTCTGGATGCCGCGCGCCCACAGGGCAGGGGAGACGACCTCCTCGCCGATGTCGAACCGGCTGTCGGGCGGCTGGCCTACCAGTCCGCCTGCATCGACCAGCATGGTCTTGCCGTCTGGGGTAATCACCAGGATGGCATCGCCCTGGCCCACATCGAGCGTGGAAACCTGCAGCACGCCGGGCACATGCCGCACCGGCTGCGGTGCTACTGCAAGCATTGCGGCTGCCAGCAGGGCGGTCGCAGCGAGCGGCACCGCCCAGGGGCGTGTGCGTCGAATAAGGTACACGGCAAGCGTCAGCAGCAGCACCCAGGCCACGATGCGCCCTCCCGGCGGCGCGGGTAGCCGGTAGTCGCCGAGCTTGAGGTTGGCAAAGGTATTCACGATGGCGGAGACAATGTGCAGCAGCACCGCGGTTGCTGCTGCCGGAACCACGGCAAGCGCGGGCGCTACAACCAGCGTGACAAAGCACAGCATGGCAGCCGGCAGCAGCAGGCCCAGAAACGGCACGATCAGGAAGTTGACCGGAAGCCCAAGCACCGTGACCCGGTGAAAGTACATGGCCATGGGCAAGGCCATCACAAACTCGACCAGGAACGAGACCAGCAGCAGCTCCAGCGCACGTAGGCTTAGCACAAGGCAGCCGGGCATGAGGCGTCGCGCGATGAAGCGGCCTGTGACCGGCTGCATATGTGCCGCGAGCAGGCGCAGGGCAACGCGCCATTGCGCCACCCTGGGAGGCATGGAAGTGTCCACGGCGGGCTGCCATAGTTGTTGCGCACCATGCAGGTAGGGGGCGAAAGTGCGCTCGGCAAACGGCGCAGCCAGGCCGCCGATAGCGATGACGGTCAGCAGGGTCATCTGCAAGCTGGAGCCTGCCAACGCGCGCGGGTTGGCGGCCATCAGCAACAGCCCGGCGAGCCCGAGCGCCTGCAGGGCATGCCGCTCGCGGAAGATCAGCCGCCCCAGCAGGTACAGCGTGACCATGCACAGCGAACGCTGCACCGGCTCGCCGAAACCTGTGAATAGAGCGTATGCGAATGAGAGCGCAATCGTGAGCGCGGTGCTGGCGAAACGCGGCAGGCGCAGCCGTTGCGCCACCAGCAGCACCACGGACGAAAAGATAGCCAGGTGCATGCCTGAGACCACCAGCAAATGAAACGAGCCGGTGCGCTCAAAGCCGGTGCGGGTGCGCCGTTGCAGGTACGTGCGGTCACCGGTGAGCATCGCGGTCAGCATGCTCGCGTCCTCGGGTGACAGGCGCAGAAAGGCAGGCAGCCGCTGCGCGCCGGGGGTTTGCGCCAGCGTCAGGATGCGCGCGCTCGCCTGCCCCTGCAGGCTGTGCAAGGTGCACGCCATGGCCTGCGCAGCCCATGGAGTCGCGCCGGATTGCCCAAGCACTTGCACCTTGCTGCTCTCGGTGGACCCGAGCGCGCCCACGCCCTGCCCGCGCATGTACTCTGAGGCGTCCCATACGCCTGGGTCGCCGTAGCGGCTCTCGCCGCGCAGCGCCAGCGTGGCTTGCAGGCGGGTTCCGCAATGCAGCGCGGGTAACGTGGCTTTTGCGTCTGTGTACATGGAAAAGCGGACGCCGCCGGTGACCGGGGCATCGCGGCCATCCGCACCGCGGTAGCTCAGCAGGCTCAGGTCGAGGCGCTGCTCAATCTCATCACGCGATTTATGACCGAAAAAAGCTGTAAAGACAGACCGGTGTACAGGCTCAAGCCGCATGACTTCACCGCGCAGGGTAACAGTTCTTCCCTGTGCGGCCATCGAGGAAATCTGTCGCTGCGGGTCGATGGGCGGCTGCAACTCCGCCGCAAGGCAGCCCAGGACGAAGAACAACGCCCCAAGCACCGGCAGCAGCATACGCGGGGCGCGCCAGGCAGCAAGTACCACCAACCCCGCAAGCGGGAGCAACCCGATGAAAAGCCAGCCCGGCATCAGCCAGAGGTGCATCGCCAGCGCGATACCGAGCGCGAACGCGCAGCCGGGTATCAAGGCCGGCGTGGCGTGCCAGGCGTGCAGGCGCAGCGGTACGGCAAGCGCGCGTGCCCCTGATACAGGCTGGGAAACGGGTTGAGCAACAGCAAGGGCAGACATGCGCGTTCTCGCGCCCAGTGCCCCCTATCGCAAGCGGAGCTTCACCACGGTTTCAAGGTGAAACGTCTGCGGGAACAGATCAACGAGGTGCAGCTGGGTGATGGTGTACCCAGCATCTACCAGAACCTTGAGATCGCGTGCCAGTGTCGCGGGATCGCAGGACACGTAAGTAACATTTTGGGAACGGACTTGCGCCAGCAGCGCCGCCCCCGGTGCCCCCAACCCGGCACGCGGCGGGTCCAGCACGACCAGGCTTGGCCGCTCCCGCTTGCCCGCTTGACGCTGGAGAAAGCCCAGGGTGCTGCTCTCTACAATTTGATGTCCGGCGTGATGTTTGGCGTGATGCCCAGCGGGGAGATTGTGCGCGAGATCAGCGGCTGAGATGGGCGCTCCCTCTACCGCCGTTACCCTCTCAAAGCGCTGCGCAAGCGCCTGTGCAAACAGGCCGACTCCCGCAAATAGATCCCACGCCAGTCGCCCTCTTTCATCCGTTTCAGTGTCGTTACTGCCGGTTGCAAGCTCAACCAGCTTTGAAACGAGAAAGCGATTCGCTTGAAAAAAAGCGCCGGTGCTCACCCGGTAGCTGCCTGCGCCCACGTTGTAGCGCAGCGATGCGGCACCCCAGCGGCTTTGCACCGTACCCGCTCCACTGCTGTCTTCCTGCACGGGCGGGCGGCGGCCTTTGCGCGCCGCCGGCTCAATAGCCGCCCTGAACACTGCCGCCCCTGTAAGCGCGGGCAAGCTCCCCTGCAAGGCTTCGCACAAACGCGCAAGCCCATTTTGCGGAGCGGCTGCACCTGTGCGCTGCGCTACTGAGAGCAGCACGGCAGAGCTGTCATGATTTGTAAATAGTTCCATGCCTTCGCACCAACGGCCCGCTTCCCCCTGAACCGTCAGTCGATGCAACAGCGGAATCGCAGCCTGCAAAACCGGTGCCGCAATCGGGCACGTCTCCACCGGCAGCAGCGCAAGCGAGCCCCGCCGACGATAGCCGAGCGCGTGCGTCGCCGGGTCCGGGGCTGGATTCAGATGCAGCCGGATGCGATTGCGATAGCCCCAGGGCTCGCCTGCATGCACGGCAACTTCCGGCAGCTCGCACAGCCCGGCACGCTCAAGCGTTTCCCCAAGCACGCTTCGCTTCATCGCAAGCTGCGCCGCGTAGCCCGCGTGCTGGTACTGGCAACCCCCGCAAGCGCCGTAGTATGGGCAGGGCGCATGTACGCGGTCGGGCGAGGGTTGCAGCACCTGCACCAGCTCCGCCTCGGCAAAGCTGCCTTTGTCTTTCACAATCGCTGCTTCTACTTCCTCGCCGGGCAGCGTCATGGGTACAAAGATCGCCTTGCCTTCCAGTCGGCCCAGGCACGCGCCGCCGTATATCGGCTTCTCCAGGTGTAAATTCATTCGTTGTTGCTCATGTAAAACAGGCTCAGCCGGGGCACGGCGTACCTTTCGACCAAGCGCTTTTCAAGAAACTGCTGCTCGATCTGCCGGAGTTGCAGCGCCTGCATTTTGCTTTTGTAGGGAGCAATCTCGCGTGCGGCCTGCGCGCGCATTTCGTGCAGCTCCGCTTCCGGCGAAGTCGCCAGCAGCATGGCCAACAGTTTTTCTTCAAGTGTGCGCAGGGTGGCTTCCAGCTGCTCAATCTGCGGGGATTGCGCGCGAACCTCGTCCGCCAGTGTGTCCAGGCGTAATGCAGTTTCCCGCACCATGGCGAGCGCGACCTCCGGCACTGTCGCAGCTGCAAGGAGCTGGGCCCGGCAGCTGCGGAGGTGTGCCGCGATGCGTTCGCCGCCGAAGCCCGGCTCCTCCACCGTGCCAACCTGCGGCTCCGCGCCTACCGCGGCATCGCGCATCTGCTCGGCAGCCTCCATCACGGCCTGCGCGCACCAGGCAAGCCCGTTCACACGGCGCGCACGGCCCTTGGTTTTGCGCGCTTCGTGCTTGTCAAAAGCCGCGTCGATGCCGCGCAGTATGGCTTCCAGTGGAACGCCCGCATCCCGCCAGGTTTCAATCAGTGCCCAATCGAGCGTGGAGAGCAGCAGCAGCGAGCCCCGGCGCTGTTGAAAGCGCTCTTCAATCTCCGTGAAGTAGTTGAAGTAGTTTTGCAACGGCGATCAGCTTTCCGAGCCGGGGTGCGACGCCTGCCCGCCTGCCCTGTCGCTTGCCCTGTCGCTCGCGTTGCGCTCGTATACCAGCCGCAAACCGCGCAGCGTCAACATTTCGTCAACCTCGGTGATAAAGCGAGATTCCGGCGCGATAAGCGAAGCCAGCCCACCCGTAGCCAGGATTACAGGCAACGCCGCCAGCTCCGCCACCATGCGCTCCAGTATGCCGTCCACCAGCCCCAGGTAGCCGAAAAACATGCCGCTTTGCAGATTTGTAACCGTGTTGGTGCCGATTACTTTCGCGGGCTTCTTCAACGCGATACGGCCCAGCCGCGCCGCGCGGGCAAACAGCGCATCGGCTGAAATACCCAGCCCCGGCGCAATGGCCCCTCCCATGAACTCACCGCGCGGCGAAATTACGTCAAATGTAGTAGCCGTGCCGAAATCAACCACGATACAAGCCTGCCCGAAGCGCGCATAGGCGGCCACGCAGTTCACCACGCGGTCCGCGCCGACTTCTGCCGGGTTGTCCACCAGCAGCGGTATGCCGGTGCGTACACCCGGCTCCACAAACAGCGGCGTGCAGCCGAAATAGCGCTCCGCAACACCTCGCAGCGTTTCATTGATCGGCGGCACGACAGAGGAAATGGCAAAGTGCTCCACTGCTTTTACGTCGATACCCTTCAATGCCAAAAGGTTAAGAAACAGCACACCATACTCATCGGCGGTTTGCGTCCTGTGCGTCGAAACGCGCCAATGCGCCACCAGCTTGTCGCCCTCAAAAACTCCCAGCACGGTGTTGGTATTGCCCACGTCAAGCGCCAGCAGCATGGCTTACTCCCACTCGCGCACGCCGCCGGAAAGCACGGTATGCATCTCGCCTGTTTCACCGCGAACACGCAGAAAACCCCGCGTGTCCAGGCCTTCCGTCACGCCTTGGATCGGCTGCTCTTCCCCATTTTTCTCAATGATCACGCGCTTGCCGCGCACCCAGCTTGAGCTCGCTTCCAACCGGTTGACCAGGGTTTTTTGCCCACGCATAAAGTCTTCCCCTGCCAGCGCTTCCACCTCGCCATGAAGCGCGAGCAGCAGCGCCGTCAGCAGCGCCATGCGCGTTACGGTGGCATGCGGTGCTTCCAACGCCAGCGAGGTTGCAGCCCCAGCCAGCTCCGGTGGAAACTCGCGCTGATGCACATTGATGCCGATGCCGATCACGACGAAACGAACGCGCGTTACCTCGGCCTGCATCTCGGTCAGCACGCCGCCCAGCTTGCGCTTGCCGACTAAAAGGTCATTGGGCCAGCGCAGGTCCGGCGCAAAGCTGGCAACCGCTTGCACGGCGCTACGTGCGGCCAGGCCGGCAGCAAGTGAAAGCCATAGCGCATCGCCCGGTGCCATGCGCGGTCGCAGCAAAATGCTTACATACAAGCCGCTGCCTGCGGGGGAGCTCCAGCCATGCGCACCGCGACCCCGCCCGCCGGTCTGCGCATCTGTAACGTACACAGTCCCATTCAGGGCATCGCCCGCACCGGCGCGCATAGCCAGCGTGTTTGTACTTGCAACCTCTGCAAAGTGCTGCACGCGGCCCGCAAAGGGCGTACCCGGGAGCGCTTCTTCCATGTGCGCCAGGTCAAATGTGTCGTGCAGCAACGGGCTTGGAACGGACGAGTCTGGAAGGGAGTTCGGAGTGGGGTGTGGAGTGCTCAATGGTTCTCCGCGACAATACGCATGTTCAGGTCCACTGCAACAGCAGAGTGCGTCAGCGCGCCCACCGAGATATAGTCCGGCCCGGCAAGCGCATACTCGCGGATGGTCGCAAGTTCTATCCCGCCTGAAGCCTCAACAGGGATGGCAAGCCCACGCTCGCGCACAACTGCAATTGCACGCCGCACTTCTTCCGGCGTCATGTTGTCGAGCAGCAGCGACTCGGCATTGTTATCGAGTGCTTCCGCAAGCTCCGCGAACGAACGCACTTCAATGTCGATGACCTGCCCCGCCCTGCGCCCCGCATGCGCATTGGCAAGCACCTTGGCCACGCCGCCGCCGAGCGTGATGTGGTTGTTCTTGATAAGAATGCCGTCGGATAAATCAAGCCTGTGGTTTTCGCCGCCGCCGCAAGTCACCGCATATTTATCGAGTACGCGCAGGCCCGGCACCGTCTTGCGGGTGTCGATTACAGTAGCGCCCGTACCCTGCACCGCATCGGCGTAACGGCGCGTCAGCGTGGCAATACCGCTCATGCGTTGCAGCAGGTTCAGGATCACGCGCTCGGTCGACAGCAGCGTGCGCGCGCTGGCGCGAATCACCGCAAGCGCCTGACCTTTTTTGACGCGGATGCCGTCAAAGATTTCCGCGTGACTGATGACCTCAAACGTGTGCCCGCTTCTGCCTTCAAGCCGCGCAAACGTCCCCAGCACACGCGGGATTACACCGAGCCCGGCGATGACCAGGTCCTGCTTTGCCATCACCGTGCCGGTGCCGCGCAGTGCCGCGTCAATGGTGACCAGCGTCGTGGCGTCATCGGTCGCTTTGTCTTCTACCAGCGCCTGCTCAACGATTGATTCGATGCGCCTCGACTTCCAGTCCATACGCCTCCTCTATGCCCCCAGCCCATCGAGCCCGGCACGTGCCTTGGCAATCAGCTCCACCAGTTCACCGGCCCTGCGCCGGATTCCTTCTACAACGGGCGCAGGCGCTTTCGACAAGAAGCTTTCGTTGCCGAGCTGCCGCTGCGCGTTCGCCTGCTCCTTCTCAAACTGCGCAAGCTCCTTTTGCAGGCGCGCTGTTTCCCCTGCGACATCGACCTGCTTTTCATACATAACCTGCACGTCAAAGTTCAGCGCCGACCGCATGCCCGTGCCCACAAGGGGGGTCTGCACAAACTCGATTGCCGAGACGCGCGCCATGCGTTCAACGGTAGCCCTTGCATTGCGAAGAGTTTGCTCCGTGGCCCCGGCGGCGCGCACACGCACCGGCACCGCCAGCTTCTCTTCCACGCCAAGCTCCTTGCGTGCGGCGCGTATCGCAACGATCAGCGATTGCAATTCTTCCATCTGCCTGCACACATCTGTATCTGCCTGCGAGCCGGTCGGATAGCGCGAAAGTGCGATGGACTCCGCGGGAGGCGCACCGTCGAATAATGCGTGCCACAGCTCCTCAGTGAGGAACGGCATAAACGGCGAAAGCAGCCGCAGCGACTCTTCAAATGTCGCAAGCAACGTGCGCAACGCTTGCTCCGCCACCGGAACATTCAGCTCCCCACCGAACTGCAAACGCAGCTTCACAATCTCCAGGTACCAGTCGCAGAAGTCGCCCCAAAAAAACTGGTAAATAAGGTTGGCGGCATCGTCGTAGCGGTACGTGCCGAGCGCGGTGTTCACATCAAGCGCAGTCTGTGCAAGCCGTGCGGTAATCCACCGGTCTTCCAACACCTGCAAGACATTCGGCTTGGCAAATATGTCTGGATTTCCTACATTCGGCTTAACGAATGTATTTAAGTCCACGACAATACCGACTTCCGCCGCACGATCCACGTTCATAAAGATGAACCGTGCCGCGTTCCAGATTTTGTTGGCGAACGCGCGGTAGCCTTCCGTTCGTTGTTCGCTGAACGCAATGTCGGTGCCCGGCGAAGCCATCGACGCCAGCGTGAACCGCACCGCATCGGTTCCGTACTGCTTCACAATCTCAATTGGGTCGATGACGTTGCCCTTGGTTTTCGACATCTTTTGCCGGTCGGCATCGCGTACCAGTGCGTGGATGTAGACCTCGCGGAAAGGCACCGATTCCGCAAGCGAGCGCTTTGGTCCAGCCGGGTCATCGCCCATGAACCAGCACCCCAGCATCACCATGCGCGCTACCCAGAAGAACAGGATGTCGGAGCCGGTCACCAGCAGGGTCGTCGGGTATAGCGCGTCAAGATCGGGCGTCTGCGCAGGCCAGCCGAACACGCTGAACGGCAGCAGCCCGGCAGAGAACCAGGTATCGAGCACAGCGGCGTCCTGCTCTAAACCGACGCTGCCGCAGCGCGCGCATTCAGTAGGTGTTTCGCGCGCAACTGTAACTTCACGGCATGCGGTGCAGTGCCACGCAGGAATGCGGTGGCCCCACCACAACTGCCGTGAAATGCACCAGTCATGCATGCCGTCTATCCACTCCAGGTAGATCTTGCGGTACTGGTCCGGTGTAAACCGGATGGCAGGTTTGCCCCCCTGCGGCGCAACCGCCTCACGCGCCTTCCTTGCCAGCCCCGGCTTGGACTTGCCTTGACCGTCCGTGAAATCTGCGGTGCGCAGGAACCATTGCGTGGAAAGCCGCGGCTCAATGACAGCACCGGTACGCTGCGACAGACCGATGGACATGGGGTGATCCTTGACTTCAACCAGCAAACCCAGCGCGCGCAGGTCTTCCGCAACGCGCTCACGAGCCGCGTAGCGGTCCAGCCCATGGTAGGGCGAACCGGGCAGGTCGATACGCGCCTCGGCATCCATAATGTCGAGCTGCGGCAGGTTGTGCCGCTCGCCGATGGCAAAGTCATTTACATCGTGCGCGGGCGTCACTTTCACGGCACCGGTGCCGAACTCCGGGTTGGCCCAGGAGTCGGCGATTATGGGTATTTGCCGTTGTGTCAGCGGCAAATTCAACTGCTTGCCCAGCAGCGCCGTGTAGCGCGTGTCACTCGGGTTTACCACGACGGCGACATCGCCCAGCATCGTCTCAGGCCGCGTGGTCGCAATCACAATGGAGCCGGTGCCGTCCGCGAGCGGGTAGCGCACGTAATACAGCTTGCCCGCGCGGTCTTCGTGCACGACCTCAAGATCCGACACAGCCGTCCCCTGCACAGGGTCCCAGTTCACGATGTACTTGCCGCGATAGATAAGCCCCTGCTCATGCAGGCGCACAAACGCTTCGCGCACGGCGACTGAAAGTCCCTCATCCATTGTGAAGTATTCACGGCTCCAGTCCACACTTGCGCCGAGCCGCTTCATCTGGTCCAGGATCGCGCTGCCGTACTCTTCACGCCACTGCCACGCACGCTCGACGAACCGCTCGCGGCCAAGCTCTTTGCGCGACGTGCCCTCGCTTGCAAGCTGGCGCTCCACCATCATCTGGGTGGCGATACTGGCGTGGTCGGTGCCGGGTACCCATAACGTCCGGTCGCCGCGCATGCGGTGCCAGCGCGCCAGGATGTCCATCTCTGTCTGGTTCAGCATGTGGCCCATGTGCAGGCGGCCGGTTACGTTGGGCGGCGGCAGCAGCATGGTAAACGGCTCGCTTCCAGATGCACCAAGCGTTTCGGGCGCGGTCCGCCACAGGTCTTCGCTGACCCAGCGGGCCGCCCAGCGCTCTTCAATGGTGGCGGGGTCGTATGTTTTGGGGAGTTCGCGTGGCATTGTTCGTATGGTGGTTCTGAGCTAGCTTCTCACAGGAGTGTGAAGAGAATGTGCCGGGGCACCTCTTTCAGCGTCAGTAAGAGACACGCGCCGCATGCCGCGCACCGCGTTGGTCAGCCAAATTTCGTCTGCGCCGCGAAGCTGCCCGGGCGTCAGGTTTTCTTCAACCAGGCCGGGCATGGCTTGGAGCAGGTGGGCGCGGTACACGCCGGGCAGCACCCCTGCTGACAACGGTGGCGTAAGCCAAAATGTGCCGTGCCGCACCACGATGTTGTGGATTGCTCCTTCGGTCACCATGCCGTGCTCGTTGATGAACAACGCATCGGCATAACCTTGTTCGCGCGCCTCTTGGATAGCCGTGTTGTACAGCGCGCGCCGCGTGGTCTTGTGCTGTAGAAACTCGTCCGTGGACTGCACAGGCTCAGGCCACAGCATCACTTGCAACGGGGTTGTGTCAGGCTCGATCCGCTGAGGCTTGCCAAGCGTGATGTTGCCCATGGAATCAAGCGTGAGGCGCAGCTTGGAGGCGCACTCGCACGGCAGCGCGGCAGCAGCGGTTTGCACGGCTGCTTCTACATCGGCCACGCACATGCGAAAGCCGAAGTGAGCCGCTGACGCCGCAAGCCGCGCCATGTGCAGCGGCAGCAGTGCACATACGCCAGCCTCGCAGCGCATGGTTTCAATCAGCTCAAAAGGAGGCTCGCGCAGGAACTCCGCCTTCAGCAGGCACTCCGCATACTCGGCTTGCGCGTCCGAGTCATAGGTGATGCCCGCGCCCACACCCATCGTCAGCTTGCCTCGCTGAAGCACGGCGGTGCGGATCGCCACGCTGAAAGTCGCATCGCCGTTGGGAGCAAAGTAGCCGATGGCACCGGTGTACACGCCGCGCTCCCGGCCTTCAAGCGCCTGTAGCAGCTGCATGGTGCGGACTTTCGGCGCGCCCACAATGGAGCCTGAAGGAAACAGGCTGCGAAACAGCGTGTACATATCAATTTCAGGCCGCAGCCGCGCCGTGATCTCGGAACTCATCTGCAACAGGGAAGGGAATTGCTCGACTTCAAAAAGTTTTTGAACGCGCACGCTGCCGGTCTCGGCGATGCGGCCCAGGTCGCTGCGCAGCAGGTCTACGATCATGATGTTTTCTGCCCGGTTTTTGGGGTCGCGGCTCAGGGCGAGTGCCAGGGCTGCGTCTTGGAGGGCATCGCGCCCGCGCGGCGAGGTGCCTTTCATGGGGCGCACCACGATTTCATGGCCGCGCAGTTCAAAAAACAGTTCCGGCGAAGCAGAGAGTATGTGGCAGCCGCCGGAGCCGCCGGAGCCGGGCAAGCTCAGCAGCGCGCCGAACTCTACCGGCTGTGCTGTCATCATGTGCGTAAACAGCTCTGCTGCTGACCCGCTGTAGTCTGCCTCCACCCGGTCCGTAAGGTTCACCTGGTAGGTGTCGCCTGCTTCAATCCACCGGCGGATTGCGTCTACTTTGCTTGCAAATACATGCGGCGTGATGTCGAGCGCAACGCGGTCAAGCCCTCGCCCTGCACCCATGCCTGAAGATGCCGAGGGGAACACCGCAGGCTGCCGGTACAGGCCGAACGCCGCCAACGGCAGGCTGCACGGCGCGGGCACAAAGCCCGGTGCCGCCGTAGGCTCCCAGTGGTAGCCGCACTCATAGCCCACGTAGCCTGCTGCCCACAGGCCTTCTACTCGCGCGGCAGCAAGACGCGCAAAAAGCTGCGGAACCTCATCAAGCGTCCTTGCTTCTACCCATTCCACCGGATCGGTAAAGCAGTAGGAGCATGCCCCGGGGCGCGAGCGCGTTGTTTCAAGCAGCACGGAGCCGGGCTGTGCGGCAGCCGGTGCGCGCCGGTCAAAAGCTCGTTCGCTGCTTGTCATGGTTCCCCTCCAAACACAACAGGCCGCGCTCCTCACGAAGCGCGGCCTGTGACTTCCGCGAACCCTTACAGCGGGTTCAGCTTGTCAATGCCCTTCTTTTTGTGGTGCTTGCTTG
>CAXSFX010000083.1:0-17237 GCA_964236655.1 uncultured Acidobacteriaceae bacterium | reverse complement strand
ACTCGGCCAGCGCATCGGGCCGCTGCTCCTCAACGTCCGCGATGCGACCCAGGTAGATGTGCGACCAGGCCAGCAGGCGCGGGTCCTGCGTCAGACGGATGGTCTCGTGGAAGTCATTCGCGGCAGATTCCATGTCGCCCTTCAGCAGCCAGGTAAGCGCCAGTACGTAGTCCGCGCGTGCCGGGTCCGTCGTACGGTCTTTGAGCGCCTGCATCGCCAGTTTGCTCGCGCCCTCAGCATCGCCTGCCTTCAGTTTCCCCTCGGCCTGGTCTAGCCCGCGGTTGCTTACCGGGCTGCGGATCACGTCGCCCGGTGCCTGCTCGGCAAACGTGATCTGCTTGGCGCGGTGCACTTCGGCGTCCACGTCCATGCCGTAGACCATGGGACCGATGGCTTCCTTCAAGCTCTCCGGGTTGTGCTCCAGCGTCCCCAGTGCCCCGTAGAAATACTGTGTCAGCACATAGCCCTGGGTCATGGCGGTGGTCACGGCTTTTTGCCGCACGGCTTCCGACTGCTGCAGGCTGACATCGCGCTCGTGCTGCAGACGCGGTATGTCAGGCCGGGCGGCATTTGCCGGGATGGCAAATGGGGTCACATGGGTGTCCATGGTGCGCGCTTCGACAGCACGAATCATGCACTCCACCGTGAGCGAAACGATGTCGGCGCGGTACTGGTTGTCGAGCGGGGCTTCGCGAACCGTCTTGAGCAGCGGCAGCAACCGGTCCAGCGTACTGGCATGCGCATACAGCAGCGGTTCAAGCTCATAGTGCAGGTAGGTGTGGCGCACATCGTGCATGTTCACAGCACCTTGTACCGGCGAGGCGACAATGACGTAATCCGTGCCATATACGCGCGCATTCGTCTGGCCCGGGTCGAACATCGGTTCCAGCAGTACCAGGAAGCGCGAGCCGCTATAGGTGCTTGCCGGAAGCTTGAGGTAGTAGTTGGTGCTGTTGATCATTGCTGTCAGCGGGTCGTGCAGCGCACTGACCTGCTCTTCATACTGCCCATGGAAGCGCAACCAGATGAGGTGCAGTTGGGCGGTCTCGGCGAAGGTGCGCAGCGCGGGCAGCATGTCGATGACCTGGGTAGCGTCGGGCGGCAGGTCGGCTTCGTCGACAGAAGCCTTGAGCTCCGGCGGGGGCGTCAGGTATAGGCCCAGCGAAACATACTGCGCCAGATCCCGCGAGCTTTCCACCAGCCGGTGCTGACCGATAAAGGCGCATAACTGGTCGCGGGCATCCCGTGCCTCGGCTGAGGCTTGCGCTGCCTGGTTTACCTGGTCGCGTACCTGCTTACGAACAGGGTCAGACTGCGCCAGGCCTGCGTTGTATCCGCACGCGTTAAGCGCAACCGCCACGTCAAACATGGCCTCGCTCGACTCAAGTGAAACTGCCTGCCCCGTGCCTTCAATTAGCGCCGGGGGCTTGGGCACGCGCGGCGCGGCAGGGACAGTCTTGCCTGGGGCCTGCGGCAGCGCCGCAGCCGGAATTACAAGGGAAAGCAGAAGTGCAAGACGGAGAAGCTGCATGAGTCAGGTAGCCACCAGTTTGGCTCCTCAAGTCTATGCAGCGGGAGCAGGAGGGTCAATCGATCCGGCATGTCACAAAGTTTCTATCGCCGCGTCTTTGCTCTCCACCTTTACTATGGACCGCAGGAGACTTTGCTTTGACCCTGCCTGCCAAATCGTTTGGATTGCTTCTGCTCGCCTGCTCGACTGCGGGCGCTCAAACCGCTGTGCACCATACGCCGCTCCGGACCGCAGCTTCCAAGCCCGGTGCCTGCCCTCCTGCTGCCGTTGCAACAGCTCCTGCGCTGCCGCCCGGTGTGCCGCCCGCCGCCGGTGCCGTCGAAACCATATACGCCTTGCGGTATGTGGATACACAGGTAGGTACGGGCGAGCTTATGGTTTCCGGAGATTTTGTAACTGTGCAATATACCGGCTGGCTTGCCTCGAACGGTTCTAAATTCGACTCCTCCCTGGATCGGGGCGAGCCGTTTCCTTTCGAGCAGGGTATCCATCAGGTCATCCCAGGCTGGGATCAGGGCTTTGCGGGCATGCATGTCGGCGGCAAGCGCCGTCTTTTCATCCCGTACCAGCTTGCTTACGGAGAAACCGGCCACCCGCCGCAGATTCCAGGGAAAAGCGACCTGATCTTTGACATCGAGCTGGTATCGGCCTCGGTGAACCCGCCCGGCACGCCTGTTCCGCCGACTCCGGCCACACCGCCGCAGCCGTCATCTCCCCCGACACCCCAGCGCTAACCGGGGACCGACACCCCGGCCAGAGACAGCACTACCGATCCGCGCACCGGCTCGCCGAACACGCGGGCCGGGGCAAACACGCTCCACATCATCTCGCTGGCCAGCGCTGTCTGACTTTTCGCGTCCGCCAACCCTGACAGCACGCGGTAGTCATAGACGCGACCCGCTGCATCCACAAACACGCGCACAATGATCGAGCCGTTCAGCGTGTCGGCAGGATTGGTGCCGTCGGGCAGGGAAGCGTACAGAAGGCGCGGCGCACTTGCCATGCCGATCGGTTCATCGCGGGCGGCTGCCTGCTCCGGCGCGGCAAAGGTCCCGACCAGCAGCAGCAGTGTGCCCAGCAGCAGCACTGCGCTGGCAAATCCGGCGGAGGCCTGCACAGCCAGCGGAGCCACTGTATTTTGCCAAAGGATTCTCCACTGCAAAAGTAGGCCGCCTGTCGCGCGGGCCTTCTCCTGTGACAACAGAACACGCAGGCGCAGCGACAAGTCCGGCGGCGGCTTGACTGTGCCGAGCTGCGCCAGGGCTGCAAGCGTGCCGCGCCACTGTGCAAACGCTTCAGCACAAGGCTCGCAGTGGCGAAAGTGCTCCTGCATATCGGCCATGGCGATCCCGGAAAGCGTTCCATCCAGGTAGCTTGAAAACTGGTCTTCGGCTTCGGTGCACAACAGGATAGTGGTCATCGTGCACCCCTGGTCCGGCCTGCACGAGATGTCAACAGCGGCGCTAGACGATCTTTCAGCAAGCCTCGGCCACGCATAAGCCGTGATTTCACAGTGCCAAGCTGTACCCCAAGGATCTCAGCAATTTCTTCATATGCGAAACCTTCGATGTCGCGCAGCACTACGGTTGTCCGATAGGGCTCAGGCACCTCGCGCAGGTGCGCTTCCACCTGCACACGCAATTCTGCCTGCGCGGCCACGTCGAAGGGCGAGTCCCCGTGCGCGGCCAGGGTCTCCAGCAGTGACAGCGTTTCGCCGTCTTCGCAATGGGTAGAATCCGCTTCAAGCGGAACGTCTTTTTCACAATGACGCCGCCACCAACGCCGCTGATTGCTGGCCTCATGGATGGCGATGCGGTAAATCCATGTCCGCAGGCTTGAGTCGCCCTTGAAGCCGCCCATGCCGCGGAACACTTTCAGGAAGATCTCCTGCGTCAGGTCCGGCGCGTCTGCCGGGTTGCGGATGGTACGCGCCACCAAGCTGTATATAGGCTGATGATACTGTGCGATGAGCGAGGCAAAAGCTTCCTCTGAGCCGGCCTTCAGCTCCAGGAGGATGGTTGCCTCTTCAGGGCGAGCGCCGCTGATTGCACCTGCCAGATTTCCCAAGATCGCTCCCACCTGCATCGCAGAATCCTTTCACACTAGCAGGCACGGATCGCTGTACGCCAGCCGTAAGTCATTCCGGACGGAATGCCTGTCTCGGTGGTAGACACCTACGAAGGCAGGACAGTTCCCGGGGAAAGCAGAAGTTGTGAAAGTAGACAGTACCGAGGTAACTACATTGCGGCTAAACCGGGGGGAACTACTGCTGTGGTGCAGGTTTGGCCGGTGCGGGCTTTTTCCGGTGTACCGGCACGGATTTACCTGTATCCGTCACCACGTTTGTCGTAGTGGGCGCAGCGGCTTGCCCGGCGGTGCGCTGCCGGGCTTGTCCCAGTTGCTGTTCGCTGTCCACTGCTGCGGCTTCAATGGCATCGCCAAGTGTGCGGCGGGCGCTGTCAAGGCTGGTCAAGGCCGCGTGCAAGGTTTGCGTCTCCGGGTCCGGCGCGGCCAGGTCTGCTGTTTCCACAATGCGCAGCAGCACGTCATAGAGTGCGTCCACATTGCGGAACACCGGCAAATTTTTTGAAACGGTGCTCGGCGCTGCATCGGCGGTCATCAGGAGCCCCGGCAGGGTTCCGTCCAGGTCTCGGGTAATGGAACCGATGTTGCCGTTGGTTTCCTGGCGCACCGGGCCGGGAGCCTTCCACTTGTCGAGCCGCAGGCCGGAGAGGCTCTGCCGCAACTGGTCTAATGACGGCTGCAGCAGGCTTGACGCAGTAGCAGGCGCGGGCTGCGTCTGGATCGCGGATGAATCCTGCGCATGGAGTCCGGGCGCAAGCAGAAGCGGAATGGCAAGCAGGAGGGTACGCATATGTTGTCCAAACCTCATGTTACAGATGGTTACAGCGCAGGGTCTAACGCCCTGTAGCAACCTGCACTACGTTGATTGAAAGCGGCTGCAAGACAAGCTGAAAGCTGCTGCCGAGCCGGCTCAACGCGTGCTCAGCGGGCATAACGTGCACAGGGTCAGTAATGGAGTTGGTTGCCTCGGTCGAAGGCGCGGAAAGCGTGTACACGCGGCCTGCTGCCGAGACTTTACCGGCATTTGTCAGCTGCACAGTGAGCGGCGCAGGGTCCGTGCTTGCATTCACCAGCTTGATGAACAGTGTTCCCGTGGCGCTGTCGCGCGTGACCGACTGAAAGACTCGCGCGGGCGCGCCGGTAAGTATGCTCGCCAAAATCTCATCGCCATGGTGCACTGCGAACAGTACCTGCGCGTAGTAGCTCGGCGAGCCGTAACTTTCCATTGCGTTGTAGCCGATCAGGTCGGTGTCCCACTGGGATCCGTTCGGATTCACGTTGGTCAGCAGCGGCGCATAGCTCGACAGCACCACGATGTCGCTATTGCGCTCCATGCCCGTCATCCAGGCGGCATCGGCAAGCGCCGCGCCGAAGTTCGGTGTCGGTGTGCCTTCGCGTGTAGCCCACTCGCCCACAAAGATTTTCGGCCCCTTGCGGTCGGTTGCGTCATAGTGGTTTACGTCTGAGAAAAACTCCTGCGTGGAGCGGTAGTAGTGTTCGTCGAGCACGTCTACTGCATGACTCTTGACCGGCGTAGTTGCGATCAGTTGCAGGGACGGGTAGCGCTTCTTGATCGCCTCGTAGAACTGCGGGTAGCGCCCCTCGTAGCTGCCTGACTTGTCGAACCAGTCTTCATTGCCGATCTCGACATAGTTCAGAGGGAATGGTGCCGGATGCCCATCCTTGACGCGCTCCGCACCCCACTTCGTGTTTGCATCACCGGTCACGTACTCGATTTCATCGAGCGCATCCTGAACATAGGGCTCAAGCGCCGTGCCCGGCTCTACGTGATCACCTTTCAGCGAGTACCCGGCATAGACTGCAAGCACCGGCTGCATGTGCAGGTCCTCGCACCACTCCAAAAATTCAAGCAGCCCCAGCCCGTCTGAGCTGCGGTACATCCAGGGGCTGGGGTGCGTGGGCCGGTCCACCAGCGGACCGATGGTCTGCTTCCAGGGGTAGCGGTCGGCGATCCGGTCACCCTCCAGGTAGTTGCCGCCGGGTAGCCGCAGGAAGGCCGGGTGCATGGCGGCCAGCTTGTCCATCAGGTCCGCGCGATTACCGTTCACACGGTCATGGTACGTCGGCGGAAACAGTGATGCGAGCGTGACCCAGTAGGTGCCGGGCTCAGTGACAGATAAGACGAAATGATAGCGCGAGGAGGCCGTAATGGCCCCGGTCTGCAAGGTCGCGCTGTACTGCTTCCACTCCGTGCCCACGCCCGTAACCACCTGCTCGGCCACAGGCTTGCCGGTGTCATCGCTCAAAAGCGTGACGGTGATAGTTGCACCCGGCTTGCCGGCCCTGGCGTAGAACGAAGCCTTGTAGGTGGTTTGCGGTCGCAGGGGGATGCCCCAGTAGCCTTCGTTTTCGATTCCAGCCGGACTGCCCGCAGCAGCCTGCTTCACCGCAAGCTTGATGCCGGCCGTGATCGCCGCGCTCGGGCCACTAGCCTTGTCAATCGACATAACGGCTTCGGAGCTTCCGCGCTGCACCAGCGACCAGTGCTCCGCGCCATCCCACGCCGGTTGCGGCGTGCGGTTGCGGATCAGCTCCGCGTATAGGCCGCCGTCATAGGAGTAGTTGATCTCTTCAGTCATCAGGCCGTACAGCGTAGGGCTGCTTTTTGCTTTTGCGGTACCGGCGTCAATGGAAAGCGTGGTTTGCGCGTAGGCGCACGGCAGGGCAAGCGGAACAAGCAGTAGCAGGGTGCGCAGACGCATGGGACCTCACAGCAATTTCCGGCAACTTGAGAGCTCGCCCAGCATAGCGAAACGTTGACAGCTTTCGCTAGCGGGAAGTGGAAACTGCCTGCAAGCGGTTCCTCACCGCGAACCCGTATACACTGCAACCGAAGGTTTTAGCGAGGGATGAGCGATGCCGAGCCGCCGTACCCTGTTGCAGTTCCTGGCCGCGTCCGCAGCAGCGGGATGGGCGAGCCCGGTGCGCGCTCTTGCCGATAGGGAAGCCGCGTTCCCGCTGCAAGTCATATTCGGAAAACCGATTACGATCCTTCCGGCCAACTTCACCGGTCTCGGCTACGAGATGTCCTCCGCAGCGCGGCTTGGTCTGCTGAGCACCCGCAACGAGCCCTACGTGCGGCTGCTGCGCAATCTCGGTCCGGGCGGTGTGCTGCGGTTCGGCGGCATCGTCGCCGACTTCACCGGCTACGTGCCTGACGGCGAGTTTGCCGCCGAGGCGAAGCATACGGTAGTTACGGGCGGGGGTTTGCGGCAGTTGCGCGGCTTTCTGGACGCGACCGGCTGGAGCGCCATCTGGAGTGTGAACTTCGGACGCGGCTCTCTGGAGGAGGCAATTTCCGAAGCGCGCGATATATCGCGGATTCTTGGACCGAAGCTGCTGGCCATTGAGCTTGGCAACGAGGTGGAAAACTACGGCCACGGCACGGCACCGCTGCGTCCGCCTCCGTACAGCTATGACACCTATCGCGCGGAGTACGCTCGCTGGCGCACGGCGATGCTGGCAGCTGTTCCAGGCTTGCGCTTTGCCGCTCCCGACACGGCGGCATCGGTGGAATGGGTAGAGCGCATGGCCGCCGATGCCCATGCCCATATTCCTGTCGATGTGCAGTTATTGACTACCCACTACTACCGCGGCGACCAGAAGCTGGGCACGGCTGCGCAGCTTTTGCAGCCGGATGAAGACCTGAAAAGCAACCTGGTCCAGCTGCGGGAAGCCTCGCGCAAGAGCGGCATTCCCTGGCGCATGTGCGAGACCAACTCCTTTTATGGGGGAGGCCGCCCCGGCGTGAGCGACACCCTGGCCGGCGCGCTCTGGACGCTCGACTACATGCTGTTGCTGGCGCAGTACGGATGCGCTGGCCTCAACATCGAGACCGGCGTGAACCAGCTCGGCTTTATCAGTCCGTACTCGCCGGTGCAGGATGATGGTGCGGGCCACAACACGGCGGGCGCGCCGTACTACGGCATGCTCGCCTTTGCCGCAGCAGTTGCCGGAGTTTCAAGCGTGTTTGCTGTGAAGCCTCTCGGCGGCGGTAGCGAGGTAACGGCCTATGCGCTCGGCAGCGGTGAGCGCGTGCAAAGCGTTGTGCTCATCAACAAGTCAATGGATGCAGGGGCGCGCGTGTCCCTGGCAGGGTTGCACATGCACGGTGCGACAGCCTTGCGTCTAACCGGACCTTCGCTCGACAGCAAAACCGGTGTCACGTTCGGCGGCGCGGCAGTGGCTGCGAGCGGTGAATGGACCCCGGGGAGACTTGAGCCGGTGGCGGGTGATGTGCCCGTTCCACCGGGGAGCGCCGTGGTCATCCGCTCTCGCGCTTAGAGATTGCTCCTACCAGGCCCGCGACCAGCTGGACCCGCCCTGTCCTGCCTCGCGCAGCCGGGCATCGATGCCTGCCGTGTGCTCGATGAGCCGTCCAAAGAGCCACAGCACATCGGAAAGCCGGTTGAGGTAGGCCAGCACTTCGGGCGCAACCGGTTCGCCCGCCTCGGCAAAGCGCACGGCGATCCGCTCGGCTCGGCGGCATATGGTGCGGCACATCTCGTAAGCGGCAGATTCACGGTGCGCGCCGGGCAGCGACCAATCGGAGAGGATGCCTTCCACCGCCTCAATCTTGTAGACCAGCCCGGTAAGAAACTCGACATCCTCCGGCAGCATGATGGGCGGTGCCGACTTGATCTGCCGGGGCGTAGCCAGCGCGGAGCCGACGCGGAACAGGGTGCGCTGAATGGTCTCCGTCCAGCCGGCGACCTCCGCGTGCGTGCAGAGGCTGCGTGCAAAACCGAGAAAAGCGTTCAGCTCATCGACCGAGCCGTAGGCCTCGACACGAAGGTCGGCTTTTGAAACACGGATGCCGCCGATCAGGCTGGTCTGGCCGCTGTCGCCCTGCTTGGTTGCAATGCTCATAGGCTTCCTACGATGCGGATTGCGAGCGTCTTGTACCCCCCTGTGAGTGCTTAGGGAGCTTATCAGCTTATTTGTCCCCCTCTGTTCATCCGGTACAGGGTAGAGCGCGCGCGAAGCAGCGGGTGTCGCTCCGGGTCGCAGGCAAACGCTTCGGCCAGCAGGTCCGGGTGCAGCATTTCATGCGGGGTGCCGCTTTGCAGGGGCTTGCCGGGGCTCAGCAGCAGCACTCTCGCAAAGTCGTTGATGAGGTGCAGATCGTGCATGGAGGCGAGGATCGCAATGCCCTCGCCGCGCAGGGTACCGAGCAGATCCAGCAGCTCGGCCTGGCGACCTATGTCAAGGTTCTGCGCAGGCTCATCGAGCAGCAGCAAGGCGGGCTCCTGCGCCAACCCGAGGGCGATCTTGACTCGCTGGCGCTCGCCGCCGCTTAGCTCGTTGAAGATGCGATGGCGAAAGCCGCTCAAGCCGGTGCGGTCCAGCGCCCGGTCTACCGCCGCACGGTCCGCACGGGATAACCCGCGCAGGGGGCTGAGGTACGGTGTACGACCCTGCTCCACTACCTGCTCCACCGTGTACCGGAAGGGCACTTCAAGCTGCTGCGGCACGGCTGCGATAACCCGGGCCGCCTTCTTGATGCCGAGCGCGGCAAGCGGTTGACCGCGCAGCAGGACCATGCCCGAGCGCGGTTTGAGCACGCCCGAGGCAAGGCGCAGCAACGTCGTTTTGCCTACACCGTTCGGACCGATAAGCGCGGCAAAAGCATCCTGGGCGAGCTCAAAGCTGGTGCTGTCGAAAAGCATGCGCTCGCCGTAGCCGAAGCTGACATTTTGAAAGGCAAGCAGCGGCTCGCTCATAGGCCGTAGCTTCGCTGCGATTTGCGCAGCAGGTACAGAAAGAAGGGGCCGCCCAACAGCGCCATCAGCACGCCTACGGGCAGCTCTGACGGAGCCAGGAGCGTGCGCGCCAGCGTGTCAGATAACACCATAAAAAGCGCTCCGCCAAGCGCCGCAGCGGGTAGCAGCCGCGTGTTGTCAGCGCCCAGCAGCAGCCGCGCGATATGCGGCACAATGAGCCCGGCAAAGGGGATAAGTCCGCCAAGTGAAACGGCAACGGCGGTGAGCAGGGAACCGGTCAGGATGATGGCGACCCGGGTGCCTTCTACGTGCAGGCCAAGCTGCTGAGCGTACTCCTCACCCAGCGCCAATGTGTTGAGTTGGCGCATCAGCGGCACCGAGGCTGCAATGCCTGCCGCCAGCATGGCAGCCGCCACGGCAAGCTGGGGTCGGCTCGGGGTGCCGACGACACCGCGCAGCCAGGAGAGCAGAATCCGGGTGCCTGAACCGCTACCGGTAACTTCAAACAGGTAGGTTGTATTTCCAAGAATGGTGCTCACGGCGAAGCCCGCGAGCAGCAGTGTGACAATCTCCGTGCGTCCGCGAGAACGCGCCAGCGAGTACACCAGCGCCATGGTAGCGACCGAACCGGCAAAGGCAAGAACCTCTGTCGCGCTGAAGCCTAGGAACGACACTTGCGAGAAGAAGAAGATGCCGGTAGCCGCCCCCAGCACCGCTCCGCCCGAGGAGCCGATGACATACGGGTCAGCCATGGGGTTGCGGAAGAGCCCCTGGAACAGTAGCCCGGAGACAGAGAGCGCGGCTCCGATGATGGCCGAGGCCAGGATGCGCGGCAGCCGCAGCTCAAACAGGATGACGCGCTGTGTGTCTGTAAGTGCTCCAAATGTAAGGGGTACCGCGCCCACGGCAAGCGATAGCAGCACGGCGCACGCAAGGGCTGTACAGAGCAAGGCGACTACCGGGAACCGACGCCGGAAAGCATGGGTACCCACAAGCGCAGGATCGGTTCCGTGAGCCGCCACAGCTTTCCTCCTTTAACAAAATGCTGAACAAAATGCTGAATGGAATGCAGCACCGAATGCAGATCGGGCAGCATGGCAAGGATAGCGAACCGGGCGCATCGATACGGCAGGCACAAACAAGCGTCAGGGATGAAACTGTCGGGCAAGCTCCTCCAGCGCGTCGATTGCCGCAGGACTGGGCAGTTCCATGCGGTCATCGACGTAGAAGGCACGCTTCGCCTGCACGGCAGGCAAACCGCTCCAGCCGGGACGCGCCTTCAGGACATCAAGCGTGACCTTGCTGTCGCGGATCAGCAGCAGTGCCTGCGGAGCGCGGGCGATCACCAGCTCCATGCTGATTTGCGGCCAGTCGGCTTGCAGGTCGTCTGTGATGGAGCGACCGCCTGCTGCTTCAATGATCTCCGTGATGAAGGCATGCTTGCCGACGGTGATGATGGGGTCGTACCAGATGGGTGTAAATACACGGGGTGCGGGCTTGCCGCTTACCCGGGCACGTACTGCGTCGATACGAGCCTGCAAGCTCGCCACCAGTGCGGCGGCTTGCGGGTCACGGTTGAGCGCATGGCCGATGCTGCGTACCGATTTGAGAATGCCTGCCAAGCCTTTGGGATCGACTAGAAATACCGGAATCCCAAGCCGTGTGAGCTGCCCGGCCGAGGCGGATTGGCCTTCGGTTTGCATGCCGATGACGAGGTCCGGATGCAGGCTGAGGATGGTCTCAATCGACGGTTGAAGCGTGTCACCGACGCTCGGCTTACGCAACGCCGCTGCCGGGTACTTGGTAAAGCTGCTGATAGCCGCCACATCTGCGCCCGCCCCGAGCGCGAATACGGTATCCGTTACGCTCGGTGCAAGGCAGATCACGCGGTGCGGATGGTCCGGCACCTGGACCCTGCGGCCCAGCTCGTCGACAAGTGTGCGGCTTGCCGGGGAACTGCCGGTGCAAGCAAGCAGCATTGCGAGCAAAAGCAAAAGCTTCGTCATACAAGCTTGCATCAAGGTTGTTTTCTCGGTTGTTTTCTCAACCCTTGCAATTCCTGCTACCCGCAATGCCCACCGGATGCACAGTACTGGTTCGCCGCAGGTAGAAACTGGGTCCAATCCTCGGCAATGCCGCGCTGCGCAGCCGCGAGCGGTATGTGCCCCTGCTTCACTTCCTCAGCCAGGTAGTTTTCCACGCGGTCCTTGATCTTGAAGTAACGTTCCTTCAACACGGTGTCATCGGGGCCGCACTCAGGCCATATGTTGCCTAGCCCGTCTGCACCGCCAAGCTCCAGCGGTACCAGGTGGTCCAGTTCGCAAACCTGGTTCTCCTCAGAATTGATTTTGGGCTTGTGCGCGTTGTACCAGCCGTAGGTAATGTGCTTTTGCGCCTCACTCGATTCGCAGTTGCGGATGCAGCGCGTTCTCCAGTCCGGGTTACGCAGTACCTCGACGGTGACGGAGGTATCGATGCCGCCCGGGGTGCAGTGAGGGTCGGGCATCGGGTAGCCGTTACGTGTGCCCACGTTGCAGCCGCCCTGCTCCGGCTGTTGCCATGCCGCCAGGTACTCCGAGCTGCAGGTAATGCCGTTCACGTCGCAGGATTGCGCTTCCTCGCTGTCGCCTCCGCCGCGTTCCCGACGGCCCGACTCGCGGCCTTCCTCATGCCGATGCGGCTCGCGGCCCTCGTAAGAGCGCGAGTGCTCGTAGCGACGTTCCGGGGGAGGCTGTTGCTGCTGCGACCGCCAGAGTACAAAAATGACTGCTATCACAATGAAAATCAGCAGCAGGGTTTGCGGAGAGAGTCGATTGCCCATGTCTTCTTTCGTTTATCAAGCGGCGTCAAGGGAACGAGCGCGGTTGCTCCCAATTGGGAGAATTAAATTGGTCGATTAGGTTGGTTGCGGCAGGTACCGCAGATGCGTGGAGCTATAAACGCTTCAGCTGCAGGATGAAGTGCTCCCAATCGCTCACCGTTTGATCGACATAGCCTTCAGCAAAGGCGAGTATGGCCGCGATAAATTGCTTTCCATCACCAATGTACCCGGCAAGCATGTGTGCGTCGCCTGCGCGCGCATGGCCGCGTGCCAGCATCTCCCCGCAGACCGTTCCATACTCTTCGAGCCCTGCTCCGTTCAATTCGGCGGTGTCGATGGCGGCTTTGTGGTCGTTCAGCTGCCGCACCAGGTAGCCCTGCCCTTGCAGTGCGGTCCAGCCGAGCAGCGGATCGGATTGCAACTGCATGGCGCGCTGCCCTTCTACCACCCGCTGCCCCTGGTTGCCGGGCAGCGCAGTCGCCGTCTCTGCGAGGTACGGTGCATACACAGACGTCGCTTCCTGCTTGATCTGCAGCAGGAGCGGATCGTCGCTTCCATTGCCTTCCATGTAGACGCAGTAGTCTCGCAGGCCGATCGAGCCGGTTCCCACAACCTTGAAGCCTACATCGCGCGCTGTGAACTGCCGAAAGAGGTGGCGGCACTCCGGGGACAGGCTTTCCATGTACTCCGGTAAAGCGCCTAGAACCGCTTCGCGTTCCTCCCCCATGACCCGGTGAAGCACGGGAGGCTCGGTCCTGAACTGGAAACCTTTCTTTGTCTGTTCCATCAGGCGCTCCCGTGCATGGACCGGGGTGGCTCGCTCCGCCTTGCGCAGCACCTTTGAGATGGGCGCAACACCGGTAAGCCGATGCACCTGGTAGCGAGCCGCTTCCAGTATGGGCAAAAGAGACAGCTCTTGCACCAGCCCGCAGTAGGCATTTAGAAAGCTCTCGGCAGCCTCGATGCAGCTGCTCTTTTTCAGCTTTGCATCACGGCCGGCCAGCAGGATGCTTGCGGCCATGCGCTTGACATCCCACTCGAACGGGCCGCGCATCGTTTCGTCGAAATCGTTGATGTCGAAGGTCAGGCGATTGTCCAGGCCGGCATAGGAGCCCAGGTTCTGCACATGGGCATCCCCGCAAAGCTGCGTCACAACCCCGGAGTTTGCGGCAAGCGCCAGGTCGCACGCCATGACCCCGGCTGCGCCGCGAAAATATACAAATGCCGACATGGACATGCGCTGATACTTGAGTCCGACAAGGGATGGAAGCCGCTCGGCGTTCCCCTGATGCAGCAGCTCCATGGGCCCCTGGGTGCGGAGAGCCGGGTTCCACTTCGCAAGCTCGGTTTGAGGGAACTGCTCGCGTCGCTGCTTACCGAAAGCGTAACTGTCAGGGCGGATTTGTTGCTTCTTCAAGATGAGCTGAGTGTAGCGTACAGTGGCTTGAACTCTTTCAGCTTGAACTCTTTCACCTTGAACTCTTTCACAGGAGGACTCCATGCGGTTTACTTTGCTTTGCACCGTTTCGTTTTTGTCACTTGCTGCCCCCGTCTTCGCGCAAGTGCCTGGTGCTGCCTCGCCGTCACCGGGCACCCCTGCTCAGCAGGCCAGCCAAAAATCGCAGGACTGGCCGGACCTTGCCCACTACCGAGATGAAAATGCAAAGGTGCCGGCTCCCGCTGCGGGGGAGCGCCGGGTCGTTTTCATGGGCGACTCCATTACTGATTTCTGGGGCCGCCGCGCCGGAGAGTTCTTCCCCGGCAAACCGTACATAAACCGCGGAATCAGTGGACAAACAACTCCCCAGATGCTGGTTCGATTCCAACAGGACGTTCTCCATCTGCACCCGGCTGCCGTGGTCATTCTGGCCGGTATCAATGACATTGCAGGCAATAACGGCTTCGAGTCCCTGGAAACCATCGAGGACAACTTCCGGTCTATGGTCGCCCTTGCGAAAGCAGATCACGTGCGCGTGGTCCTGAGTTCCGTTTTGCCTGCCAGCTACTTTCCGTGGCGTCCCGGCCTTGCTCCTGCCCAGGAAGTTCGAGCACTGAATGCATGGCTGGAGAATTTTGCCCACAACCAGCACGCCACATTTTTGAATTACTACCCAGCCATGGCCAATAGTGAAGGTGGCATGCGGCCGGAGCTTGCGACAGACAAGGCCGTCCATCCGAATGCCGCAGGCTACGCGATCATGGCCCCATTGGCAGAGCGCGCCATTGCGAAATCCCTTGAGGCACCGGCACCGTGATTTCCATCGCCGCTTACGGTTTTTTCCGTCGCCGAACGTCCGTTATTTGCTTCGGATGCCCGTTCTGAACTTGCCTGGCGCGACTGCGAAAGTTGCTCAAAAAGGCTTCCAGGCCCAGCTCCAGTCCACCTTGCGGTCCGGATGCCCCGAACGCGCCGGAGTGTTCAAGCGTGGCGTAGCCGTGCAGGAAAGACCACGTAGCGACGGCAGCCGCGGTGTCGTCCGGCCGTCCCGAGACGCCGCTGGCAGCCTCCAGCAGGAAGTTCCAGACTGCCTTGCCCGCTGTTGAGCCATACGTTAAGAGACGGCGATTTTGCATGACGAACGCGTAGAGCGGAAACCGTTCGCGTGCAAAGCGCAGGTAGGCGTCTGCCGTTGCTCGGAATCTGCCGTCCGGGTCCCCGGTTGCGGCCGCGGCCCGGAACTCGCCCAGCATGACGTTCAATATCTCCTCGGCGACTGCTACTTCCAGCGCTTCCTTGTCTGGGTAGTAGCGATACAAGCTGGGTGCCTTGACGCCGAGCACTGATGCAACGGCTCGCAGCGAGAGCCCGTCGGCGTCTCCATGTTCTACCAGGTGAAACGCCGTTTTCAGGATGTCGGCCGGCGAAAGGAGTTTAGGGTGAGCCATTGCTTACATAGTAAGCCTTGACAGCTTGCAGTTCCAGGCTTACGCTGTAAGTTATGCAGTGGATTGTTGCATTCAACACGATCTAAAGGAGAGTAAATATGGCATTTATCGCCGGAGTTGTTCTGTTCGTTGTAGTAGCGGGGCTGGTGGATCGTCGCCTTCCCTGGCCCTCTGCGAGACATCAGGAGGTGGCTGAATGATCGCCGGACACTTTGGTTTCGCCGCAATCGTCAAATCTCGTGAGCGATCCACGCCTCTCTGGGCGCTGATGCTGGCGACTGTTTGGCTGGATGTCATCTTCATTCCGTTGTTCGCGGCTCACCTTGAAACCGTGCAGCCGACTACACGGCACGAGGGATATGGCAGCATGATCATTCATGCAAACTACACGCACTCGATTGTCGGC
This sequence comes from uncultured Acidobacteriaceae bacterium, assembly GCA_964236655.1. Classification (GTDB taxonomy): domain Bacteria; phylum Acidobacteriota; class Terriglobia; order Terriglobales; family Acidobacteriaceae; genus EB88. The sequence goes on along the minus strand of CAXSFX010000083.1, from coordinate 1,764 downwards.
ATGGTGGCGCTGTCCGCAGCCCTGGGGGCGATGTTTCTGCCTAAGCTGGGTAAGCGAGTTGCACTCGTCATCGCACTGGTCAGCGCGTCGCACTGGGTGCTTGACCTGGTCGTCCATCGCCCCGACCTGCCCGTGCTCCCCGGCAACCTGGGCAACCTTCCAGATTTCGGCTTGGGATTGTGGAATTATCCGCGAGCGGCGGCGTGCGTAGAACTTGCTCTCGTTATCGTAGGCGCGGCCATGTACTGGCGTGCAGCGATAGAGGTGTCGGCGAAAGCAGGCAAAAACGGCAGATTAGCGTCGATTTCAGCAGCAATGATCGCCGCATTCGGCGTACTCGTGTTGTTCCTGGATTACACAAGTTAAAGGCCGGGAGGGGCCTCGCGTGCAGAATGAGAAACGAAAAATCCGCAACAACTCCGTGTTATCACTGGTAACAGTCGATTTTGGGAGAAAACATGCAGGAAGCAAAGAAAATAGCCCTCATTACGGGAGCCAACAAGGGCATCGGCTTTGAAGTTGCTCGACAGATTGCCAAGGCCGGCTGGACGGTGTTTGCTACCGCGCGCGACGAGGAGTTAGGCAGCCAGGCTGTTGCAACACTCCAGGCGGAAGGTCTCGATGTGCACTTCATTCACCTTGATCTCAACGCACACGAGACCGCGGGGGCCGCGGCAGAGATCGTTCGCAAGCGGTTCGGCAGACTCGACCTTCTCATCAACAACGCAGGCATCGCGAGTAAAAGCGACGGCCCGCCGAGCAAAGTCAACCTCGAAGCCCTGGAAACCGTCATGCGCACCAACTATGTGGGTGCCGTCGCGGTTACGCAAGCCATGCTGCCGCTCCTTCAAGAGGCAGGGAAAGCCCAGATCATCAACGTCACCAGCGAACTCGGTTCCATAAGCCTGCAGAACGACCCGAACTGGAAGTTTGCCCCGATAAAGGTGCTTGCCTACTGCGCCTCAAAGGCTGCGCTCAACATGTTTACTGTGCAACTGGCCTACGAGTTCCGCAACGGGAGCATCGCCGTGAACTCGGTCAACCCAGGTTACACAGCCACCGACTTGAACGGGAACAGGGGCCTGCAGACCGTGGAAGAAGGTGCCGCCGAGATCGTTCGGGTAGCTCTTCTCAACCCGCCTGTCACAGCGAAGTTCCTTGAGAACGGCGGGGAGATTGGCTGGTAGAAACACATGCCGGGTATATCGGTTTAAGGCCGGGGAGTAAGCAGTCGCCGCTTGTGGCTACTGCTAACCACATCCTGAACAATTTACTTGTTATAGGAATGGTAGGCACGACTGGATTCGAACCAGCGACCTCTACCGTGTCAAGGTAGCGCTCTAACCAACTGAGCTACGCGCCTGCGTATGCGCGGCAGGACTGCCGCACTACCTTAGTGTACCGCACTTGCGCGGTGATTTGCGCCGGCTCGCTGCCGGTTGCGCCTACCCTCTTGCGCAGCCTTGCCTCGGCATGGCATCAAGGAGGAATGCGGGTATGGAACTACGGAATCTGGTTTCTGGGGGCGGCAGTATGGCTGGTGGTGGCGGCACTCTCGCTCCGGTTTCATGTGCGGAGCCGCACGCTGGGCGCCTTGGCTGTCTCGGTACTCTTCTTTGCGGCTGGAATGTTCTTTTCCAAGGTCAAACGCTAAAGAACCGGCTGTCAGTTGAAGCGTTCCTGCACCACCTGCTTGCGGTGCCAGCCCAGGCTTCGCAAGCGGTCGCGCGTGGCATGGACCATCTCGCTCAAGCCGCAAACGTA
>CAXSFX010000082.1:0-17271 GCA_964236655.1 uncultured Acidobacteriaceae bacterium | reverse complement strand
AACTACAAGCACTCCCATTTAGCATTTAAACTCTAACTCCTTAACGCACCTTTGAGGAACAACCCTAAATAGAAGCCACCCCTAAATAGAAGCCGCCCTTAAACAGAAACCATCTCTAAACAGAAGTCCCCCCTAAACAAAAGTTGCCCCTAACTGGAAACTATCTTTAAACAGAAGTTTCCCTTAACCGTAAGTTACTTTTAAATAAAACTCATCCCTAACTAGAAGTCACCACTAAACAGAAGCTTTCTTAAACAAAAACCACCCCTAAACAAGGGTCATCCTGAGCGAAGCGAAGGATCTGCTTTCCGCCTTTACCCCCACCCACGCCCCAGTAACTCACCCTATTCCCCACCCCATCCCCCACAAATTGCCCCGCTCCCCCACCCCCAATCCCTGCCATACTAAAAACGCTCTGGCCACCGGCTGCTCTACCCAATCTTAAAAAGATCACGCCGCTCCGCGCCCCCGCAATCGGGAAACCATGCAGAACCCACTCAGCCTGGGACTCTCAGGCATCTCCACCCCGCAAGCCGGGCCTGCCCGCCACCGCCGCCTCCATGAGCTGGGCGGCCTGCTCCTGCTGCTCGCCGCCGTCCTGCTCCTACTTGCGCTGGTCTCCTACCGCCCGTCCGACCCCTCGCTTGACACCGCGGGCGCGCAATCCATTCATAACTGGACAGGCCGCGTCGGTGCCTCCACCAGCGACCTTCTGCTCCAGCTTGAGGGTGCAGCCGCCTTCGCCCTCCCGCTGCTGCTCGGCGCGCTCGCCATCGGCTCCATGCGCCCTCGACGCACCCCCGGCAGCAAGCTCTGGATCAAGCTGGCCGGCCTTCTGCTCGCCGTCCTGGTCACCCCGGCCCTGTTCGCCCTCCTGCCCGGCCACCTCCAAATCTTCCGTACCATCCCGGTAGGCGGCGTCACAGGCACCCTGCTGCTCGACTCGCTCGTCTCCTACGTCAACACTCCCGGCGCCTGCGCCATCCTGCTGTTCCTCGCCGCCGTCGCACTCTACCTTCTCACCACCTTTAGCGTCTTCAACATTCGAGGATGGCTGCTGGTCCGCTTCGCCTTCCTCGCCTCCTGGCGCGACCGCTGGGTCAACTGGCGCATGCGCCGCGCCCACCATAAGGCAGAGCAGCGCGAAGCCCGCACTCTTGCCAAACAGCAGCAAGCTCTCGACGAACAAAACCTGCTGGACGAGCTAAACGAAACAAACAGCAACTCCGTCCCATCCATGGATAGCCCGCACCAGTTCCCCCCAGGCGCAGCCCTCCCCAACTTTCAGCCCACACCAGACCAGCCCACCCGCCGCAACAGCAGCCCTGCCGGCGGCCAGAACAGCACCCGCACCATGGGCACAGCCTGGGACGAGAACGAGTTTTCCACCCTGAACGAAGCTCCCGCAGCCACGACAACTCCAACCCCGCGCCCCCACCTCGTCCCCAACCCGGCGCAAACACCCGCCCCGCAGCACAAAGTCCAGGTATGGGAGCAAGCAAGCGACGCCCCGCCTGCTCCACAACACCGCGTCCAGGTGTGGGAGGAATCCCAAAGCCCCACCCCAAACCCTACCTCCACCCGCCCCGACTCTCCAGCCAACGCCATCGCTTTCACCCCCCGCGCCGACGCCAACCAGCGCCCCGTCACCATGACCGCCCGCTCCGTCCCCGGCTACGAAAGCGTCTACAAACTCCCCCCCACCACCCTGCTCCACCGCTCTGACGAATCTCACGAAGTCCGCCAGGACGCCTTAAAACAGGAAGCCCAGCTAGTGGTAGAAAAATGCGGGGAGTTCGGCGTCGGCGGCCAGGTCACCCAGATCAATCCCGGCCCCGTTGTCACCACCTTTGAGTTCCGCCCCGACGCCGGCGTCAAATACTCCCGCATCACCGGCCTCTCCGACGACCTCGCCCTCGCCATGGCCGCCGAATCCATCCTCATCGAGCGCATGGCCGGCAAATCCACCGTCGGCATCCAGGTCCCCAACGCCGAGCGCGAAACCATCTGGCTCCGCGACATCATCGAGTCCGAACACTTTGCCCACTCCAAATCCAAAATCACCATGGCCATGGGCAAAGACATCAACGGCCGCACCGTGGTCGCCGACCTCGCCACCATGCCCCACGTCTTAATCGCCGGCTCCACCGGCTCCGGCAAGTCGGTAGCCATCAACGCCATGATCATGTCCGTCCTCTACAAGGCCACTCCCGAGCAAGTCCGCCTCATATTAGTCGATCCCAAGCGCGTCGAACTGGGTATGTACGAGGGCGTCCCCCACCTCTTCACCCCCATCATCACCGAGCCCAAACTAGCCGCCAACGCCCTTAAAAACGCCGTCCGCGAAATGGAGCGCCGCCTCAAGCTCCTCGCCTCCCGCTCCGTCCGCAACCTCGACCAGTACAACCGCCTCTTCGACATCGAGCCGACACTATGGGACGAGCAGGGAGTAGAAGAACGCCCCCTCCCCTACATCATGATCATCATCGACGAGCTCGCCGACCTCATGATCCTCGACAAGTCCAACGTAGAAGAAGCCATCACCCGCCTCGCCCAGATGGCCCGCGCCGTAGGCATCCACCTGGTCCTGGCCACTCAGCGCCCCTCGGTAGACGTCATCACCGGCCTGATCAAAGCCAACGTCCCCACCCGCATGTCCTTCCGCCTATCGACAAAAGTAGACTCCCGCACCATCCTCGACGCCAACGGTGCCGAATCCCTGCTGGGCCGAGGCGACATGCTCTTCCTCCCCCCCGGCACGAGCCGCCTCCAAAGAGTCCACGCCCCCTTCGTCACCGAAACTGAAATCTCGGGCGTAGTAGCCTTCTGGAAAGCCCAGGGCGAAGCCAACTACGTAGAAGCCTTCCTCGAAGCCCCCAAAGACGCCAACGGCCGCGACATCGACGGTGACAGCTCCACCCCCACCGGCGAAGAAAACGACCCCCTCTTCGACGACGCCGTCCGCCTGGTCTTCGAATTCGGCAAAGCCTCTACCTCGCTCCTGCAACGAAGAATGCGCATAGGCTACGGCCGAGCCGCCCACCTCATCGACCTAATGGAACGCGACGGCCTAGTAGGCCCCCCCGAAGGCTCCAAACCCCGAGAACTCCTAAAATCCGCCACCTGGCTCAACGAATCCGACGAAGCCCTCCGCTAAAGCAGTTGTGCTTTGTTTCTAGAAACAGCAGCAAAGCACAATTGCTAAAACCGCATAGCGGCAGGAACCTACTCCATGGAGAAACAACATTGGAGTTAGACCAGCTCTTCTTTATCCACTTTGAGAAAAGGGTCATCCCAGCTCTTCTTCATTCCCTTTGAGAAAAGGGTCATCCTAACTTTTCTTCATTCCCTTGGAGAAAAGGGTCATCCCAACTCTTCTTCATTCCCTCGGAGAAAAAGGGTCATCCTGAGCGAAGCGAAGGATCTGCTTTTCGCCCTTTACCCCGTCACTCCCACCCAAACATCTCCAGACTCAAATCCACCCAAGTCCGATTCCCTTCCTCAATCAAAGCAACCTTCCTCCCCCGAGTCCACCCCTTCAATTCCTTCTCCCGCACCATTGCCGCCCCAGCATCCGCATGCACCTCAACCCAAACCAACCGGTCACACCGATACCGCCCCACAAACCCCGTCCCCTTACCTTCCCGATGCTCCACCATCCGCCGCCGCAAATCCCCAGTTACCCCGACATACAACACCCTGCTCCGGCTAGCGACAATATATGTACAAAACAGCCGATCACTCATCCCGCCAGCCTACGCGATCCAGCCCCTCACACGTCCCCGCCCCAACACGTCCCCGACCATCAAAAAGGGGTCATCCTGAGCGAAGCGAAGGATCTGCTTTTCGCCTTCAGCCTTCCGTCCTAAAATAAGCCCCAGAGTTCCTTAGCCGCCAACCTAGGAGGTAAGCCCATGAGCAAACTATTCGAAGAAATGGCACAAGGCCTGTCCGAAGCCCGTACCTACATGGAGGGCGAGCGCAAAGGCTACAAAGTCACCCTGCCCGACTCCATCGATTTCCGCATCATCCGCAAGAAGCTTCCCTTGGGCCAAGATAAATTGTCGCCACCTTCGGCCTCTTCGTCGATGCCATCCGCCACTGAGAATCCAGCTGCCGCGTTCCCGAAGCCTCTGCCCATGCCTACATACCGTTATCGCCAAAATCCCAAGCCGTCATTGAAGTCTTAGCACGACCGTTAACGGCTAAATCACTAGCAATTAATTGAACAGCACTCTCATCTAAAACAGGCTAGAACGTTCAGTCTCGCAGCCTCCTAAACCTTCCGCATGGGTATGAGCATGGCTGCGTCACTCGCCTCATTAACTTCTATAAAATGCGACTTTAGTTTAGTTCAGTTAATTACAACTTCTAAACCGGTCTAATTCTTGAACCACGTGCTTGTGGACGTAGTCTAAACAAAGTTTGCTATTTTCCTGAAATGTAAGTCCAATGGTCAGCGTTTAACCTGAGCAGCAAGTACCTGGGTATCTCGTTCTTTAACAAGTTCTGGCTGCATAAGGAGCTTCAGCACTTCCGGTGCAGGTACAACCATTGACACGCCGCTATTAGCAGTGTCCTGTAAATTGAAGGATGTTGTTGTTTGTAGTGTTAGTTCTTTAGTCTCGAAAACCTCTCCACTGACGACACCAAGAAGCTTATAATCGTACCCGACCTCGTTCGTAAACTTCGTTGTGTCGACCATCATTGGCGACCCACTATTACCTCCGAACACATGGGCATCTGTTAAAAATACATGCCCTGGCTTGTTAAGAGTTGTCGTGATGAGCTCATCTGAAAGCATAGCTATTGTTCCAGATCGCACCACTGGCTCAACTCTCCCTTGTCCTTCATACTGTATAAAGAGGCCAGAAAAAAGGACTGGTTCGCCTTCAACGATCGTGCCTTGGTCAATCATCTTTTGAGTTGCAAAAACATTCGTCGGAATCATTTTATAATCCCATTCTTCAACAGGAGCGACGAATTGTACTGCTGCCAAATCTACGGATTCATCTTTAGGATATGTCCAGTCATTTAGGGCAATAGGAACTCTTCCAAGCGTCAGAGATGCATTAGGCGACTTTCCTTTTCGATTGAGCAGAAGAATATAATCAGTGACCCTGCATGGTTTACCGCTTTCGCTTCCTGGCTGTGCCACGTGCCGATTAGTAATTAAATATGTAAAAACGTGATTTTTGCCTAACCTATCATCTGGAACAGACACTATAAATCCAGTTCCAGAATACGGGTTGGCAGGTAGTTTTCTCAGATCATCTAAACTAGTGTTTGCAAGCACTTCTGGCTTCCATTTAGCTTGTTCCTTCAATGTCATCTTTGATAATTCATCAAGGCTAGGTTCTTTAAGGCAATTTGCTTGTACGAAAACCACTGTTTTTTTGAGCTGAGTAGGGAAAGGCATTTGATTTTGAATAACGGGTGCAATAGGCGGGCCTGGTGAATTTTGTGCTAAGCTATGTAGATCGTTCCCATAAAATAGAATAAGGAATATACCTAGAACAGCTCTTCTTTCGAACTTATGCTTTCCCAGAGAGTTGAGGAATATTGGTAGAAACTCTACACATTTAGCTAAAAAGTGTGCATTTATTGATCGAACCGTCTTTACATTCATAATCAGGCAGTCACTCCTACTAGAAGTAAAAATTATCTATACTACAGTCAACATACCATAGTGTTACTCTCAAGATAGCATTTAGATAGTGGAAAACTAATTCTTAATCAAGTGCTACATCATTTAGGTAAATGACCTCTCTAGCATGGCGGTTAGACCGTATTTTGATACTTGCACTAAAGCGGATGTGGGTGCCCTATATCTCGCTTTTGAAATCCCTTTGTAATGGAATTCCACACACCGTAGTACCTTTCCCACATGCCCACCCAGCGCACCTCCCGCACCTACACCATCAGTCTCCCGTCCGACCTCGCCAAAAAAGCCGAATCTCTCGCCAAACGAGACAGCCGCTCCATGAGCGAGCTGTTCTGCGAAGCCTTCCGCGCCTACCACGCGCAGGACGCCCGCAAGACTCTGCTGGAGATCGGCGCGTATGTCGAAACCCGCAACCCCGACGGCCACACCGAAGCTGACATTCCCCGCCTCATCCGCGAAGTCCGTGCTGAAGCCCACGCCGAAAAGACTCCGCCGGCTTGATCGTGGTCCTCAACACGAATATCTGGGTCTCCGGCCTCCACTTCGCCAGGCAAGGCAGCACCCCAACCCGCGCCATTGAAAAAGCCATGAGCGAGGACACCATTGCCACTTGTACCGAGATGGAGAACGAGGTCCATCGTGTTCTCACCGAGAAGTTCCGCTGGAAACCCAACCGAGCCTGCGACGCCTTAGCCACCGTCCTGACCCGCTCCATCCGGGTCCACCTCAACGGAACCGTAAAGGCCTGCCGCGATCCGACGACATGTTCCTGGAGTGCGCACTGCTAGCCTCCGCCAACCTCCTCATAGCCGGAGACAAAGACCTCCTAGTTTTCGGAGAGTACAAAGGCACCCGCATCCTAACCCCAGCCGAGTACATCAACCCAAGTCTGCCTCACGCTTAGGCATCTACCAGCCCGATGTCAGCAATCTGCTAAATGGAAAAGTCTCGAAGTTCAGCATCGACAAGTTCATCAAATTCGCCGACAAGCTCAACCTCAGCATTTGGCATCAAAAGTAAGTCTGCTGAACCAAGCCCACCCTCTACCCTGTCCCACCCCGAAAGAGGGAAGTTCCTCAAAGCAGGAGCAGCCACCATCCCCCAAACGTACCGCATCAAAAATCCATTCTCATGACGTACTACTTTCGGGGTCTTGACAACTTCTCAAGTATGGTCCGAAAACAAACCCGACTTCCTCCTCTACAAAACACTAAAATCAACCCGCGCCTTTCATTACGGAGGTACTGAAAACCTGCACCATTCCCAGTGCACGCGCGAAAATCACAAAATCTGCACACACCGAAATACACGTAAAAACAAGCCAAAAACACAAGTTTTCACCGCCACACTTTCAACAAAAATCAGCTCCAGATCTGGAGACACATGCTCAGTCAAAGCCTCACGAAATACTTCCTGCAAACCCTCCAGCATCCCTAATCCGATCGCTGATCTAACTGGCAGTGCAGGTTCATCCAGCGTCACAGACCGCCGCTTCTATCCATATAGCAATTAGCATCCAAACAGTTCTGAAGCAAAGAAAGGCACCCTAAACATGGCAGAAAACGTACATCCAGGCCCCAGCAACGAGCACGAGATCAACCCTAAAATCGCCTCCGACATCCACTACTGGACCGGCTTCCTGGGCGTCTCCGGCGAGACCCTCCACGAAGCCATCCGCGTCCACGGCACCAGCGTTGCCAAAGTCAGCGCCGCGGTAGCAGGCATGCATTCGGGCGCGCAGCACCAGAAACAAGGCCGCTAACCGCTACCAGCCACCCTCAACCCTCAACCCTCAACGGCCGGCTGCCCACTGAGCAGCCACGCTAGAAGCCCTGACACCCACGTCTCGCGTGTGAGACGTGGGTGTTTCTCCCTCTAAATCCTTTAAAATGATTGCAAAGCATGGTGCCATCCCGGTGCGACCCGCCGCCGATGCGGCCATTGCAGATTCACCATGCCGGCGCTTTATGCGGGAAAGCCGCCTTTAAGCCTGTTTAAGCCAGTGCCGCCCCAGCGGACCCGCTTTCCCCTGCACCGGGTCCACATGCGGAAACAGCAAGCCCGCCATGCGCGCCCGTGCATCCGCATCCGGCGCACCCCGGCAGATATCCCAATGCTGCCCCGGCGGATACGCACCTACAACCAGAAAATCCTCACTTTTTTCCAACTCACAATGCCCCGTCCCCGTCGGAAGCAGCAACACATCTCCGGCTCGCACCGTCACCTCGCGCCCGCCGGGGCCGCCCAGCACCAGCCTTGCCGAGCCGGCGGCAAACCCAAGCACCTCATGCGCCGTCGAGTGGTAGTGATGGTACGTGTACACGCCGTTCCGCCACTGCGGCGGCCAGCCGTTCCGCTCGAACCGTTCCTCGTACAGCGCCGCCGGGTCCGTTCCGCCCGCAGGCATCGCCCCTCGGTACCACAGCACGGGAAGCGTCTGGTTATTCGGGCACCACTCATGAGACTCAAGCGCCAGCACCTCCACTTGCCCTGTATCCTCAGCCTGCACAAATCGACTGGCGGCCACTCCACCGGCCAGCATGCCCGTAAACTTCCTGCGGCTCCAATCAGCACTCATTTGAGCTTGGATGGCACAACTCCACTGAAGTCTGCCCCCGCCGCTGCTGACTGCATGAGCACCACAGCCCCTAACCGGCTGCGCAGCCGGCTTCGAGAGCTACAGGCTAGATCTCGACAGCCCGGTTCAGCCCCTCAGCCATGCTCTTTCCCGCGCAGGTTCAGCAAGTCGCGCTGGTAGATGAACGACACCCCGAGCAGCAGCACACCCAACCCAAGAAAACTCAAAATCCGAAACCCCTGGCTCAACTGGCTCGTATCAAACAGGAACACCTTGCCTACCGCCAGCGTCAACAGCCCCAGCGCCTGCCAGCGCAGAAACGCCCAGCGCAGCATAAATCCCAGCACCAGCAAGCCCACGCCCAGCAGCGTCGCCCAGGCTGAAATCCAGAAGCGCTCGGCAGTCCCGGCAGTTCCATCCCAGTAGGCATGAATCTCAAAAATCCCGGCAAGCAGCATCATCGTCGTGGCCAGCAGGGCCGCGCCCGCACCCATGCGCGTCCATTGGCGCAGGTCCACGCCCTCCCAATGCGCTCCATGCTGCCGCGCGGCCATGCGTACAGCCAGTACCGCAACCGCTATAACCAGCCCGTATAGAGCCGAACGCTCGTTCAAAAGAACCGACGCAGTGTGGCGCAATGCACCAAATGACAGCAGCACCAGCCGCAGCGAGGCAGCCACCAGCAGCCCCGCTGCCGGTACCGGCGACCCCATCACCGGCTCACCTCCTGCACGTTGCGTCCGCAGCGTTAGCACAAGCAGTACCGCCGCTTCCAGAGCCCAGCCTGTAACAACACCTCCTCTGGAAAGCCCTGACCAGATGCCGAGCGCGGCAAACACAATCACAAACGCCGCGTGCCAGGGCACCAGGATCCGCTGACCGGCCGCGCGCAAACGCTCGGCAAACAACACCCCGGCAAACCACAGCGCCGGCATCATAGGAAGCCATCGCGAGGCAAAACTATCCCCCGGCACCAGCCGCCACAGTTCCAGGCTCCCGAATATGGCGTTGCAAAGCGCCAAACCCGGAGCAATCACGCGAGCAGCCCGCCCCTGCGCATCCTCCTGCATCCTTGCGACAATCACCACCGGTACCAGGGAGAACGCCGCGAAAAACAAGGAAACCAGCAGCAACGCCGCACCCGCATCCCCATCCGCCCGCAAACGCGACACTTCATAAGCCAGGCCGACCAGGTACGCGGTTGTACCGGTAAATGCCGCCGTCAACAGCCGGGGCCAACGGCGCGCAATCGCCAGCCCAAACAAACCGGTGTTCAGTAGCAGCAGGTAGCTGCCCAGCGTCCACACAGAGGTATGGTCCCGCGCCAGTAGCGCCGGGGTCAGAAAACCGCCGATGGCTGCATACGCCGCCAGCAACTCCGACCGCTGCACCCAGCTGATCCACGCATTGGCCGCAGTCACCAGCACCATCCCGGCAAATGCCACCGGGTACGGCACCAGGTGGAACAGCGAAAACGACGCCCATAGCGACAGGTACAGCACCCCCGTGCCCACTGCCTTGAGCGAAAACGAGAACACCGGGTACTGCCGCCGCCTGAAGCTCTCCGACCAGGCCATGAGCGCTAACCCGGCAGCGAAACCGATGCCGACCCGTGCCGCGGCCCCGAGCCACTGCCGGTCCACAGCATACTTCAGGAACCAGGCCACCCCAATCAGCACCGCCACAATGCCGACCCGGTTGAACACCTGCGAGCCGATCCGCGACTCCAGCGAAGGCTTCTCCGGCTGTGTAAACGACAGCGGCTGAAGCGGTACGCCCATTTCCGGGGCTGCGTTCACCTTTGCGTCAGGTTCGGGGGCCAGCCTGGTCTCAAGCCGCTGCACCCTCTCCCTTAGCCCAGCCAACTCGCTCCGCAATTGTTGAAACTCCGATGAATCCATGAGCCGAACTGTACCGTTTTTCTAGTGTCAGCGGGGTGGTGACTTTTGTGTGATATGCACCAAAATCTGAGCGATATTAAAAGCTGCCGCTTTTTGCTATTAATTACTTCGGTAAGTTTCACGTAGTCATAAGCTGGCCAACTCCTTATTTATTGTGACCTTTGTAACCTCCAAACCTCTTACACGTAGGGTATCTTCCCGGTATGCATGTTCCTCAACAGCGCCTCCCGATGCAAGCGCGACCGCGGGACAGATTCCTGCCCGCACCCTCTCTGATGGACGAGCATGCATTGCCGGTATTAGATATGGAGGTCTTTAGCGCGCTTGCTGAGCTGCTGGATCCAACTGTAGTTGCATATACCTATAGAGAGTTTCTTGCGCAAACGCGGTTGCGACTGTTCTCTATGCCAAAAGCAGACGAAACCCGTCAGCTCCATGAGATCGCGCATGCCATGCGAGGCACAGCTGCCATGCTGGGTGCAAATGGTATCGCTATGTTGGTTACCCAGCTGGAACATGATGCAATCACAACTCTCAGATTAGAGCAGGTTACCAGGCAGCTGGAACGCAGCTGCAACAGGCTTGAGCTCGCCTTATGCCAGGCGCGGGTTGTTCTATGAGCCACCCCACCGGCCTTAGCGACATGCCTCCCACCCGGCGAAATCTACCGGTGCGCGTCATCATTGCAGACGACCATCCCGTGGTACGCATCGGTATACGGAACGTGCTGGCCGCTCACGGCAACTTCTCTATTGTGGCCGAGGCTGAAGATGGGGTACAGGCTGTTGAGCATACCTTTGCCCTACGTCCGGATGTACTTCTTCTCGATGTTCAGATGCCCAATACAACAGGATTCGATACCGTACGCCAGATAGTGGCAGGCGTGGTGGAAACCAAAATCGTCCTGCTTACCGGCTCCATTCAGGCCGAGCATCTGGCTGAAGGCTTTACAGCCGGGGCACGCGGCATTGTTTTGAAAGGTGCCCTTACAGAGCAAATAGCTTCCGCGCTACTGGCGGTTGTCGACGGGTACTACTGGGCTCAAGGGCATCGCATCGACCACTTGGCCGGGGTGCTGGCTGAGTTGCGTTCCCAGGTACGTCAGGAAAGTAATGACCGTTTCAATCTGACCCGCCGGGAACTGGAAGTAGTCAGCCTGATTGTCAAAGGCTATTCAAATCGCGAGATCGCTAAGCAATTCGGCCTGAGCGAAGAAACCGTCAAGCGCCATCTGTCCAATACTTTTGAAAAGCTCAAGATTTCCACGCGGCTCGAGCTTGCAATCTTCGCTTTGGCCAACAAACTTGTCCCCCCAAAACGTCCCCAATGAAGCAGCTTTGGACCGGAGTGCGTACCAAGTACCGGTTTCCACGTCAAACATAGATACCTCCGATCTCCACAAACCGCCCCTGTCGCCTCGAATGCATCTGGGTGACCAGGAAATTTAGAACAGACCGCTTGCCGGTCCCCATGTGCAGCCCATCGCACGTAGAAATGGACGCTTAACCACATGATGTCTCTGAAACATACCGCTACCTTGCTCCTGGCTGGGACACTCTCTTCAACGATGTACGCCCAGGTTCTAAATCCGACAACGACAGACCAGTTTCCACAGGGAAAAGGCGGGCCGTCGTCGGTGAACAACGGTATTGCCGTGTACAAGATTCAGGTGGTCGGGCGCGACATCCCGGCAATCAACTACTTCCATCGCAGCGGTTCGACCAAGATCGGTTTTGAAGGCACACCGCTGCTTCCGCAAGCCAAGGGCTCGGCAACCGTCGTGAGCAACAAGGGCCAGATTTCCATTGATGCCCATCTTGAAGGCTTGAAGCCTGCGAACGGATTTGGCGTTGAATATCTAACCTATGTACTTTGGGCGATCACACCGGATGGCCAGCCGCAGGCACTGGGCGAAATCCTGCCGACCGGCGGGGGCAACAAGGTTGACATCAAGGTGACGGCAAACCTGCAAGCTTTTGCACTGATCGTGACCGCAGAGCCATACTTTGACGTGAGTCTGCCCAGCGATGTAGTCGTGATGCAGAACACTGTCTTGCGCGATAAAACGCAAGGCATCATCGACCAGGTAAACGCGCATGCCACCCTGCTGCCGCGCGGCGCATACGCCACAACCGAAGGTGCCAACTCTGTTTTGAACCCGATCACGCGTAATGACCAGTCGCCTCTGGAACTGTACGAGGCGATCAACGCGACCCAGATTGCCAAGGCAGCAGGTGCCGACAAGCTTGCAAGCGACACCTACCAAAAAGCCCTTCTAAGCTTGCAAAATGCGCAGGCTATGGACACACACAAAAGTGAACGCAAGCAGGAGATCACCTACGCACGTGCCGCGGTGCAGTCCGCGGAAGATTCGCGCGTGATCGCCATTCGCCGTCACAAGGAAATTGACGATGCTGCCCAGCAGCAGGCCAAGGAGCAGGCTGTACAAGCCGCCCAGCAGTCTTCGCTTGAGGCACAACAAGCCAAGGCTCAGGCTGAGCAAGCTCAGGCACAAGCCGAAAAAGCCCAACTACAAGCTCAACTCGCCGCAGCCGAGCAGGCCAAGGCTGAGGCCCAGGCAGCAGCCGCTCGTCAGCAGCAGCAGCAGGCTGTGGACCAAACCGCCCAAATTCGCCAGAAGCTGCGCGACCAGCTTAACTCTGTGCTGAACACGCAGGAGACCGCGCGCGGGCTCATCGTGAACCTGCAGGATGTGCTGTTCGACACCGGCAAATACACCCTGAAGAGCGATGCGCAGGTCAAGATGGCCAAGGTCTCCGGCATTCTTCAGGCATACCCCACGCTCAAGGTCCAGGTTGAAGGCTATACAGACAACGTCGGCAGTGAGCCGTTCAACCAAAAATTGTCAGAGAATCGCGCGCAGGCTGTCGGTGACTTCCTGGTGGCACAAGGCGTTCCGCTTTCGAACGTTACCGCAACCGGGTTCGGCTTGAACTCGCCGGTTGCCGACAACAGCACAGCAACAGGCCGCGCCCAGAACCGGCGTGTGCAGCTCGTAGTCTCCGGCTCGGCCATCGGTGTACAACAGCAGGCGGAGCCTTCAGGCGGCGTCACGGCCCCAACCACGGGTTCAGCAGCAAGCCAACCGCAGTAAATCTCTCATGAACCCTTCTTAAACATGGCAAAGAAGGACCGCTTTCATGCGGTCCTTCTTTCTTTGCAAATTCCGGGGAGCTGCTGCATCCAATCTCAGCAAACAGGGGAGCCGGATGCGAATTGCTTTTTTGGGATTGGGCAACATGGGCAGCGCCATTGCACGGCTGCTGGTAGAAAATGGCCACGATCTGACAGTATGGAACCGCACCGAGAGCGCCGCGGTTGCACTGGCAAAATTCGGTGCGGTCGCCGCAAATACAGCGGCAGAAGCAGTGTACGGTGTCGATTTGCTCCTCACCATGGTGCATGACGACGCTGCTCTTGAAAGCATTCTGTTTGAAGGAGGTGTGCTCGATGCGCTGCCCAAAGACGCAACACACGTCTCCATGTCGAGCATCAGCGTCGCGCTTGCCGAGCGGCTTGAGGACGAGCATACCCAAAGGCAGCAGGGTTTTGTAGGCTCACCGGTCTTCGGCCGTCCATCGGTCGCGGCTGAGGGCAAACTGTGGCTTGTAATAGCTGGGGAGCAAGGCGCGCTCGACAAGGCGACTCCAGTGCTGGAAGTTTTCTCGCGCGGTATCTCGGTAGTCGGCGCAAGGCCGAACCTGGCACATGCAGTCAAGCTGGGCGGCAACTTCCTGATCACTGCCATGATCGCTTCCCTGTCAGAAAGCGTCACCTACTCCGAAGCCTATGGCATCGATCCGGCGCTTTTCCTTGAAACGATCAATGACGCACTGTTCCAGTCTCCCCTCTATGCAAACTACAGCAAGGTCATGCTCCACCCACCCGAGGAAGTTGCGGCAAGCGTCGAGATGGGTGCCAAGGACACCCGGCTGTTCCGTGAGGCAGCCAAAGAGCGCGCCATGCGCACACCGCTTGCCGACATCTTTCAGCAACAACTGAACACTGCCGTCCGGGCAGGCGAGGGCGACCGGGACTGGGCTGCCGGGTACCTGAAGCTGGTGCGGGACGAAGCGAAAGGCTTGGAAGAAGTATGAGCAGCTTGAATGGCAAACTGGTTTTCATCACAGGCGCAAGCTCCGGCATCGGCGAGGCTTGTGCGTATGCATTTGCGCGTGAAGGTGCCAAACTGCTGCTTGCGGCCCGGCGACTGGACAAGCTCCAGGCTTTGGTGCCGAAGCTGGCGGAAGCAGGCGCGGCCGCAACCCATGTATTCACCCTGGATGTACAGCAGGCTCCGGAAGTAGAGAAAACCCTGGGCGCACTGCCGGCAGAGTGGTCCACAATTGACATATTGATTAACAACGCAGGCCTCTCAAGAGGCACGGACAAGGTGTACGAGGGCAAGCCCGGCGACTGGGACGAGATGATCGATACCAACGTCAAGGGACTGCTGTATGTTACCCGCGCAGTCGTGCCCGGCATGGTGAGTCGAGGAAGCGGCCATGTGGTGAACCTCGGCTCTACCGCGGGCGAAATGACCTACCCAGGCGGTGCGGTGTACTGTGCCACCAAGGCAGCCGAGCGAGCTCTGAACGACGGACTACGGCAAGACTTACTGGGAACCCCCATACGGGTTACTTCCGTGGACCCGGGTGCTGTCGAAACAAACTTCTCAAAGGTTCGTTTTCGCGGTGATGACGAGCGGGCTGCCAAGGTGTACGCAGGCATTACGCCGCTGACGCCGGAAGATGTAGCGGAAACGATTCTTTGGGTAGCCTCTCGCCCGGCACACGTCAACATCGCTCGCGTGTCCATGACTTCCATCGACCAGGCAAACTCGCTATTGTTCAACCGGAAAAGCTAACCGCAAGAGCTGACCGATCAGGCAGGTTTGTCGAGCGCGGCCAGCTTTTCTTCTACATACTGCAAGGCAGCAGCCAACGTCGCTCGGCGGTGCGGGTTGCTGGTACGCTCGTTCAGTACCTGCTCGCGCTGCAACTCCAGCGCCTGTCGCTGCCGCAAAACATTGGCATCCGTGCGCCCCGCATCACGCTTTTTTACCGCTGATGCTGCATTGTCGCGCTCGGCAAGCTGCTCTTCCACGCCTTTACTTTCCCATCCCTTGGCCATACTCTGTGCGATGCAAACGCATCGTCCGGCGAGCCGAGGGCATCTCTAAAGTTGGAGAAACACCCATGAAAGTCTGGAATATCCCTGCATTCGGCATCGACAAGCTTGCCCAGGTAGAAGTACCGGTCCCTGAGCCCGGTCCCGGTCAGGTAGTTGTGGAAGTTCATGCCTGCTCACTGAACTACCGCGACTTGATGACCGTGCAGGGCAAGTACAACCCCAGGCTCAAGCTGCCGCGAGTACCGCTCTCCGATGGTGCGGGCCTTGTCCATTCCACCGGCGAGGGTGTCACAGAGTTCAAGGCGGGCGATCGTGTAGCAGCCATCTTCATGCAAAACTGGCTCGACGGCGCACCCTCAGCCAGGAAGTACCGCGGGGCGCTCGGCGGTGACATCGACGGTATGGCTGGGCAGTACGTCGTGCTTGACGCACGCGGCGTAATTCGGGTGCCCGACTACCTTTCCTTTGCCCAGGCAGCCACCCTGCCCTGTGCAGCCGTTACGGCATGGTCGGCGCTGCATAAAAGCGGCCTGCTCCCAAGCGGCAGCACAGTGCTCATCCAGGGTACCGGCGGCGTTTCCATCTTTGCGCTGCAGCTTGCTAAAGCGATGGGCATGCGCGTACTGGGCACCTCCAGTAGTGATGAGAAGCTCGAACGTGCACGCGCTTTGGGCCTTGACGCCGGTGTGAACTACAAAAACATACCGGATTGGTCAAAGTGGGTGCTGGAGCAGACTGACGGCGAAGGCGTAGACCTGGTGATCGAGGTAGGCGGTGCCGGCACTTTCAATAAGTCGCTGCAAGCGGCAAAGATCGGCGGCTCCATCGCTCAAATCGGAATCCTGGCCCAGGGCGACCAGGCGGCGGAAGTTACCCTGATCCTGCACAAACAGCTGCGGGTACAAGGCATCTATGTGGGGTCCCATGCAGATTTTCAAGCCCTGAACCGTTCACTTGAGGTGTCACGCCTCCAGCCGGTCGTCGATCAGAAGTTCTCCCTGGACCGCTTTCCGGAAGCAATGCAAACCATGGAGTCCGCGTCCCATTTTGGCAAGCTCGTGGTGCGGATGCAGTAAGCCGTCCTGATTTGGTACGGCAACGCAGAAAATAGATACAGGTACCTACTGTGGCAACCAGAGTCTTCCGGTAGCATCTCATCACACCGTTCTTTGATATCTGCTTACGCACCCAAGAGGGCCTATGAGAGTTCTCCATAATGTTGTCCACGCTATATCTTCGGTATTTGGCTGCACTCACGACCGCATGACCCGTCCGTTTACCATTGATCGGCAAAGCTACATGGTTTGCCTGGAGTGCGGGAAAAAAGTGTTTTACTCTACAGAGCAGATGCGGCGGCTTTCACGGCGCGAAGTGCGGCACCTTGCAGCTGCCAATGCAGCAGTGCTCTCCATGCCGTCCGCACATGCAAAGTCAAATGATCCGACGATTGCAGCCTGATACGAATGATTGTTGAGGTACATGCACTGCGCAAGGTCTATCAGGCCGCTCCGACCCCGGTCGTTGCCGTAGACGGAATAGATCTCACAGTAGAGCGGGGCGAGATCTTCGGGCTGCTCGGCCCTAATGGCGCAGGCAAAACAACCACGATCAGCATCTGCACCACCCGGGCTCGCGCCACATCAGGTTCTGTACATATTGCCGGCGTCGATGTAAGTGCAAATCCGGCAAAGGCGCGGCTTCATATGGGTGTGGTGCCGCAATACAACACTCTTGACCGCGCGCTGACTGTGTTTGAAAACCTCTACTTCCATTGCCGCTACTTCGGCATGAGCGCCCCCGCATCGCGGCTGCGCTCCCAGGCGCTTTTGCAGCAGTTTCAATTGGGGGAGCGCGGCAAGTCGTTCCCGTCACAGCTTTCAGGCGGCATGCAGCAGCGTGTACAAATCGCTCGTGCCATCGCGCACTACCCGGCAGTGCTATTTCTCGATGAGCCCAGCGCAGGTCTTGACCCG
>CAXSFX010000081.1:0-17311 GCA_964236655.1 uncultured Acidobacteriaceae bacterium | reverse complement strand
GACGGCGAGGAACCTGAAAACATCATCACCGGCCACTACTAGCAGGCTCACTTCCTCATGCAGCATGCCCGGCCATAGTACTCTTGCCAAGAAAACAAATTGGCGTTTCCGGTAAGGATCACACTCTCTTCATGGCGAAGTACACCATTGGCGTAGATATGGGCGGCACAAACCTGCGAATCGCAGGCTACTCCACTACCTGGGAAAAGCTTGCTTCTGTGGCAGTTCCAACACGGGTAAGCGAGGGACCTAAAGCCGTGCTCGGCGACATGGCCACAGCGATCCTCAATGTCATCGAGCAGTGCGGCGGCACCGACGAGCTTGAGGGTATCGGTGTCGGCAGCCCCGGACCGATCGAGCTGCCGGAAGGCCGTCTGCTGGAACCGCCCAACCTGCCGGGCTTTCATGGGCTGGAGCTTAAGACCGAGCTTGAAAAGCTGCTCGGTTTACCGGTCATTATTGAAAGCGATGCAAACGCAGCCGCCCTTGCCGAAACCCATGCCGGTGCCGGCAAACGTCATAACGTGGATTCGCTGTGCATGCTCACGCTCGGCACCGGTGTAGGCAACGGCCTGATCTTCAACGGCAAAATCTGGCATGGTGCCCGCGGCATGGCCGGTGAGGCAGGCCATGTCGGCGTCTGGCCTGACGGCATCCTCTGCCCTTGCGGCAACCGCGGCTGCCTGGAGCTGTTTGCCTCCGCCACCGGCATCACTCGCATGGCACGTGAGACAGCATATGAAGGCCGCTCCCCGCGCACGCGCGACCTGATCGACCGGGGCGCAGCTGTAACTGCGCTTGATGTAGCCCGGTTCGCCGAGGAAGGCGACGAGGGCGCGCTGATTGTTTATGACACCGTGGGCCGGGCTCTCGGGCTCAGCCTTGCCGGCCTGGTCAACGTTCTCAACGTGCCGCTGTATGTCATTGGAGGGGGTGCCTCCGCCGCCTGGCACTTATTCGCGCCCGCGCTGTTCCAGGAGCTTGAACGCGCCAGCTACGTGTACCGCCTTACCATGCCTGTGGACAGAGGCCTGTTTGCCCCAGGTAAAAGCAATGTCATGCCGGCCATGCTCGGCAGCGACTCCGGCTTGCTGGGCGCGGCCATGGTGCCCCACTACGTTCGCTGAAGTATATGGAAACCGGTGTAGAGCAGGGGTCGCTGGAGTGAGCACTCGCTAAAAAGCCGGGCCTTGCGGTCCAGCCTTTAGCATTGTCCTGATTGATTTATGGACCTTAGTAATTCCTGAAATTGGCACTGAACTGGTATGGCGACTGCGTCAGGCCGCTGCACGTCGGCGACGCATAGGTTTGGCCCGGGCACCCGCCGTTGTCACGCGCAAATGACCAAAATGACAGCCGCGTGACATAGCTGTTTGCTTCAGCGAAATTCAGCACGGTTTGCACGTCGTTAAGTTTGAAGATCTCGCCCTGCGTATCGTTCTGGCCGATCATCACAGTCAATCCCACGGACGCTGTAAGCCCTGCGGCCTGGATCTGCTTCTCGGTCGCTTGTGCGGCATCGACAGCATCGAGCCCCATCTGACCACTGTTGTCGTTCGCCCCGCCGTAATCCAGTGCCTGCACATTGACTACATCGATAGCCAATCCATCTGCCTTGGCACTGGTCAGCAGGTTGACGCCGGTGGCGACCAAACCTGTCGGCAGCACAGGCGGCGTATACGAGATCACCAGGCCGGGATTCGCTTTCTTCAAACCGACCAGCGCCTGGTCTCGCCGTGTAATCGAAGCCTGATCGCTTACCGCGCCACCCTCAATATCGAGATCGAGCAGCTTGACCTTGTACCGGTCGAGTACAGACTGGTACGCCGCCTGCAATTGCGCCACATTGGTGCAGGTCTGTGCCGGCTCCTGCCCGGCTGCGCCGCCGAAGGAGATGATGACTTGTACGCCATTTGCTTGCAACTGCTGCACTACATGGAGCAGCGTGTCGCCGTTCGGCAGATTGTCGGTGGGTAGGGTACCGCCCAGGCCGCCCCAACCAATGGAGCAGCCGTTAGTTCCAACGATAAATGCCAGCGTCACGGCTTTTAACCCCGCTGCCTGCGCGTAGGAGACGACATTTTCATCAGTCGTCAGGCTCATGTCCGTGTATGGCGCAAACAGGTGCGTGAGGGAGTTATTCGGCGGGGTTGGTGTAGGGGTAGGCGTGGGTGCAGGCGAGGATACTCCGCAGGCTACAGCGGGTGCCCAGGGCTGGCCGCTGCCGCTCACACCGCTGCTGGTTGCCGGGTTATTTCCCTGGGTCCACCAGTTCGCGGTGTAGTTGCTGGGGCCAACACTGGCAGTGCTGCCGCCGGTGTACACAGCTGTCGAGGTCCAGGCAGCAGCACAGACGGGTGTGGCTGCATGGGCCTGTGCGGCCAAGCCGAGGGCAGCAGCGGCAAATGTGTATATAGAGGCAAGACGGTGAATACGCATGAAATCTACCTTTCTGGATCACAAAAGAGACCTGGGTGCGGCACGCCTTCGTCCTGCTTCCGCCGACCCCTGACTTGAGCATGCGCCCAATGGTGCAGCAGACAGCCGGTTAGCCGCGCTTATCCCTGTAATTGCGGGAACGCGGTAATTCTCAGCTTCGCGGCCCCGTACGGGATCAGTTCCAGCATCTGCTCCGGCGCGCTGCTCGCCTGCAAACCCGTAGGCACTGCCTGCGCTACGCCATCCTCAGAACGCCAACGGTCCAGCTGACGGCCCGGCACCCGCAGCCGTACCGGCGTACCCGCTGCTGAAAACGGCCTCGCGCCTACCGCCGCTTCCACGACCTCAATCTTCGGCGCAGAGCTTTCGTCTGTGCGCAAGCCGTAGTTCCACGGCGATTGCGGAAACACTTGCCAATCTGCCGTCAGCCCGCGATCCCGCAACTTGACCCAGCTCTCGCCCGGATCGAGCGAGAACACCAGCGGCCCGCGCGAGAGCGCAAGAGACCGGTTGTACCAGCGCGTAGCCGTCGGGGCCATGGGCAGGTGCAGCTCGATCACATCACCCGGCTTCCAGGTACGGTCCAGCCGCGCAAAGCTCCCCGGACGCACACTCTCGCCGGCCTCTACGCCATTGACGCGTACGCTCGCCCCCGCAGCCCAGGCAGGAATACGCAGCTGTAGCGGAAACCGCATCGGCGACCCCGGCGTGACCGTGATACGGACCGTCTCGCGGAATGGGTACTCTGTTTCCTCATGCAGCTGCACACGCTGACCGCCCACATGGGTATCGACCGTGCAGGGCGCATACAGCGTCGCTACCAGGCCGTCCCCGGAAGCTCCGGCAGACCGCATCCACAAGCTGCCCGTCAATTTCGGCCAGCCCTGGTGGTAGTTCGCGGTGCAGCAGCCGAAGTTCGGCTCCAGTCCATATAGATTCGACTCCGGCCCATCCGTGGTCCAGGGCTTCGAGTTCAGCCCCACCTGCACCTGGTTCGGCTGCTGGTTGTACTGGTGCGCCCACATATCGTCGGTAAAAGTACCGGGCAGCGCGTTGTAAGCGATCTTCTCAATCCGGTCGCCGATTGCAGGGTCCCCGAACGCGGCCAGCGCCACCTGCATCGAGAACAGTGTCTCAACCACCGTGCACAGCTCCGTTCCCTGGCTCGGATTCAGCCCGGCCAGGTGCTCATCGCATGAGAACATGCCGTTCGGCAGCCCGTGGTACCTGTCGAGCGTCGCCGCCTGCCGGTTGTAGTTTTCCCGCTCTGCCGGGTCGCCGCTGCGCAGGTAGCGCACCGCCGCCGTCTTGAGCGCCTGCCCATTATTTACGCCGTGCGTCTGCATGCCCTCGGGCTTGTTGCCGCCCGTATCCGTGCTGTCGAGATACGCGCGCGTGGTCACGCCTGTGTACTTGAAATCCCGGAAGCCCGCGACCCAGTCATAGCCCTGCTGCTGCAGCAGGCTTGCCAGCTCCGGCAGCTTCGGGTCGTTCGTATGCCCGTACAGCCACTCGACAATCAGCGCCTGGTCCTGCCAGCGATACTTGCCCCAGTCACGCAGCGGCCGCCCCGGCAGCGCCCCCAGCTGGTAGTG
Organism: uncultured Acidobacteriaceae bacterium; assembly: GCA_964236655.1. Taxonomy (GTDB): domain Bacteria; phylum Acidobacteriota; class Terriglobia; order Terriglobales; family Acidobacteriaceae; genus EB88. Next base: position 13,277 of record CAXSFX010000081.1, on the reverse strand, counting down.
GAAGTAGCGCGTCAGCACCGGCAGTACCCGCGCATCGCCGGTCGCCTCGTAGAACTGCGCCAGCACCTTGACCATGACCATGCGCGGCCACCAATCATCATTGCTTGCCGGACCGATCATGCCGCTGGGTGCCTGGTGGTCGAGCGTCCAGTCCACCACGCGCGTCACTTTTGCCTTCAACGCCGGATCGTCCAGCTGCCAGGCCAGCGGCAGCAGCCCGTCCATGTAGTAGGGGCCGCGCTCCCAGCTCTCACCCGTGCCGCCCACCCATCCGCTGTTCGGCCCCACATCCGGCCAAAACTCGTCAAGATGTCCGCTGAGACCACCGGCCTGGATGCGGAGCTGCCGCTGCAGCCACCCAGCCGGCTTGATCTCGCCGACCGGCAGCCGGGTGAAAGCTGCCTTGCCCTTGCTTGGCAGCGCGTCAGGGCCGGTGTTCGGCTCGGCGGCAAGCATCCCCCGCAGCCCAACCCTGTCCATACCCAAGGCAGCGCTCGCTACCATCCCGGTTCCCAGCAAAAGCATCGTACGTCGCGTCAAGTGTGTAGGCAGCTTCATCGGCATCTCCCGGGAGAAGCTTACAGCGTAGCCGGAACGGTTGAAAACGGGCGCTACTTTCATCCTCGGTAACCGCATGGAAGCTATATTTCCATGCACTATATTGAGCATATGGAGTTCAGGTTCGACCCTGCGAAAGCCGCAACAAACCTGAGCAAGCACAAAGTGGGCTTTGAACTTGCAGAGGCAGTCTTCACCGACCAGGGTGCAGTCTTTTACGAAGATTCCGTTATCGATGGCGAGCAACGCTGGCATGCTATCGGCATGGTCCAAGGCACTCTGCTTCTCTTGGTGGTGCATACCGTCGAGAATGAAGAGGATGAGGTATACCGGCTGATTTCAATCAGAAAGGCAGACAGCTATGAAGAACGAATCTACGCAGATGGTTACTAGAACAATGGATGATCTCAAGCAAGGTCTGTCCCCAGAGACACTGGCGCAGATCGAAGCACTTAAATCCATGCCTGATCGTGAAATTGATTATTCTGACATTCCTCAGCTCCCTGCCGACTTCATGCGCCGGGCTCGGCCTATTGCTGAGGTATTCCCAAAATTGGCTGCAGCCATGAAGGAGGTACGAGAGCATCTTGCACATGAGGAAGCAAAGAAGAAAGTGATTCTGCCCGCCACCGTGGACGCGCGCAGCATTCGCATCCGCCTGGGCTTTAGCCAGGAGCAGTTTGCCGACCGCTTCGGCTTGAATGTCAATACGCTGCGTCGTTGGGAATCCGGACAGCGCTCCCCTGAGCCATCCGCCCGCGCGTTGCTACTGGTGATCGCGCACAGCCCCGACACCGTAACCGCCGCCCTCCAAAACGTGCCGCCTCAGACTGCTGCGCCATCGCCCGCGAAGCAGGGGCGTCCTCGCAAGACCAAGCCTGCCGCCTGAAACGATAACTTATTACATGGGGACTGATCCCCGTTGCCGGGTTGCTACACCGGAATCAAATGCTTCGCCCGACTCGTACGACACCATCCGGTCTGTGTACGGGAGGGCCCAGTCCCCTCGGCCCGATTTATTTTAACAAGCTAATGCATTGACCCGAAATTCAACGGCGCTGATGGTCCCTATGGGTAGACGCCTGGAACAAGCGGGCTGCGCCTTGCAGTCCCTGCCCAACTTCCCTAGCATCGAACCCAACCGCTTATGCCAGAACCCACCCCTACCCCTCGCGTCCGCTTCGCCCCTTCCCCCACCGGCTACCTGCACGTAGGCGGTGCCCGCACCGCGCTGTTCAACTGGCTTTTCGCTCGCCATTTCGGCGGCACCCTCATCCTCCGTATTGAAGATACCGACTTCGGCCGCTCCGCCGAGCCTTTCGTCGCGGGCATCCTCGACGGCATGCAGTGGCTCGGCATTGACTGGGATGAAGGCCCCTTCTACCAATCGCAGCGCCTGCCGCTGTACCGCACCATGGCCGACAAGCTGCTTGCAAGCGGGGACGCCTACTATGCTTTCGACACAAAAGAAGAACTCGAAACCCGCCGCGCCGAAGCCAGCGCCGCAGGCCGCCCGCCCATGTACGACCGGCGCGACCGCGCGCTTGACCCACAAACCGCCCGCGCCCGTGTCGAAGCAGGCGAGCCTGCCGCCGTCCGCTTCGCCGTCCCTCAAACCAGCGCAACCGTTTTTGAAGACGCCGTCTTCGGCCAAGTTTCCTTCGCCAACAGCGAGCTTGAGGACTTCGTACTGCTGCGCTCTGACGGCATCCCCACCTACCACCTGAGCGTGGTCGCGGACGACATCGACATGCGCCTCACCCACATCATTCGCGGGGCCGATCACCTTTCGAACACCCCTAAGCAGGTCCTGCAGTATCAAGCTTTAGGCGCGCCGTTGCCGGTCTTCGCGCATGTGCCGCTTATCCTGGGACCCGACAAAACGCGCCTCTCGAAACGCCACGGCGCTACCAGCGTCATCTCCTACAAGGAACTCGGCATCGTTCCCGAGGCGTTCCGCAATTTCCTCGCCTTGCTCGGCTGGACCCCCGGCACAGCCGGTCTCGACGAGCACGGCAAGGCCCGCGAGCTGTTCGGCTCCCCCGAGCTCACCCGCCTGTTCTCACTCGACGGCATTACCAAGTCCAACTCTGTCTTCGACAACGACAAGCTCGCCTGGTTCAACACCGAGTACATCCGCGCCTACCCGCCCGCGCAATTATTGCCGCTCATTGAAGCCGAGTGGGCTTCAGCAGGGCTCACAATCGAGCGTGACACCTCAAGGGATCACGACAAGCTGCTCGCAACCATCGCACTGCTTCAAACCCGCGCCCGTTCCCTCAAGGACTTCGCCGGCTCTTTCCGCGCGTACTTTTCTGACCGCTTCGACTTCGATCCCGCAGCCGCAACCAAGTTCCTCAGCCCGGCAACCGGCATCCTGCTGGCTGAGCTGGGCTCGCGCCTGAATGAAGCACCGGAATTTACCGAAGCCTCCACTGAAATCACCCTGCGCGCTTTTGCCGAAGAACGCGGCATCAAGGCCGGCATACTCATCAACGGCGCGCGTGTGGCCCTAACCGGGCAAGGCGTGGCACCCAGTTTGTTCGCAGTTATGGCCGCGCTGGGCCGCGAACGAGTTGCACAACGTCTGCTTGCTGCCCCAGCCATCCCGGTACCGGGAGCGGCAATTTAGCGAGTGATAAGGTCTACCGAGACGGGCACGTTCTTCGGCGGAAAGCACGTGTTCGCATCGCAAGCCTGGTAGTGCAGTGCGGCATTCAGCATCTGCTCACCAGGTTTGGCGGCCAGGATGCGGGCATGCAACACCACCTCACCCGTGTACACGTTCATCTTTTCCTTGGGAAAAGCAGCAGAGGCAAACTCCACCCCGGGCGGAAAGGTCACAGCTTGTACGTCAATATCGAGCGGCTCGGCAACAACCAGCTCCGTGCGGATGAAGCTCTTGTCAGACGGCGTGTGCGAGTTGATATGCAAGCCGTCACGAATGCGGAAGTGCAATTCCACAACTTGCGGCTTGCCGTGGCGCAGCTCGACCTGTGCCGGGGCTTCGTAGCGCACCATCTCTTCAGCCCGGTCTCCCTGCGCCGACTGACCTGACTGCGCCGTCTGCCACGGCAGCTGTTGCGCCGCCAGGGCAGCGCCTGCAAGTAAGGCAGCCAAGGGTAGCAAACTAAACGCCACTGCCGATTGCCTTTCGGATGTTCGCCTCGGCATCAGCCTTGGACATGGCACCTGTGATCACAGCTACGATTTTGCCCGAGCGATTCACGTAGAAAGACTGCGGCAGCTCAGCTACGCCGCCGTACTTGCCTGACAATGCATCGCCGCCCAACAGCACCGGGTAGTTGATCTTCAGGTGCTTTGCGGTGACCATTACAGCTGCCCTTTGTGCTGTCGCTTTCGGCTGCCCCTGGTCGATCACGTCTGATGAAACACCAAGAATCTCAAAGCCTTGCGGCGCATACTGGGTGCGCAGTGAAGTTAGCACTGGAATCTCGAACTTGCATGGTCCGCACCAGGTCGCCCAGAAGTTGATGAGCACAGGCCGCCCCTTATAGCTGGCAAGTGAAACCCTTCTGCCGTCCGTGTCTATCAGCTCGAAGTTAGGTGCCTGCTTGCCGAGCAAGGGGCTGGGCGGCCCGGCTTCCATCGGTTCCGGCGTAGCAGCACCCGCAACAGCATCGGGAGCAAGCACAAGTCGCTGCCCCCCCGCCGCTGCGGCGGCCTTTTGAGCCTGCCGGGTGCGGTAGTTGGTAATACCGGACAGCACGATAAGCCCGAGCGCTGCGACAACGATGACAAAGACCAGGATTTTGCGTGCCAAATCGGCTCCCTCTACGGTTCATTTGCGATTCATTTCAAGTCTAGTGGATTGCGTGCTGCGCGTGTTTCTCCGCTTGGACGCCGGGTATGGGCGCGCGGTACCAAGCCGGGACCGCCCCCCAAAGTTGCGTCCCTGCCCGGCGGGTGCTCTCATAAGAGCGGCATGGAACCCAACACACCGCCGGAGCTGGTTCGCACGCAGGCAAGAGCGCTTGAGGCACTTGCCGCGCGCCTTGAAGGTGCCATGGCTGAACCCTTTGAGCGCGCCGTGGAGCTCCTGCTGGCTTGCGGACAGTCGCGCGGTCGCGTGGTGGTTACAGGCATGGGCAAAAGCGGCATTATCGCGCAAAAGATCGCGGCGACGCTCTCCTCCACCGGCTCGCCCGCCTTGTTCCTGCACCCGGCTGAGGCGGTTCACGGCGATATCGGCATGCTTGCTCCCGGCGATGTCGTGGTTGCCCTCTCGGCCAGCGGCGAGACCGAAGAGCTGCTGCGCCTGCTCGCCACCATCAAGCGCGTGGGCGACGCACTCATTACCCTCTGCTGCGATCTCCGCTCCACCCTTGCCCAGGCGAGTGATGTGGCGCTTGACTGCGCAGTGACCATGCCTACGCTGAACGGCACCAGTAATGCCTGCGAGCTTGCCCCCTCCGCCTCCACCACCACCATGCTGGCACTGGGCGACGCACTCGCCATGGCGGTTTCCCTGCGCAAGGGCTTCAAGGCAGAAGACTTTGCGCGCCTTCACCCCGGCGGTCGCCTGGGCAGGCAGCTGGCCCCGGTACGCGAACTGATGCACACCGGCGAGCGCATCCCGATGGTGCGTCTCAGCACGCCGATGGGCGAGGTCATGGACGAGATGACCCGTAAAAGCCTCGGTATGACGGTAGTGCTGGACGAGACTGGAAAGCTTGCCGGGGTTATCAGCGACGGCGATCTGCGGCGGCTGCTCCTAGCCCAGGGCAGCGCCGCGCTCACGCGCACAGCCGGCGAGGTCATGCACCATGACCCGCACACCATCGCCCCGGACGAACTCGCCGCCCGCGCCCTGGCACAAATGGAAGCACATAGGATTACTTCGCTAGTAGTCGTGGATAAGGGCAGCCGTGTTGCAGGGGTGCTGCACCTGCATGCGCTGTGGGGATTGGGCCTGGTCTGAGCCCGGCAGAACGAAACAGCCCAGCTCTCCAGCGCAATGGGATCGAGCACCTCAGCCAGCCGAACGGGAAGGCTTGCTAGCCGCTGCCGTGATAACTAAAATTTTTTGCATTTACACTGCTGTTCAACTAACTTAGTCTATATGAGGACTTATGCATTACTCAATTCGTGACGCGAGAACTCGCCTCTCTGAAATCCTTGCCCAAGTCGCGACAGACGGTGAGGTTATTATCACTTCCGGCAGCTCTCGCAAGCCGATCGCAAAAATCTCTCGTATTGAAGAACCCACACTGCCCCAGTTTGGTTCGCCAAGCACTAGCCCGAGCTTCGCCCCGAGTTCTTTTGACCCTCCTGCCGAAGATGAACTTCGCCTTTGGAACGGCGAAGGTGACTGAGTTCTTTTAAGGCTTCCTTACCTCCTCCATGCAAATAGATCAAGCCAGTCCAATTTAGGGGTTCAACATGCACTATTCAGTCCACGAAGCCAAGACCCATTTCTCCAAACTCCTCGCCGAAGTTGCCCAAGGTCAAGAGGTCATCATCACTACCGGCAAATCGCATCGGCAGATTGTCCGTCTTTCCCGTATTGATGAGCCCACCCTGCCGAGGATCGGCTTTGCCAAGGATCTTCTTCCTCATCCGCTACCTGCCGAGTTCTTCGATCCGCTTCCCGAAGACGAACTGCGGCTGTGGAATGGAGAAGGAGATTGAGATATCTGCTCGACACCCATGCCGTTATCTGGATTGCGCGCGGGGAATACAGCTATCTCTCAACGCGCGTTACGGCAATTCTGAACGCCGGGCGCGACAGTACAATTTTTCTCTCGTCGGCGTCAGCTTGGGAAATGGCGACGAAAAACAGGATCGGCAAACTACCCGGCGTAGAACTCTTTCTGGAGCACTTCGAGGAACGGGCCACCATGGCCGCCTACGACCTGCTGCCGATCGGCATCCGCCACAGCATCCTTGCCGGGCAACTCCCAGGCACTCACAAAGACCCATTCGACCGCATCCTCGCCGCCCAGGCACTTCATGAAAACCTCACCCTTCTCAGCAATGACACCAAGCTTGACGCTTTCGGCATCCACCGCGTTTGGTAGTACAAGCTACGCGCACATTGAGACACAAAGCAGCCTTAACTGTTTATTGCCTATGTTTCGCGCAAGGCACTATCGCGCACATTCTGGATCTCTCAAGACAAGGCTGGCCGCCCTACCATCACGGCCCATTACCGATCCGCATCTTCTGGACCGCCCTCATCCTGCTCGACCCGGCAGTCATCTTCTTGCTGCTCAGGTACCGCCGGGCCGGTCTTGCCCTCGCAGCCACCGTCATGCTGCTTGATGTAGCAGCCAACAGCTACGCCGCCTTCACCCTGCATGACAAAGGATTTACGCTCGCCCTGCCTCTCCAGTGCATTTTCCTAGGCTACATTCTCGGCTCACTTCCTTTTTTATGGCCATTACGCCATTTAGAGTAAAGTTTGCACTTGGAAAGGCCCCACCCACCCCATGCATCGCTGGTCCAAACTCTTCGTCCCCACCCTGCGCGAAGCCCCGTCCGACGCCGAGGTTGCCAGCCACAAGTTCCTGCTGCGCGCCGGTTACGTTCGCCAGCTGGGCGCGGGTATCTACTCGTATTTGTTTCTAGGCCAGCGGTCCATCAACAAGATCACTGCTATCGTGCGCGAGGAAATGGACCAGATCGCGCAGGAGTTCCTGCTACCTGCCATCCTCCCCGCCGACCTGTGGCAGCAATCCGGTCGCTGGACCACCATGGGCCAGAACATGTTCCGCCTCCAGGATCGCAAAGGCGCTGACCTGTGCCTGGGCATGACGCATGAAGAGATCATGACCTCAATCGCCCGCAGCGAATTGCGGAGCTACAAGCAGCTGCCCCAGATCTGGTACCAGATTCAGACCAAGTTCCGCGATGAGCCCCGGCCCAAGTCAGGCCTGCTGCGCGTGCGGCAGTTCCTGATGAAAGATTCGTACTCGTTCGACATCGACGAAGCCGGTCTGGACAAGAGCTATGGCCTGCACGACGCAGCCTACCGCGCCATCTTCACCCGCTGCGGCTTGGAGTTTGTCGCCGTTGAAGCAGATTCGGGCGCAATGGGCGGTTCTCAATCGCAGGAGTTCATGGTGTACACCGATGCGGGCGAAGACCTGATCGCAAGCAATGCCGAGACCGGCTACGCGGCTAACATTGAAAAGGCTACCTCCCGGCTCGCGCCCATTGAAGACCTCGCACCCACCGGCGACGGCATGCCGGAGCTGGTGCACACTCCCGGCAAGGCCGCAATTGCCGACGTCGCCGAGTTCTTCGGCATCCTGCCCGCGCAGGACATCAAGTGCGTCGCCTACATGGCCGAGGTCCGCAACCCGGCAGGCAAATCCACCTGGCAGCCGGTCGCGGCTTTCCTGCGGGGCGACCATACCGTGAATGAAACGAAACTGCAGGCCGCAGTCAGCGCCGTAGAACTACGCACCATGAACGGCGAGGAACTTGCGCAATGGCTGGGCGGCCCCGCAGGCTACCTGGGTCCGGTTGGCCTCGGGCCGGCGAAAAAGCCGCACGACGGCGCGCTTACAGTAGTTACCGATGCAGCCCTCCAAGGCCGTAGCAACCTCGTTGCCGGTGCCAACCAACTCGACCATCACTACCGCAACGTCACCCCGGGCCGCGACTTTACCTGGACCATACTCACCGACATACGCAATGCCGTCGAAGGCGAAGATGCCCCGAACGCACCCGAGGGCACCCATGCGCCCCTTCGCATCGGCAAGGCAGTAGAAATCGGCCACATCTTCAAGCTGGGCTACCGCTATGCGGAAGCATTGGGCGCAAAAGTGCTCGACCGCAACGGCCGCGAGACCACCCCCATCATGGGCTCCTACGGCATCGGCATCGAGCGCATCCTGACTGCTGCCATTGAACAATCTGCCTCCCTCTCAGAAGAACGAATCGCCCTGCCGCGCAGCATCGCACCCTTTGAAGTCGTCGTGACCATCACCAATGTACGCGAGGCAGAGCTGCTGGCCGTAGGCGAGCGCCTGGCCGCAGAGCTTGAAGCGGCAGGCCTTGACGTACTGCTTGATGACCGCGACGAGCGCGCCGGGGTAAAGTTCAAGGATGCGGACCTGGTCGGCATTCCCCTGCGCGTAAATGTCGGCAAAAAGACAGCCGAGGGCCTGGTCGAGCTGGTAGACAGACTTGCAGGTACCGTAACCGATTTCCCCATCAACGAACTGGCCGCGCACCTCGCAGCGCGGTAGTTTATGGCATATTAGAAAACCGGATGACAAAAGCAGACCGGTTCTGCTCGAATTGTTACAGAAAAGGTGTTCAGCTTGGCGATCCGAATTGCTGTTCCCCGTCCTCTCGCAAAGCGCACCGCGCCGCGCCGCATCCTGCTCATCGCACTGATGGCGATTGCCATGGTTGCAGCCGCCGGCCTTGTGATATTCGGCTTTTATTACCATAAATATGGCGTCATCGTAGATCAGCGTTTACAGAAGCCCCTGTTTGCCAATACCGCGCAAATCTATGCCGCGGCGCGCCAGGTGCGCACCGGGCAAAAGTTGAGCGCGGCTGCTATTGCACAGCAGCTGCGCGCCGCCGGCTACTCTGACGGCAGCAGCGGCCGCCCCTCAGCCATGGGCACCTTTTCCATGAACGAAGGCAGCATCACCATCCACCCCGGCGCGCAAAGCTTTCACGCGCCCGAGTCCGCAACCATCACCTTCGACAGCAGTGGAACAGGCGGTGCAAGCCGCGTACAGCAGATCACAGCTGAGGGCGGCGACCAGCTGGCCTCCTACGCACTCGAACCGCTGCTCATCACCGGCCTTTCCGACGCAAGCCGCACCAAGCGCCACCTCATCAGCTATGACGAGCTGCCCAAATACCTGGTGCCTGCCGTAACTTCGATTGAAGACCGCCGGTTCTTTTCGCACGGCGGCGTCGATTACATCCGCATGGTCGGCGCGCTCCGTAACGACCTCTTTCACCGCCATGGCTACTCCGAGGGCGGCTCCACCTTGACCATGCAACTGGCGCGGGGATTCTTCCTGACACCGGTCAAGCACATCAAGCGCAAAGTGCTTGAAATCATGATCACCTGGCACCTGGAGAGCCACTTTAACAAGCAGCAGATTTTTGAGCTGTACGCCAACCAAATTCCGCTGGGTCAGGCAGGCTCATTTGCTATTAATGGCTTCGGGGAGGCAGCGCAAGTGTACTTCGGCAAGGATGTCTCGAAGCTCGACTTGCCGGAGTGCGCGCTGCTGGCCGGCATGATCCAGAGCCCCAGCCGCCTGAATCCGCTGCGTCATTCCGTACGCTCCGTCGAGCGCCGCAACCTGGTGCTCGACCAGATGCTTGAAACCGGCGAGATCACCAAGGAGCAAGCCGAGCAGGCCAAGGCCACCCCGCTCAAGCTCGCCCCGCAAAGCGTGCAACAGGATCAAGGTCCATTTTTCGTCGATTTGGTGCGCGATCAGGTTGCGGCCAAACTGGGTGATGCCAACTGGAACCAGCAAGGCCTGCGCATCTACACCTCGCTGGACCCGCAGCTGCAGGCTGCCGCCAGCATCGCGGTAGAGCAGGGCATGCAGCGTGTAGACGCGCTGGTTGATAAACAGTACGCCAAACGCCATGCCAAACTCGGCGACACAGGTGGACCGGCCGTGTACCCGCAGGTTGCGCTGGTAGCAATTGACCCGCACACCGGCCAGGTGCTGGCACTGGTAGGGGGCCGCAACTATGGGCAATCGCAGCTCAACCATGCCGTGTCGCACCGGCCTACCGGGTCCATCTTCAAGCCGTTTGTGTATGCCGCGGCGTTCAACTCGTCGCTTGCCGGTACGCAGCTCACTACGCCTGATGGTGCGTCCGCCGTTTTTACCCCGGCAATGGTGCTCCCGAACGAACTACAGGATTTCGCGTTTGCCGGCGGCACCTACAGCCCGCGCAACTTCCATCGCAACTCCCAAGACCAGCTCACCGCTCAGTCCGCGCTTAAACTTTCTGCTAATAACGCCACTGTCGCCCTGGCCCAGATGGTCGGCTTCGGCAACGTCGCCGCCCTCGCCCATGACGCAGGCATTGCAAGTGTCCGCGCCACGCCTGCCATCGCCCTCGGTGCGTATGACGCCACTCCTCTTGACATGGCCGGCGCGTACACTGTTTTCGCCAATAACGGAAACGTCATCAAGCCCTGGATGCTTGCTTCCATCCGCACCGCCAACGGCGACCCAATGCAGGATTTCTCTGCCCAGACCCACCCCGTTCTCGACCCTCGCGTTGCCTATCTCACCACCAACATGATGGAAGCCGTGCTCAACTCAGGCACCGGCTCCATCGTTCGCTCCATGGGCTTTAACGTGCCGGCAGCAGGTAAAACCGGCACCGGGCATGATGCCTGGTTCGCCGGTTATACCTCTAATCTTCTCTGCATAATCTGGATCGGCAATGACGATTACTCCGACATCAAACTGACCGGAACAGTAGCCGCCGCCCCCCTGTGGGCCGATTTTATGAAGCGTGCCGTGGTCCTGCCGCAGTACAGCGATGCACGCCCGTTCAACATGCCGAATGGTGTATCCCTCATCAAGCTGGATAAAACCACCAACCTGCTTGCAGACGACAGCTGCCCCGACGATTACAGCGCCGCCTTCCTTGATGGCACCGCACCGGTAAGCACCTGCGATGAGCAGACCAATGATCAGCGCAACGTCTTTCAGAAGTTGTTCGGCATCGGTAAGGATCAAAGAGACCAGCCGCATGCCACGCAGGGTCAGCCTCAATCCGGCTTTGCACCACAGGTTCCGCAGACGCAGCAGCAGCGGCAACAACAACAAAACCCGGCACCTTCACTACCGAGCGCAACTGTCGAGCCTGACACACCGGCACAACAGCCCGCACAGGAAAAGAAGCCGGGCTTTTTCGGGCGTCTCTTCGGGCACAAGCCCAAGGGAGATGGGCCGCCCCAGTAGCAAATCGCGTTAGCAGCCCACGCGCTTGCGCCCGCTTGTCACTGCCCATCCCGCCACCGCGGCATCCCCCGGCTGGCACTGCGGGCACCAGTAGGTTGAGCGTGCGTCGGGTCCCTGCTTGCGCATCAGGATCGCCGTACCGCAGCGGCGGCACGGTTGACCCTGCCGCCCGTACACCCATAGCCGCCCGCCTTCGCTTGATGAGCGTGTAGTGCGCCGCGCGCCGGTGTAGATCAGGGTCGTATCGTCACTGTTTTCCTGCACATTCTCGCCGATCAGCTTGCGCGACTGGTACAGCAGGTCGTCCACTTCTGCCGGTGTCAGCGAGGCCACCTTGCGGAACGGGTGCACCGCGCACAAAAAACAAACCTCTACCTTGTACACATTGCCAAGCCCGGCAAGGACCTGCTGGTTCAGCAGCACGCTTGCAACCTCCTCGTCCGGCCGCGCCAGCACACGGGCACGCGCCTCCGCCTCGTCATAGTCGGCGCGCAGCAAATCAGGTCCGAGCTTTGGAATCATGCTGTGCCGCTCCAGCGTACGCGCGGTGTAGAACTTTGCAACCGGCACGTTGAACGCGACTGTTTCGAAACCTTCCACGTGAATGACACAGCGCATCATGCGGCGCGGCACGCGCCATCGCTCGCCTGTGCGGTAGATATGCCAGGAGCCGCTCATCAGCATGTGTGTGACAAGAATCAAGTCGCCTGAAAAATAGATAAGCAGCCACTTGCCGATCGCCTCGATGTTATCCACCGTACGCCCGCTCACCGGTGTGTTGTCGTTGACACTCGCAAGCGGCGCAAGCGCGGTCTCAAACCGCGTCACCACCTTGCCGGTAAGCGCACGGCCCAGCGCGCGGGCCGAGCGAAAGATTGTGTCTCCTTCAGGCATGCACTCTCCCTCTATAACTATTCGCTGCACATATACGTCATGGTGCGTATAAGCCGTTGGACGTATACGTCTTTGCACATATAGCCTGTTGGACATATACGTCTTTGCACATACGTATCTAATATGTTTTCTAAACCCGCTGTCATCCTGAGCGAAGCGCAGCGGAGTCGAAAGACCTGCTTACCCCACGCACCTTGCACAAAATCCATAATCGTCTACTGCACATTCGGTGAAGCCTGCGCCCTGCTGCCGCTTGCCAGCGAGGGCAAAATCCTCCGCACGTTAAAGCCCATCGGTGCCGCCTGGAAGCCGGCATCCTGCAAAATCCTCGCCATCCAGTGCAGGTGCGTGGGTTGCCCATTGATAGTGGCCAGCAGCAGCCCGCCACGCTGCTGCGCCTCCTGCCCGGCGGCAAAGCCCGCGCGCATCTCCTCCTGCGTGCTCATGGCCAGGTACACCGCGAGCTCTCGCGCCACACGCGAGCGATCCGGCTCCTCTTGCGGCAAAAAGAATTGCGCGTGCGGATTGCCGCGCCGCATGTACGCCACCAGCTCGCCATTGCGCAGGATCACGCTTGCGCCTGTGCTGCGCGTCAGCGTGCGCACGGCACTTGCATCCTGCTCGCCTGTCTCTTCAACAGCAGGCCACTTCAGAATGGAGCCGTACGGGTTCACCGGATCTGTAACCGCCAGCGTTACCATTTCCGCAGGCTCGGGTGCCGCTCCGGATCGTAGGGAACGCAGCAGGTCCACCGCCGCAGGCAGCGCGAACTGGGTCGCACCCAACCCGGCCACAAAGTAGCCACGGCGAATCTTGCCGCTTTCTTCCATTGCTTTCAGCACGTCATACACCGCGCTGAAGCCGCCTAGTACGTTCTCGCTGCCC
>CAXSFX010000080.1:0-17389 GCA_964236655.1 uncultured Acidobacteriaceae bacterium | reverse complement strand
TCAGGCCCCGCATGCATGGAGGCGCGCACCGTTTCATACTCCTGCGCAAACCCCAGCATGCGCGCCTTGATTGTGCCTTCCATACTTTTGCGTAAGGTCGTATTGGGAGCCGCATCGAGCAATGAGCGCACCCGAGATGCGGCTGCAACCTCTGCACTGGGGATGGTCGCTGCACTCTGTGTAGCGCTCCCTAAAGCATGCGCCGATACAGCTACCGGCGGCGAGCCTAACGCTGCCGACTCGCTCTGCGCCACCTGTTGCTGTACATCACGCTCAAACTCAATCTGCCAGATTTTGAACTTGGTCGCGCCGCCGGCAACGGTCACCGCCGCCCGCAGCAGCTCCGCCGCAGGCTCTCGAAACCACCACAGCGCCGCTCCAATCAGCACCGGCCACACCACAGCCGTGCAAATGGCCGCAACTCCGGCCAGTATGCCGGGAATGTCGCCGTGTTCTCCGGTCACAGGCACCAGCGCATGCGCTTCTGTCCATAGAATCAGCATCAGCCGCCCTGACGGTACCGCGCTTCAGTGGCGTTAACGCTTTGGACAACATTACTGCTATCCGGCACAAAGCCTGAAAGCACCCAGACCGAAGCCCACAGCAGCGCCCCAAACACAATAAACATCAATGCAAGCGGCCATAAAGCTGCATACATTTGCATAAATCCTGGGTTGGGCGCATAGCCCAGCGATTGCGTCAGAATTACGGACGCAAGCAGCACCATGCCAAGCACCAAGGCAACGGTACCCACCAGTTGAATCCGCTTGAAACCTCTTTGCCAATGCATGATGAGCATACTAGCGGGCGTTTGCGTAGCAGGCAAGATTACATATGGCGTCATGTTCAGAAAAGTCTCTTGTGCTCCATCGAACGCATGAGACCGGGTCAACCTTGCGCGGTAGGGCGGACGATGATCTCGCTCACATCGACATCGGCCGGCTGCTCAATGGCAAACGCAATGGCGCGCGCGATAGCATCTGCCGGTATCGCTATCTTGCTCATCGTGGCGGCAATTTGAGCTTTCACCTCCGGATTTGTCATGGAATCCACTAAGTTCGTTTGAACGAAACCCGGTGTAATCAGTGTCACCCTTAGTTTTTCACCGGCTTCCTGTCGCAGGCCTTCTGAGATGGCACGCACAGCAAACTTGGTGCCGGAGTAGACCGCCATGGTAGGTTTCGTGATCAATCCAGCTGTTGAAGCCGTGTTGATGAAGTGACCGAATCCCTGGCTTCTGAAGATAGGCAGCGCCGCTGCTATCCCATAAAGAACACCCTTGATGTTGACATCGATCATATCCTCCCAATCCTCAACCCGTAGTTGGTCAAGGAAAGAAGTTGGGGCGATACCGGCATTGTTGACGAGGACGTCCAGCTTGCCATATCGGTCACATGCCAACTTGATAAGAGCAGACACATCATCGCGACGTCTTACATCGGTACGTGCATAAATAGCGTCGCCGCCCGTACCTACGATGAGGTCTGCAAGAGCTTTCAGACGGTCCAAACCGCGTGCTCCAAGAACCACCTTGGCACCCTGCTTGGCAAGAAGGAGAGCAGTTGCCGCGCCTATTCCGCTGCTTGCACCTGTGATAACGACAACTTTGCCCTGAATACCTGACATTGAATTGCCCCTCTCAAATTTCTACGCCCGCGACAGATACACACCCTCAGCCGTATCCACGCGAATCTTCTCCCCTTCATTGATAAACGCGGGCACCTGCACCATCAGCCCGGTTTCCATCCTCGCCGGCTTGGTCACCGACGACGCCGTTGCCGACTTCAGCCCCGGCTCCGTCTCAATTACCGTCAGCTCCACAGTCCCAGGCAGATCGATGCCGACCGGCACTCCATCAAAAATCGACACTGTAATCTGCAGGTTCGCCGTCAGGTACTCGACAGCATCGCCCAGGGTATCGCGCTTTAAATTGGTTTGCTCATAGCTGGTCGTATCCATGAAGTAGTAATCGTCGCCATCGTTGTACAAAAACTCCATGGCAACTTCATCCACAATCACGCGGTCGATAGGGTCGGGCGAGCGGAAGCGGTGCTCAAACATGGCCCCGGTACGCAGGTTGCGCAGCTTGGCCTGGATAAATGCGCGCAGGTTGCCGGGGGTGCGATGCTCCACTGCAAACACTGTGTGCAGCTCATTGTTGAACTTGATAATCATGCCTGGACGCATCTGGGTGGCAGGGATCGCCATAGTTGGAGCTCCTTAAATGGAAAGGGAGGCGCAGGCAGGGGTGCCGGTCGCTGTACCGCTTTTGATCTAATTTCAGTCTAGCGCAGGGTCTCCAGGGTTAGCTCGCGCCAAAGACTTTGGAGAAGAAATGGCCGATGCTGCCGAACAAGCCTCGCGGCTTCGGCTGCGCTAATGGCGCGGGTGCAACCGGCGCGGGACTTGCCTGTGCCACTGCACGCGGAGCAACCGGCGCAACCGGAGCTGGCCCCGGCCCGGGCGGCGTTGCCGACGAAAGCGTCGCCGAAACCTGCGCATGGGCTTCGCCCGGTTTCACTACCGGGGGCGAACCGGCTAGCGTCGGCGGTGCCTGCAAGCCTTCACTCACCGCGGTCGGAAACGCCGTATCCGCTGCTGTCGATGAGGGCCCCCCGGACTTGTCATTTGCGGCAACACCGACCGGTACCTCCGGCGGGCACCCGCACGGTTCCTGCTCATTGTCCACTACCTGCTGCAGCGACCCGCCCACAAACAGCACCCGCTGCCCCGGTCGCACCCGGTACGCACCGCCCTCCGCCAGGCTGCTGGCAAGCACATAGGGCGCATGCTCGCCGGGATTGTCCACGCAGGTATCACCTTGCCCGTTTACCCGTATCTTCACCTTCGACTCGCCGGGCCCCGACACCAACAGCCGCAAATCCGGCGTCAGAATCACATCCGAATATGCGCCCGGCATATAGCTGGTTTCAAACGCACCCCGGTCCAGTGAAAACATCAGCCCCGCATCCTCAGGCTTGCCGACTGCATGCATTACGGCGTCTTTTGCGATGTGTACCGTAGTGCTGGCGCACACTGAAACAGACCCGCCGCGGGTCAGCGCCACAGCAGCCGTTCGGGTACCGGCTGTAACTTCGCCATTGTTAGCGATAGTCGCGCGCCCATTCGTTACGCTCATCGCACCATGGAGAGAAACTCCTTCAGTAGCGGTGGAGGCAATCGGCTCCTGCTGGGCATTTACAGCCAAGGTGGGAAGGGCGAGGCAAAAGGCGCTGAGAATGTGCCGCATACTCCCTATTAGACGTGAATATGCAACGTTACAGTGTGCTAAAGCTATACACGGGCTATGGTCGCGTACAAGCCATCGTCAAACGGTTCGTGCAGGTTAAACGATTCAAGCTACAATTCGGCATGAATAAAATGTCGTATCGCTTCAGCGGAGCGGTTTGTCTTCTAAGCTTGATGATGAGCCTTCCGAGTTTCGGGGAGAACACTTTCCAAGTAAAAAAGCAAGATCCGTTAACCATGAAATTGGATGACCGGACTCTTGGCGCAAGCTATGACGTACTCGGTTTGAAGTTAGGGATGAGCGCGGCAGAAACAAAGAGAATCCTCCTCGAACGATTCCATGTACCGGATAATCCTTTTGGAAAGAAGGGTTACCACGCAGCCCCGGGTAGACCGCGCTATGTGCCTGGAAGGGCTTATGTCGAGCAAATCATCTTGCACGACTACGACAATGAGGGGCGCGGTACTTACATCCTTTGTAAGTTTGCCGAAGTTTTCCCGGGCGAGGGAAAAGGCCCGGAGATGCTTTATTCCATTCAATATGATCCGGGTTTAATACATGATCCCGACATACAGGCGTTTATCGATCAAGTACATAAGAAGTTTGGTAAACCCAATTTGGAAGGCAATTCACTCGCGGTGTGGGGCGATCCTGCTCACACAGACCCTATAGCATTCGGCATCGCAGGGCTGCCTTACTTGGAACTTGTCCCTACCCCTACACCGGGATCGGGAAATGGGTACAGTCTTAATCTATGGAATCAGGAGATTCCACAGCATATGGAAGCGTTATTCATCTCTAAAAAAACGATTACTGCACCAATTTAATGCTTATAAGCTCCTAGTACATTTCAGCAAGTACTTGCCTTATTGGTAGAACTGCCATACTGCCAAATACTCATAGGTTAAGAAAGTTCCCCACCAGCCGCTTGCCGTCATGCGTCAACGCACTTTCCGGATGAAACTGCACACCTTCCACCGGATACTCCCGATGCCGCAAGCCCATGATGATACCGTCGGCAGTTCGAGCTGAGACCTCAAGCGCCGCAGGCAGCCCCTCATCAGCCACAATCAGCGAGTGGTAGCGCGTACACGTCATAGGGCTTTCGATCCCTGAGAAAATGGTCCGCCCATCATGGTCCACCTCGCTGGTCTTACCATGCATCAGCTTAGGCGCACGCACCACATTGCCGCCAAACGCCGCCCCCAGCGCCTGATGCCCAAGGCAAACCCCTAAAATCGGCACCCGCCCCGCAAACCGACGGATCAGCTCAATAGAAATCCCGGCCTCCTGCGGTGTACAAGGCCCCGGTGACAACAAAATCCGCTCCGGCTCCAGCGCCTCCACCTCATCAACCGTCAGTTCATCATTGCGACGGATCACCATCTCCGCCCCCAGCTCACCCATGTACTGCACCAGGTTGTAGGTAAACGAGTCGTAGTTGTCGAGGACAAAGACCATAATGCCAGTCTATCGTTCCTTATCGCTTGGTCGCCGTGTGCTCGCTGCTTAGAAAAGAAGTCCCGTTATACCCGCCTCGCATGCCGCAGCTATCCTGTTTGCAAACGCCGGTAGGGTCGGCGAACTTGAGGCCTTCCGCTGTCGGAACCAGCTCGAAAACACACTTCTTTCCCGAGGCTCCATCTGCCGCATCTACAAACGTTCCATTCCGCTTGTAACTCGCCACGCCTTCTCTACTGCACTGGTGTCCGTTGAAAAAGTAGAGCATCAACGAGTAGTGAATGGAAGTATCTGAAATCTTCTCAATATCAAGTTCATCGGTGACGCTGTAGGTGTTCCCCTCTACATCGCCTTGGGTAAAAGGATGCCGGTAGCTGCCAGCAACTGCCGCTATCTTCTCAAGCGCTTCCTGCCGGTCACCCGCCTCCGTGACTTCGGCCTGCCATGCAGACGTGCGAGATTTTAGAGTTTGCATTGACTGGCGAAAGTGATCCGCAAGACAGCTGGCCGGCTGCGGATTCCTGTCGCATGCGTCGAAAATCTTTTGCCGTTCCACGGGCTCGCTCAGACCCGGGGTAAGGTCCACCGTCTGCCAAATGAGTGTTCGCCATCCAGTCTCCTGCCTTGCAAGCTCCTGACTGCCGCATATAGCTGCTTGCGAGGCTCCCGCTTCGGCATAGCATGCTGGGCCATTGTCGCCGAAAAATGTACTTTGTGACTTCAAAGGATAGCTCCCGATAAACGCCGCCCCAGGTGTGCAGAAAGCAGAGCAATTCCCCTGCCCCGGCTTGACCGTAATCTCTTTACCATCCTTCTTTTCCAAATAGAGTGAGCACTTAAAGGTGGACTGATGAAGATCCACCGTCGCAGCCGTTTCACTCTCAATCTGTATAGTTCCGGGTGCTTCGCAGTGACCGCTCTGTGTTCGAACGTTTATGGACGCCTTGCATTGCTGACCGGCGCAGTCGGTTATAGAAAGGGACCTGCCAAAATATGTGGTGAAAGACTCCGGCGTTTGCCCAAGGCGCGGCGGAGCCGGATGAAAGCTGCCCCACTCGCCCATCCATGAAGATTGCGAAGATTGCGAGGTAGGCTGTACCTCTTGTGCAGCGAAGCGCATCGCCGCACTTGGCAGCTCCGCTAACAGGATTGTGCAAAGTACATATCGAAGAACGAATTTCATACTTGAGTCTCTGATATTGAAGCCGGAGTTGCACATTTTTTTCTACGAACGCGCACATGGAAGTACGAAATTGACAGCGATTCCCAAATTGGGGAGGAGATGCATCTCAGACAGGCATGACTCCCCGCACGACCACTCTCCTGGCCGCCCTTATTTTGGCCCCCTTTACACTTCACGCCCAGCAATCTAATTCAAAACAATCCGACCAGCCGGTGGGTCAGTTAGAGCAGGTAGCCACCTTCGACGGCCCCATGCCGACCGGTGTTACGGTTTCGCACAGCCACCGCATCTTCGTGAACTTTCCCCGGTGGGGAGACGACGTGCCGTTCACGGTCGCGGAGATGGTGAACGGCAAAGCCGTCGCCTATCCAAACGCCGAAATCAACGCCTGGCCGGGACGCTCGCTGCCGAATCCCAACGCCTTCATGGACCAGGCTGCGAACCAGACCCACTTCGTCAGCGTGCAGTCTGTAGTGGTAGACCCGGCAGACCGGTTGTGGGTGCTCGATACCGGGGCTCCGAAGCTGAAGGATGTAGTGCCCGGCGGCGCGAAACTGGTGTGTATCGACCTGAAAACCGACAAGGTCATCAAAACCATCCTGCTACCGCCGGATGTGGCGGGCACCAATAGCTACATGAACGATGTGCGTTTCGATCTGCGCAATGGCCATGCCGGCTCGCAGGACCCTCAAACAATGGTGGGCAGCCGCCCGGCGGCGAACCCGAATGCCCCGCCACCGGACCCGTCGCACCCTGCCGCGGAGCGCTCCTCCGGCCAACCGGCATCGGGCCAGGGCACTGACATTCACGGCACGGCATACATCACGGATTCATCGAGCCCCGGCCCGAACGCCATCCTCGTAGTCGATCTGGCAACAGGCAAGGCGCGCCGCCGTCTCAACCAGCACATCAGCACCCAGTCCGAGCCCGGCTTCCTAATGTTTGCCGAGGGCCAGCCGATATACAAAACAGAGCCGGGCAAGCCACCCGAGCCGAACGTGTTCGCAGTCGATGGCATCGCCATTTCAGCCGACGGCAGCGAGCTATATTACTGCCCCATCAACTCGACCAAGCTCTATGTAGTGTCAACAGAAATGCTGCGAGACAAGAACAAGTCCGATGCCCAGGTAGAAAGCACGGTACGCATTGCGACAGGGAAGATGCCGTCCGACGGGCTCGAATCCGATGCGACAGGACGGATTTATCTATCTGACCCGGTAACGGACTCCATCGAGCGTTTCGACCCAAAAACAGGCCTGATTGAAACGTTGGTCCATGACCCGCGCCTGCTATGGCCGGACACGATGAGCCTTGCGTCTGACGGCTACTTGTATGTGAATGCAAACCAGCTGAACCGGCAAGCGAACCTCCACAACGGGCACGATCTACGAGTCAAACCGTACTCCATGTACCGGATCAAGGTAGATGCCCAACCCGTACTGCTGAAGTAGACAAGGAGAGCTGGCCAGGCATAGTGAAAACAGCATGACGGTTCCGCCATCCCAGTGTCAAAACGTAAACAGAAATCCGGCTTTTGGCCGGGTTCTCTGTTTTAAAAGGTAAACAACGTTGCCGGCGTAATGAGTCTTCGTAGTTTTGTCATCTGCCCGAAGTTTCCTTGGTGCTCGAACCGCCTGGCTTCCAAGCACGAGTACTCGTCAGGAATCAACACGGCCTACTTACCCCTGCGCCCGCGCACGCTCGGTTGCCCGCAGTACCGCGCTGGCCTTGTTCAAGCACTCCTCGTACTCGCGCTCCGGCACAGAATCGGCCACAATCCCGGCCCCGGCCTGTACACATCCTTGTCCGCCCTGCAGCAGCAGCGTCCGAATAGCAATGCAGGAGTCAAAGTTGCCGGAGTAGTCCGCGTACAAAATCGAACCGCCATAAATCCCGCGCCGTACCGGCTCCAGCTCCTCAATAATCTCCATCGCGCGAATCTTGGGCGCACCCGATAGCGTCCCGGCAGGGAAGCATGCGCGAAACGCATCCACTGCATCGAGACCTGCGCGCAGCCGCCCTTCAATCGCGCTCACAATGTGCATTACGTGCGAGTAGCGCTCAATGTGCATCAAGTCGCGCACCCGCACGCTGCCATACTCGCTCACCCGGCCCACATCGTTGCGGCCCAGGTCCACCAGCATCACGTGCTCTGCTCGTTCCTTTTCATCCAGAAGCAATTCCTCACCGATTCGTCGGTCCTCGTCCTCATCGAGCGACCGGGGCCGCGTCCCGGCAATCGGCCTGTACTCGACTTTCCGACCGCTTACGCGCACCAGCATCTCCGGCGATGAGCCCACAATGTGAGTGTCCGCAGCGCCCTCCAAACCGAGCCGCAAAAAGTACATATACGGCGAGGGATTGACCACCCGCAGCGAGCGGTAAATTGAAAACGGATCGACGCCCGGCTCCACATCAAAGCGCTGCGACAGCACCACCTGAAATATATCGCCCGCCGCGATGTACTCCTGCGCACGCACTACGGAAGCAAGAAACTCCGCCTCATCCGTACGCGCCCGCACCTCCAGCCTGCCGTGAGCCGCCGCTCCCGGCGTTTGCACCGCGCTTGCCGGTAGCGGACGCGCCAGCCGCGCCGCAAACCGCTCTAGCCGGTCCAGTGCCCGCACATATGCATCCTCTGCTGGCGTCTCACGCACGTCAGCAGTCACCACCAACACCATCTCCTTGCGCAAATGGTCAAACGCCAGCACTTCGTCAAAGAACATCAGGCACGCATCGGGCATGTGCAGTTCATCGGGTGCAGTCGCAGGCAGCTGTTCAATCTGTCGCACTGCGTCATATGAGAAAAAACCGACGGCCCCTGCTGTAAACGGTGGCAGCCCCGGCAGCCGAGCCGGTGTGTGCCCCTTTAGCGCTGCCTGCAGGGTCTTGAAAATATCTCCCTGCCGTACCGCGACTCGGCCGTTTTCATGTACGGTCAGCTCCGTGCCGCGCGCAATGATCTTGCGAAACGGTCGCACCCCGATGAACGTGTACCGCCCCACCCGCTCGCCGCCCTCCACCGACTCCAGCAGAAAACACTCCGGCTCGTCTGCCGCATCCCCCGCCAGGCGCAGAAACGCCGTCACGGGCGTTTCAAGGTCCGCGTTCAGGGTCAGGTACAGCGGCACCAACGTGTGCGTGGCAGCAAGCGATAAAAACCGCTCGCGCGAAGGCTGGGAAGTGTGGGAGGGATGCACGGTGTCTACCATCAGGTCTCCCCGTATGGTACCTGCCCGTTCGCTCATCGCCGATCCCACCTGCCTTGAGATATATCAACTTACAATTCCAGTCGATTACTATATGGTCTTGACTGAGAATAAAACGGTAAACACGGCTTTCTACACACACGAGAAAACATTCTGGCACTCCACTGGAGTCCAGTCGCTCTTTTTCCCGCTCGGCGAGTGGGTTGAGCCGCCCGAGGGTACCTACGGGGCCGACACGCCGGCTTCAAAACGGCGCTTTCTCAACCTGCTCCATGTCTCAGGACTGGCAAAAAATCTGGTCTTCCCGATGATAAAGCCGGCCACCTACGAAGACCTGGCCCGCGTCCACACCCGCGCGTACCTCGATGAGTTCCGCCGGGTAAGCGACGCCGGCGGCGGCGACCTGGGTCGGCTTGCGCCGTTCAGCAAGGGCGGCTACCAGGTTGCCTGTGTTTCAGCGGGTCTGGCGCTTGGAGCGGTCCATGACGTTCTATCCGGCTCCGGTAACGCCTACGCGCTTTGCAGGCCATCGGGGCACCACTGCCTGCCCGATACCCCTATTTCTTTTACCTTGCTTGCTAACATTGCCGTCGCCATTGAAGCAGCACGCGCCACCCACCGGGTATCACGGATTGCGGTAGTCGATTGGGATGTGCACCATGCCAATGGCACCCAGGCGATCTATTACGAAGATGGCAATGTCTTAACGATCTCCCTCCACCAGGACCGCTGCCTGCCACCCGGACTTTCCCTCGCTGCAAGCCTGGCCGATGCCCGCGGAACCGGCGCAGGCCAAGGTGCCAACATCAACATTCCCCTTCCAGCCGGCAGCGGCCACGAGGCCTACCTCTATGCCTTCGACAGGATCGTCATCCCGGCCCTCTACCGCTTCAAGCCCGAGCTGATCATCGTCGCCAGCGGGCTGGATGCGAACGCGGTCGATCCCCTGGCGCGCATGCTGCTGCACAGCGATTCTTACCGCGAACTTACCCGGCGCATGGTGGCTGCCGCCGCCGATCTATGCGGCGGCAGGCTAGTGATGGTGCACGAGGGCGGTTACGCTGAGGCCTACGTGCCATTCTGCGGACTTGCCATCATGGAAACACTTGCCGGGCATCGCACAGAAGCCGTAGATCCAGCCCTTGAAATCTTCCGAAGCTGGCAACCGGACGCCCGCCACAATGCCTTCCTATGCCAGATCATCGACGAAATTGCGGCAGCTGTACTGCCCCAGCGAAGTTAGTCAAATGTCCTAAGTAGAAATTGGACCACTATTATGTAAAACGATTGTGTCATCCTAAGACTATGTAAACGAGCCGTATCATCCTAAGACTGTGTAAACGAACCTTGTCATCCTGAGTGAAGCTTCCGTAGGAAGCGTAGTCGAAGGATGTGTTTTGCTTTTACTACTCTGCTCTCATCCTAAAGAAATAAACAGCCCGGGTTAGTGGTTTCTGGTCTAAACGCAGAAATGCTGAAGCATGCGCCCCGATGGTATACGCGAGCCGCGAGTATTATCGTGGCTCATCTGTAGATACAACCGGTGCAACTTTTCTCAACCCGCTACAGGGAATACTCTTTCATCATGCTTGAAGTCCATCCAGGCCTGTTTCTCAGTTCCCAAGCAAACTATGAAGCGCATCGAGCCACCTGCAAAGACTGGGCCATTGTTCACGCCTGCAAGGAGCCCTACCACCGCGAAGCCCTCGGCTACCGTACTCCGGGCGCGCCCATCAACCATCCGGAATACCTCTTCGCGCTGCGTCCCAACCGGCTCATTCTGAATCTGGTGGATGCGAAAGATGAAGCTTACATCCCTGACAAAATCATGGACACAGCCGTATGTTTCATCGCCGACAAGCTCGCCAATGGACAAAAGGTTCTGGTCCACTGCAACCAGGGAATGTCCCGCTCGCCCGGCATTGTCATGCTCTATCTAGGTACGCACACTGACCGGCTATCTGCTTCGTTTGAGGAGGCGCTTGAGCAATTTCACACCATCTACCCACCTTTTGAACCCAATGGAGGAGTCCTCGGCTTCCTGCGCAAGCGCTGGAGCCTGACGGCTTCCTTAAAAGCTGAGTCATCCTGAGCGAAGTCGAAGGACATGTTTTCACGTGTACTTGTTACTGCTAGATATAGATAGAAAGTGACCCTATATCTTGCTTCTAAAACCTAGGTCTTATCAATCAACCAAGTTTCAGCTCCGCAAAGCAGATTTATTGGGACGATTGCATCTTGGATGGCTCGCTTTTTTCCTTATCATATTGCTTTCGCTGCTCCTCCTGCGCCGCAAGCACAGGCACTCCAAGCTGCTTTCGCAATGCATCTGAAATCAGAGTTCGGTTGTAAGGTTTCTGTGTCGTAGGATTTTTCTGAGTATGAAATTGAGTGCCGTAAATCTGTGGTTGCTTGATTGCATCGAGGTAGCGATCCAACGTCGCCGTAGCTATCCAGAGCGCATCGCCATATCCTTTCTTCAGCGCAATCATTGCCATGGTATGCGCCAGCAAGTAACTATTTGGAGTATCTCCATGCTGAAAAATATAAGCAGCCCAGGTAAAGTCCTCACCTGAATGCAACTTACCCTCATTTAGCAGTTTCATTGTCTCTGATTGGCGCAGTGCATCAGTTGGCTTTACCTTGGCCCAGTTAATCTTTAGCCCCGGCTCCCGCGCTTTCTGGTCCTCATCGATGATCCGCTTCATTTCTGCATTCGAAGGCAAGTCGTCGTCGATCGAGTATGACCTGCTGATATCCCAGTCTGTCGCAACCTTTGCATCCCCGGTAGATCGCGTCAGAGAAAGAACTGGCGTCGCCGGAGCATCAAACTGCAGTTCGGCATGCCCCGCATCGACAATATGCAGCACTAAGGCCTCCTTGTCGTTTGCATCTGCGGGATTTTGCACAGTAAAGAACAAAGAGCTGCCTCGTACTTCTGAGGCAATAACCGGCTCAACTTCTATCCCATTTTGTATGTGCGAGAACGAATCTCCAGCACTATTAGATTGAAGATGCAATGGTTGCGAGAAGGTTCCGGTAAACGCCAAACCCTTTTCCTGCGACGGCGCAAACTCCAACACCATAAGTGTCCGCTTGCCCAGGTTCAGCACCCACTCACCTGCAAGGCTTTGCGCTTCACTTACTCGCTCACACGCAGGCAAACATACAACCACAAGAACCCAAAACACTATCCGCATCGCCATGCCGGGATTCTATTTCACACTTTCGTGACGTGGCCACTCTGAACGCGCGTCATCCTGAGCGAAGTCGAAGAACTTGCTTTTCGCGTTCTCTCAGTCCCTTGTCACCCCGGAGCACTCTCTGACATTCAGATACAAGCCATGTGACGAAAGAGTACGCCGCCCACTTGCCATAGTTGCCGCGCCACTGCATGGAGCCTATAGTTAGGACGTTTGTTCATCCGGCTCTGCCGAAAACCCGCAAGCCCGCGCACAGAGAGAACCCATCATGGCCACCACCGTACCGCTCGAACAGGAAATCAACCCATGGGAAGCGCAAGCCGCCCGCTTCGACTTTGCCGCCCGCAAGCTCAACTTCCCGGACGGCATCTGGAAGCTGCTCCGCCAGCCTATGCGCGAAATCATCGTCCACTTTCCCGTGCAAATGGATGACGGTCGCTTCGAAATCTTCACCGGCTACCGCGTGCAGCACTCACAGGCCCGCGGCCCCGGCAAGGGCGGCATCCGCTACGCGCCTGACGTCACCCTCGACGAAGTCCGCGCCCTCGCAAGCTGGATGACTTGGAAATGCGCCGTGGTCAACATCCCATTTGGCGGTGCCAAGGGCGGCGTTATCTGCGACCCCAGAAAGATGTCACAGGGTGAGCTTGAACGCATGACCCGCCGCTACACCGCAGAAATCATCGATTTCATCGGCCCCGAAAAAGACGTGCCCGCCCCTGATATGGGCACCAACGAGCAGACCATGGCCTGGATCATGGACACCTACTCCATGCACATGCGGCAGACCGTTACCAGCGTAGTCACCGGCAAGCCGCTCGGTCTCGGCGGTTCCAGAGGCCGCCGCGAAGCCACCGGTCGCGGCATCCGCAAGGTCTGCGACGAGGCCCTGCGCTTCCTAAATATCCCGCGCGACGGCTGCCGCGTCATCCTCCAGGGCTTCGGCAACGTCGGCTCCAACGCCGCGCGCCTCATGATGGATGCCGGCTACAAGATCACCGGCATCGCCGAGTACGACGGCGCAATCTACAACGGCCATGGCATCGACATCCACGCACTCGCCGAGCACCGCCTCCGCAACGGCTCGATTCTCGGCTTTCGCGGTGCCGAGGCCGCCGACCCCGACGAACTACTCACGCAGGAGTGCGAAATCCTCATTCCCGCCGCCATGGAAAACGTCATTACCAGCCGCAACGCCGACCGCATCCAGGCTCGCATCCTCGCCGAAGGCGCCAATGGCCCCACCACCGCAGTCGCTGATGAAATCCTGGCTGACAAACGCATCTTCGTCATCCCGGACATTCTGGCCAACGCCGGCGGCGTCACCGCGTCCTATTTTGAATGGGTCCAGGACCGCCAAGGCTATTTCTGGAAGGAAGAAACCGTCAACGAGCAGTTAGAAGCCATCCTCGCCGCCAGCTTTGAAGACGTCATTCGCTACGCCGAAGCCCACGCCGTCAACAACCGCATCGCCGCCTACATGCTGGCCATGGACCGTGTTGCGTTTGCCATCAAGCAGCGCGGCATTTATGCGTGATTGGATGAGCCGTTCTACAGTTGTAAACTGATCCTAGCAATGAGGTGAGACATGACAGATCACAAAGCAAAAACGGACAATCTCTCAGGTACACAGGACAGCATCGCACGGCCCTTCAACACCGCTCATACAGTCACAAACGCTAAAAATCCTTTTCTCGAACCTATAAAGTCTCTTGCTCCTGGCACTCCATCGCCTTCCGTCGAGCAAGGCAGAACACAATCGCAGTAGAGCAGCTATACACTTGCTTGTTACGATTTTGTTGCATTGATGAAGAGTCACTAGGAGCGACTGTTGAAGATTGATATTTCGACAATTGCTCTTATTCTTTTATTGGTTTTACCGGGTTTGATTGCAAAGAGAAGCAGAAGAAAGCTCGCTGCTCAAACCTTTGAGGAACTCGGTCCCACAACAGAACTGGGAGAACTTGTATTATTCAGTACTTATGCTCATGCTTTGCTGTTTTTAGTACTTCTTTTGCTTACCGCCATACTTAGCCTCGCAAAGACTGGATCAGCTTGCAGCTACCTTTGTCTGATTGATCAGGGTATTGTTCGACGCTGGCTTACTCTTCACGCTACAGCAACTGCGACATTTATACTTTTATATCTTTTCGCCTCTTTGATTGTGGGATTTTTCATAGGCGTTTTCAGTGGATGGCGCTCGACCACGGCCCCTATAACCCGACGTCTTTCAAAAAAGCCCTGGCTGTCCAAAATTCTTAAACGTTTCAGAGTGTTTTCAATTTTAGAAGAAAAGCCTGTATCTTTTGATATTTTCGGAGGAGAAGAAATAAAGCAAAACCGTGCACTCGTCTTTTTCATCGAGATACAACTTCGCGATGATAAAGGCTTCATTACTGGAAAAGTTAGTAGCTATGCAATTGTAAAAGACGAGGAGCAGCACCGCTTGATTGTTCTTCAGGAAGCGCAATTCCGACCGGTTTCTTCTGATTCATATGAGCCAATGCGAGGAGAGCGACTACTTTTCGACCTTGCAGATGCTCTTACAATGCAAGTTTTCTACAAGGGTGTGGAGAATACCGCACGAGAATCGGAAGAATAATATCGTTTGCAACCTACACGACGAAGTACCCTCAATCCTCCAACTCCCCCAAACCCACCCAAGATCGAGATACATCCCTGACCCGACAGCCTCCAGCCGCAAGCCATCCACTCCAATCCATCCCGACTCACCCAAACCTGCCCCGTCTGCGCATACGGGTCCACCAGCCATACATTCCGCGTCCCCATTCCGACCAGCGCAGCCGCGCGGCTATCCAGATCCTCCTGTGTATCGGAAGGCGACCGTACCTCAATCGCAATGAGCGGCGGACTCGTCAGTGTACCCGTCTCCCGGTTCTCCCTCGACACCACCACCACATCCAACAGCCGAACCGCGTTCATTGAGGTCCGCGTACGCACCTCAACCGCAGCATAAATCCCCCACTCCCTGCGGTAGTTCTCAAACTACATGCCGATCAGTACCTGCACCCATCCATGCACAATCTGGATTACCGGTTTCTCCTTCAACACACCGTCCAAATATTCGACATCCGGGCAGTAGCTCGTACTGAGATACATCTCCATGGAAACTGTCACGGTAGTAGCCATCACTCACCTCGCCTCAAACGGTACCCCGCAAATCCGCGCCACCGCCCGCATCACCGCCCCTCGCGCACCTTCCCGATCCACACCCGCATCCGGATCGATAAACAGCCCCAGCGGATTAGCCGCTGTCCAGGCATTACAAAGAGCAATCACAGCCGCCAGCAAAAACGCCGGCGTAAACTCCTCGCTGATCCATCCGTTCCGCTGCGCCTTCCGCAAGCCTTGCAGTTTCACGTCCACGCTCGCCCGCGGTCCAGCTGGCCACTCCCCCTTCTGCTCCAGTCCCCACCATGCCAGTAGCCGGATCAGCTGCGGATGCTCCATCACAAAATCGAACAGCCGAGCCGCATACCCCGGCAGGTCCTCCGGTGTAAACGGAACAGACTCATACACATCACCCAGGTGCCGCTCCAGCACCGCGCCAAATAGCAGCTCTTTGCTGCCGAAGTAGACGTAAATGAGGTTCTTGTTTGCGGCAGCACTTTTCGCAATCCGGTCCACGCGCCCACCCGCGATACCATGTGCGGCAAATTCAAAAGTAGCTGCCTCCAGGATGCGCTTACGTGTTGCATCGGCATTCTTCATAATGGCTTTCACCATCCTGACAGATGGGATGGTGAAACAGACACCTTACAGTCTCAACTTCTATAATGTAACCATCCGGTTAGTTAATGCATCTGCTTTAGTAGAAATAAGGAGACAGCAAACATGGCACAGCGCACTTGGTTCATCACTGGTGTCAATAGCGGCTTCGGCCGCATCATGACAGAAAAGCTTTTAGAGCGCGGCGACCGCGTGGCCGGCACAGCGCGCAAGCTCGAGCAGCTCAACGATCTCAAGTCACAGTTCAGCGACCGGCTCTGGCTTACCTCGCTTGACCTGACAGATACCCCAGCCATCCGGCTCGCTGTCGATGCCGCGTTTGACCATTTCGGCCATATTGACGTCGTTGTCAACAATGCCGGCTACGGACTCTTCGGCGCTGCCGAGGAGCTCACCGATGAGCAAATCCGCCACCAGATCGACACCAACCTCATCGGCTCCATCCATGTCATCCGTGCCGCCCTGCCGCATTTGCGCGCCGCAGGCGGCGGACGCATCCTTCAGGTGTCCTCCACCGGCGGTCAGTATGCGTTTCCCAACTTCAGCCTCTACCACGCTACCAAGTGGGGCATTGAAGGCTTCATCGAGGCAGTCGCCCAGGAAGTCGCACCATTCGGTATTGAGTGCACCATCGTCGAACCTGGTGCCAACCAGACCGGCTTCTCTGCCGGCATAGTCGGCCCTCCGCCCATGGCAGCGTATGAGAACACCCCCTCCGGAGACCTGCGCCGCATGATCGCAGCCAATGCTTTCCCCATCCCCGGTGACCCGGTCAAGACAGTACAGGCAATGATCGACTCCGTAGACCGCCCTGCTACTAGGCGTCTGCCGTTGGGCAGCGACACCTACACTTTGATCCGCAACGCCTATGTTGAGCGGCTTGCCGCACTCGACGCTCACAAGGAGATCGCCCTCGCAGTCGATAAAACCTCTTGAATCTCGGCATATGAGTTAAAAACGACGGACAATTCATTCATCCAAACGTGCCGGCTCTTCTAGCGGTTCGTCGCAAGTTTTACTCCGAAGATAATAAAGAAACCACCTGCTGCTCTGTCTATCAGGCGACGTCCGCGGCTATATGCCCTTGAGACGCTCTTCGTTGCAAAGAGACATGCAACAGCGCCATACCAAATAAGGGAAATTCCTATCATTACAATCGTGGCTAGCAAGCCAAGTTTCAATGAAGGATGGCTAGGAAGCACCGTTGCAAAAACGCTGGCGGTAAACAATGCAGACTTTGGATTTGTAAGTGTTGTAACTACTCCCATCCAGAACGCTGAAGATTTAGCGTTTGCAGAAGTCACTGTGCTTTCTTCACCCTGGACCTTGTTGC
>CAXSFX010000079.1:0-17394 GCA_964236655.1 uncultured Acidobacteriaceae bacterium | reverse complement strand
GAAGGCCATGTCATCAAACTCTTCGGGCGCTTCCAGGGCTGAAGTTCAATCGCACGTCGGCCATAAACCGGGTGCCCCATATCTCGTATTGAGATGTGGGTTCTTGTTGCTGGTCGTGCACCATATAGCAGTTGACATGTCTAATTGCTAGCCTGGCATGTAGTATAAGAAGTCATCCGGAAAATCGTTTTTAAGCATTCGCCGAACCAAGCATTTTGTGACCAACAAGCGGGACGTCACCTTGTGAGTATGGAGAAGGTCATCTGCCGAGAGCGGCAGTTCTCCTTCGCTTCCAATCAGCGCATGAGCAATATTGTGCCGAAGAGGTTTCAACACATTCTTAATCACGTCTGCAGCAGGGAGTCCTCGCAGATCAGCCGGGACGGCAGAGTCTAATGTAGCAAGATCAAAATCGCGCCGAACATAAAATATGGATTCAAGCCACGTCTTAATTTGAGCCAGAGTGCCGGGAAGTATTTCGCTCGGCGGAGTGTAGGCGACATTCGTCTTTCGCGCTTCTCTCTCGAGCCTGGTTCTCCTTGCACGGAGAGACTCGATGATCTTGAATAGACATAAAAACTCAAAAACCGGATTGTTCGTGTTGAGCGCTTCCCGATAGAGTGCAGCATAGCTGCGAAACTCGGGCATGGAAATAGGAGTGGCGTTAGTGACTATTGGAGCCACTAAAAGTGGCGACACAAAGCTCGTCGAGATGCTTCCGGTGGATAACTCTTTGGTCTCACGGTGACCGATCTCGAGAGGGATATCGAGATTGACACTCGTTAAACTTAGGTATAAAGCTATGGCTCGATACGCGATTTCTTCTGCATGCCTCCAATTGTTGGCATGAAATGGAGTACTAATAAATTTCCCTAAATGGCCTTTCGCATTGGGAAGTCCAACAAACTTAAAAACTTCGTCTTCTGTCCGTGCTGTGATTTGGATTTTACTCACATTGAAGTTCCACGATGATGAATGTGAGGGTTTCATAATTGCGAGATGCGAATCCCCTCGCAAACCGGAAGCAAGCGAAAGCTGGCTTTCAGGCTGAAGCCTATAACCTGGACAGTGCAAAACAAAAGTTACTTCATAAAGTCCGGGTAAGCCTTCCAGCGGCAGCTGATTTCGTGGCTCACCGTTTTCGAGACGAGGTCGCATATGAAAAGTTTGATGGGCACCGGGGAAACCTACTAGCGGTATACGCTTTTCTGTGGGATTAAGAAGAACATTTCCTGATGGGATTTGCGATATGTTTTTCATGATGGAACCGTGGCAGCGACCGTATATAAGCCCGCTGCCACAAGAGCAAAGAAAATTCCCATCGACTTTTGACATGCACCCTCAAGCGTGAAGTTTGGACGTCCAGCAAAACTGCTGCTTCAGTATCAAGGATTGTTGAGCGTGTTCATGCCTTACGAGCTGCCCAAGAGTACCTGACAAGGTAACGCAACTTAAGCTAATCTACCGCCCCTTCTCCCCCAACTCCACCGTCTTCCCCGTCTTCGCCGACTCCCGCGCCGCATCCAGAATCCGCATCACTGTCACATTCGTATCCAGCGCGCTCAAGTCCCCCTTAGCCTGCACCTTCCCGCTCAGCACAGCATTCAAGTAGTTCACCGACCCATCCTCGGTCGCAGGCAAGGCAGGCGCAGTCTGTAGCGCCTCCTCCACCTTCTCCCCCGGCAGCCGAACCCGCAGCCCGGTCAGCGCCACCGTATCCACATACCCGGTAGCCCCATACACCTCCATATCCTTGCGCTCAAAAGGCCAGTTCCACGAGCCCTGGATAATCGCCTGCGCATGCGGATACTTCAAAATAATGGTCGCCTCATCCTCCACCTTCGGATACACCTTCGGCTTGATCTGCTGCGTCACCGCGGTCACACTTATGGGTGCCTCACCGTGCATCAGCCACGTCGCCAAATCCACCCCGTAGCAGCCGAAGTCGAACAGCGCCCCGGCCCCATTCTCCACCGGGTCCGTCAACCACTTCCCAAACTGCGGCGACACCCCGATCTCCAGCGGCCCCTTGTGCCCGTCATGCACCACCAGCTTGCGCAGGTCGCCGATCTGCCCGCTCCACAGCATCTTCGCCGCCGCCGCATTTGACGCGTACCAGGTCGTCTCGTAGTTCACCAGCACCGGCACGTTGTACTGCTTTGAGACCTGCTCAATCGCCCGCGCGTCCGCCAGCGTCGTGCTCAGCGGCTTTTCGACCATCGACGCGACATGGTGCTTCGCAGCCTCTTCAATCGCCGCCCTGTGCCCGGCAATGGACGTATACACCAGCACAGCCTGCGGGTGCGTGTGCGCCAGCATGTCGCTTTCAGACGCGTAGAACAGCCCCGGTGCCAGGTGGTATTTTTCCGCGAACTGCGCCCTCAACGCCTCGCTCGGCTCCGCGATCCCCACAATCTCAAGCTCGGGGTGCGAACCAAGCTGGCTGAACCAGCCGCTGATGTGGTCATGTACCAGGCCCACAATGGCCACCTGGAGCTTTGCAGGCTGCTGCGCACCGGCACTCGCTGCCGCCAGGCCAAATAGGGTAGTCATACCAAGCCGCAATGCAGCGCGGCGTAGAAAGTCAGGGGAAGTAAGCATCGCCATGGCAGCCATCCTAGACTATCGGGCCCATCTGCGGCCATCTATACGTCCGATAACCAAACTTTATTGATGCCTGTCATTATTGTTGATGTACATCCACTATGTTCGGTGGAATACCCTGGGGCAGGGTCGCTGCTTCGTGCGACCATGGAAAGGCTTCCAATCGGCATACTTCCCGAAGCTGTACGGCAGGAGATGATGGATCGAAATGGCATCGGCACCAAGGCAAGAGGACTGGCCGAACGGCTCGTCGCCTTTGATGCTGCCATAATACCTGCCAGGCAAGACCTCTTCGCCACCTGCCGGGTGTGTGAAAAGCTGCGCCGTCCCCTGAGCACTTTGATAGGCCCCGCCGGCTACAGCTCACTTCTCTCCCGAGCCCTCACCCTGGCCAGGCGTGAATCCCCCGCGCTCGCCGATGTACAGGTCAATCCCGACGGCTCCCTGAAAGGTCTCGAAGGCGAGGCAGCCAAAGCAACTGCTGTGCTCATCGCACATATACTTAACCTTCTCACTACCTTTATCGGTGAGGCTTTAACCATGCGCTTCATACGGGATATCTGGCCCGATTTTCCAAGCTCCATCCGGATAAAGGAGGACTCGAAATGAACGGGAAAGTACAAATCCGCAAGCTCCCTTCCGGCATCGCGGGTTTTGATGAAATTCTGGGGGGCGGCATCCCTGAGTTTTCGTTCAACATCATCGCGGGCACGCCCGGGGCCGGCAAAACCACCATGGCACACCAGTTCCTGTTTGCCAACGCGACGGAGGAAAACCCCGCCCTCTACTTCACGGTTCTCGGCGAACCCTCGCTCAAAATGCTGCGTTACCAGCAGCAGTACACCTTCTTCGATGTCACTAAACTGAACACTGCGATACGCTTTATCAATCTCAGCGCGGAACTGATGGAAAAGGGATTGGGAGGCGTCCTTGAATCTATTGAAGATCAGGTCAAGTCTTCCGGTGCCAAAATCATCGTCGTAGACTCCTTCCGTACCGTACTGCGCAGTGAGCATGGCAATGGCCAGGGTGTTGAAGTACAAAACTTTGTGCAGCAGCTTGCCCTGCTGCTCACCAGCTGGGAGGCCACTACCTTTCTCATCGGTGAGTATGCCGAGAGCGAGCTACCCGACAATCCCGTTTTCACCGTGGCCGATGGCCTTATCTGGCTCTACCAGCATGTTGAACGCAACTCCGTAGTCCGCAAGCTTCAAATCATCAAGTTGCGCGGGCAGGTATCGGTGCCGGGTCTGCACACCTTCCGCATCACCGATGCCGGCCTGCAGGCCTTCTCTCGAACGCTCGGCCTCACCGGAAAAAGAAAAGTCACCCCCGATAAAAGACGTCTCTCCACCGGTTCGCCTGTGCTCGACGAAATGATGAGCGGCGGCATCCCGGAAGGTGACAGCCTGCTCATTGCCGGACCCTCCGGTACAGGCAAGTCGCTGCTGGCCACCCAGTTCATCGCCGCCGGTCTGCGCGCGGGCGAGCCCGGCATCATGGCCGTGTTTGAAGAGCGCCCCGACGAGTATGCCGCCCGCGCCACCGGCTTCGGGCTCAACTTCGCAGCTTCCCTCGCCGACGGCAAACTTGAAATCATCTACCTGCGCCCGCTTGACCTCTCCGTAGATGAAATGATGCAGGCACTCATCGACGCCGTGAAGCGGACCGGTGCCAAACGCCTGGTCATCGACTCGCTCGCCGGTTTCGAGCTGGCCCTGGCCCCCGGCTTCCGCACCGACTTCCGCGAGTCGCTCTACCGCATGATCTTCGCGCTCACCGGTATCGGCATCACCATCCTCAGCACGCTTGAAATGGAAGAGACCTTCGACAAGCTGCCTTTCAGCAGCTACCTCATCTCGTTTCTCACCGACGACATTATCCGCCTGCGCTACGCGGAGATCGACGGGCAGTTGCGCAACATTATGATGGTGCTCAAAATGCGCGGCGGCTCACACAGCCGCGATATCCGCGAGTACACAATTACTTCGGATGGCATCGTGATCGGGGAACGCCTGAAAGGGTACGTCCGTCTCATTACCGGATTGCCCGAACGTGTACATCCCCTGGCCCCCGATACGACTCCAAAGTCCTCATGAGCGCAGCAGGGGGCATGGTCATGGACTCAAAAAACTCCATGAAACATAAGGGTGCGGAGAGCTTCGTAAAACATTACGAGCGCGACGTTGCTGCTCTGAACGAAGCCCTGATGCTGGGCCTGGTGCGCCAGCATGAGCTGACTGAAGCTGCGGAGTTGCTGAACGCGCAGCTGCAAACTGAAATTGCAACCCGCAAAAATGCCGAAGAAGCCCTGATCCGGAGTGAAAAGCTGGCTTCGGTAGGGCGCATGGCAGCCGTGCTGGCCCATGAAATCAACAACCCGCTTGAAGCCGTTACGAACCTTCTGTTTCTCGCCCAGGTATCGGAAGACATTCCTAAATCCGTTCGTGAGTACCTGGAAACAGCCGATGGCGAGCTGAAACGGATCGCGCACATCACGCGGCAAACTCTGGGCTTTTATCGGGAATCCTCTTCGCCGATCACATTCCCTGTAAAGCCGCTGTTTGACTCCGTAACCGATCTTTTAAAATCAAAGGTAGTTTCGAAACAAGCCGAGGTTGAGACCCAGTGCCATGCCGCCATCTCCATGACAGCATTCCAGGGAGAGATGCGCCAGGTACTTTGCAATCTGCTCATGAACAGCCTGGATGCCGTTCCACCCGGCGGCAAGGTTACCCTGCGCGCAGCCTACGCGACAGCCCACAAAGAGAGCCGCCCCTCTCTCCGGATCACTGTCGCCGATAGCGGCCACGGAATCAGCCATGAAACATCTCTTCAACTTTTCAAACCGTTTTTCACAACCAAGGGCTCAGTAGGCAACGGCCTTGGATTGTGGATCAGCAAACAGATCGTTGAGAAACACGGTGGAACTATCCGTGTACGCTCCCACATACGCGCACCCCGCCATGGAACTACATTCTCCATGGTGTTTCCAGTAGCGATGTAGGCGTATTTGTGGCGGAGGGAGAGGGATTCGAACCCCCGTTACCGGTTAAAGTAAAGCGGTTTTCAAGACCGCCTGTTTCAACCACTCACACATCCCTCCGCAGGGCCGCGCCACCCTAGTCTATCGCACCTGCAAATCCCGGTCATCCCAAGCAAGCCCAACAACCTCCGTCATCCTAAGCGAAGCCGAAGGACCTGCTCTTGCCTTTGACCTCACCCCACCCAGAAAATAAGAAAACAAAAAGCAGGTCAATTGCAACCGGCACTTACGTGCTGACTACAATCAACCCGCCTTCACCCCACCTACCCACGCCTCAAAACTGCAACCGCGCCCCAAACTGCAGCTGCCGCGTATACGGCGTACCGCTCCCGGAAACTGAAGAATCCACCCCCGTAATCAACCCGGGGTTCCCGGTCGTAGCATCAATCGAGCGTGCATTCGTCGAGTTCGGCAGCCCCAGCGGAATGTGGTTGAACACATTGAATGCCTGGAACTGGAATTGTCCGCTCACGCGCTCTGTAACGGTAAACGTCTTGAACAGGGAAGTATCGGCGAAATAATCCGAAGGTCCCTGCAAGATATTGCGCCCCACGTTGCCGATAGTACCGAACGCAGGCCGGCTGAACGGACCCGATACTGACCCGGCCGTCGTGAGCGGTGCAACCGGGGTAAAGAAGCGCCGAGAGTGCGTAGCAGGGTCAAACGCACCGGCACTCGTTGCAAAGCTGCCCCGTCCCGGCGCGTAGTTGGGTCGGCAATCGCTTGAAGAACCCGGGCTGCCGAAATTGGTATCGATATCCTGGTCCATCCCGCACTCGTTGTAAGTCGGCGTAAACGGCAGGCCGCTTTCCCATGTAGTGGTACCGGCAATCTCCCAGCCCCCGATCCCGTAATTTACAAGCCGATTGCCCTTATCCAAAAACCGCTTGCCCTTGCCGAACGGCAGCTCGTACAAGCCGCTCAGCACAAAGTCATCGGTACGGTTGGTGTCATTACGGCCATACTCCACACGCGGGTTCTGCGCAAAGTAAGTCGCGCCGTAATTCAGCGCCTTGGACCAGGTGTAATTTGCAAGAAACTGGAAGCCGTTTGCAAACCGCTGGTTAAGTGTGGTCTGCAATGAGCTGTAGTTGGCGCGCGCCGCCGGAAAGGTAGAATTAATATCCTGCGAACAGCACACGACCGTCGCACCGTTGTATAGGTTAGAAAAGCGGTTGTAGTACGGTCGCCGCGCGTTACGGTTCAGCAGGTCCGCAGGCTGCGTGGGCAGTACGGGTATGTTGGCGTTAAAACCTTCTGTTTCTGAAGGATAAATACGGTCGGCATTGTTGCCTACATACGCAACTGTCGCCGTCGTGTTACTGCCGAATTGCTGCTGCAGGCTCAAGTTGTATTGATACACCTCCGGCAAAATCAGCTTGCTGGGTCGCAGCGTCACACCCACTCCATTCGGAATCGGGATCAAGCCTGAAGAGGGAATTACATAGGGTGCCGGACGTGTGGGCAGGTTGTTGAAGTTATAGCTGAACTGCCCTGCGGAGTTACCCGCATTGACATCCTCATTGTTTACAACCGGGATGTTATGCGACAAGGCCGAGCCGAAGATGGTGCCGAAGAAACCGACATCGTCATACGTCTGCCCGAACGCCCCTCGAATCACCGTGGTAGGCCGTAGCTGGTAGGCAAAGCCGAACCGCCCACCCAGGTCCTTCAAGTCAACAGTCGTGCCGCCATTAGTGCCGAACGGCCCTACTCCCGCAACCTGGATAAAACCCGTATTCAGATTGGTAAAGCCGCCCGCGGTCGGCGTGTTGACCGTCTCGGGAAAGATAATGTCCCAGCGAACGCCGTAGTTCACAGTAAGTTTCGGCGTAACGCGCCAGTCGTCCTGCACGTAAAAGCCGCCGCGCTTTTGCCGGTTCGCGGCAAAATTGTTATATACATCGAAGCGTTGAAACCGGTCGATCTCCCCGAACAGCACCGAAGCCAGCCCCAGCCCCGGACTCACCTGCAATCCCGGGTTTGCCACCCCAACCGAACTGCTGCCCTGCCCAAAGCTCAGCACGCCCGTACGGTTGTTGTCACTCGCATTGCGCAGGTTTAACGCGTACCGCAAATCCGTGCCGAACCTTACAGAGTGGGTCCCAAATGTCTTGGTCCAGTTATTCGCCACCTGAAACACCTGCTCGCTCTCATGCAACGGAAAGTTGCCGCCCTGCGTGCCGAAGTTCGACAGTGACCCATCCTCAACCTGGTAAGTCGGCGACCCGCTGGTATCAAACGTCCCCGTGTTCAAATTTGCGATACCCGCCGCCGTCGCCGGTGCCGTGCCCACGTCAAACTTGTCGAGCACCACGTGATAATCCAGAAAGCCAAACCGGATATCTGTCAACAGCGACGGACTGACTATATAGTCGATACCTGCCGCCACACTCTGATTCTGTGTTGTATCAAACCCGGTCGTGTTGCCGAGCCCAAATCCGCTGCCTCCCGCCGCCCCAAATACCGGCGGCCCAAACAGCCGGTAGATTGAGTAGTCGTAGCGGCCGAATGCATGCGCCTTCTCGCTGATCTGCTGGTCCAGCCGCACATCCGCCTGGTCTGCGTTGTAGGTGCCGCTGCCGGAGGAAACATAATTATTCACAGTGCCGTTTGACTGGCCCGTAGCATTCGGCGCGGGCAGCCCTCTCAGGATCGCAATGCCCTGGGGCGTAAGCGCCGCCGCCGGCACGGCATTTGAGGAGTACACAATGCCGTTCGCGGCAGTCACGGTAGGCACGCCGTACTGACTCAGATCGCACACACCGGCTCCACTCAGGCAAGTGTTGCGTACCTGCGCGGTCGGCACGTTCTGCTGCAGGCTATTGCCCACTCTCTGCCTCGTCCCCTGATAATCCAGGAAAAAGAAGTCATGATCCTTGATAATGGGACCGGAAATTGAGCCGCCGAACTGGTTGTATACCGAGGAGGGCAGATACTTGCCGGTAACCGGGTTCGGCTGGAACTGTGTAAACGGGTCGCGCGCCTGCAACGCATCACTGCGCCGGTACTCGAACCCATCGCCGTGGAACTGGTTGCCGCCCGACTTGGTCGTCGCCGTCACAAACCCGCCGATGGCCCCGCCGAACTCCGCCGGGTAATCTTCTGAAATCACATGCAGATCCTGCACCGAATCCAGTGTCGGATTCACCACAATAATGCCCAGCACCGGCTCCCGGTTGTCCGTACCGTCCAGCAGCGATCCCTCAGAACCGTAGTTGCTGCCGTTGATTTCCGTCCCCACCGTGCCCTGCGGGTTCTCTGAGGCTCCAATCGAAAAACTCGACCGCTGCACCCCCGGCGTCAGCAGCGAAAACTGCGAGAAGTTGCGGTTGATGCTCGGCACGCTCTGTAGTTGCTGCGAATCCAGCGTCTGCGACACATCCGCTTGGTCGGTTTTCAACTGCTGCGCCGCGCCGGTCACCGTGATGTTGGTCGCCGCCGCATTGCTCGCGCTCAGGCTCAGGTTTACCTGCGGTGCCTGGTCGCTCGTCACCGTAATGCCGTCAACCTCTGCCGGCTGAAACGACCCCGAGCTCGCCTTCACGCTATAGGTATCAGGCACCAGCCGGCTCGCCGCAAACTCACCGCTCGCATTGGTCTGCACTGTCTGCGCCGTGCCCTTATTGGTATCTGTAATCACCAC
Organism: uncultured Acidobacteriaceae bacterium; assembly: GCA_964236655.1. Lineage (GTDB taxonomy): Bacteria > Acidobacteriota > Terriglobia > Terriglobales > Acidobacteriaceae > EB88. Next base: position 8,098 of record CAXSFX010000079.1, on the reverse strand, counting down.
GGTTGCGTTTGGCACCACGGCCCCGGTGCTGTCCGTCACGGTGCCCACAATCGAGCCGTAAACGCCCTGTGCCTGCGCAGCGGAAACGGAGAAAAATGAAGCGGCCGCAAGCGCCATCGGAACGGCCCCCATGCGAACCTTTTTACCTGCATATATAGCCATTCGGTACTGCCTCCAAAAGCCGGCACCCATGAGTTGAAAATGGTATGCCGATCATGTAAAACGTGTTTGCAATTGAGGACCGGATTGCCGGTCTCAACTGCGGGGAGATGCGCCGGTTCTTGTCACCAAGAACCATGGTTGACCGGCTGCATCAAAGCCGCGAGCTCTCGCACTCACAGCCATATGAGCCTGCATGAACTACTACCTGGTAGATGCAGGCAAATAGATGCGGGTAAACTGCTTCGGAGTGGGCGCATAATCAAGGAGCATGCCCCCGGTTCAGACTCCACCGAACACCTCCTTCGACGCCACCCTGGACAGCGCCAAGCGCACCATGGTGCTGTCTGAAATCGTGTTGCTTGCCCTTGACAGCTTCCGCGTCAGCAAGGTCCGCTTCGCGCTCACCGCCCTCGGCATGGTCATCGGTGCCGCCTCGCTCATCCTCGTGGTCACCATCGCACTCACCGGCCGCCAGTACATCCTCAACTACCTTGAAAGTATCGGCACCAACCTCGTCGAGATCGACTACTCCGGCGGTGGCGGCGGCGGCGCGGCAGCCAATTTTCAAAGCGACTACCTCAAGCAGGACGACGAGCGCGCCATCGACGAACTCGTTCCCGCCATCCAGTACTCCTCGCCTATCCTTGAGCTGCACGACCGCATCACCGTCCTCGGCCAGGAAAAACAGCTGCTCGTACTCGGCGTCAACCCCCAGTACCAGCAGGTCCGCAACCTCAAGGTTCTCAACGGACGCTTCTTCGACGACGAAGACGAAAACTCCCACAGCAAGGTCGCCATCGTCACCGAGCACTTCGCCCAGGAGCTGTTCGGCACCGACGAGAAAGCCATCGACCAGACCTTTTCACTTTCCGGCATCCCCTTCATCATTACCGGCGTCTTCAAGGAGTCCGTCGACACCCTCGGCGAATCCGAAATCGCCGACCAGACCATCCTCATCCCCTACTCCGTGGGCCGCTATTTCTCGGGCACCGACAACGTTTCCGCCATCTACTTCACCGTGCGCGACCGCAACGGCGTTGAAGAAGCCGCGCGCGACATCCAGGCCGCCGCCCAATCGCGCCACATGCCCAAATCCGTCTACCAGATCACCACCCTCACCACCATCCTCACCACCGCCGACCTCGTCGCCAAGGCGCTCACCATCATGCTGTTCCTGGTCAGCGCGGTCACCCTGGCAGTTGGCGGCGTCGGCATCATGAACATCATGCTCGCCACTGTCCGCTCCCGCATCCGCGAAATCGGCATCCGCAAGGCACTAGGCGCCACCGCCCGCGAAATCAAGCTCCAGTTCCTCATCGAAGCCGTCTTCATCTCCTTCGTAGGCGGCGTCCTCGGCAGCATCATCGGCCTCTCCATCCCCCTCGCCATCGGCCTCTTCACCTCCTTCAAAATCCCCATCAGCCCCTGGTCCGTCGTAGTCGCCATCATCACCTCCTGCGCCGTAGGCATCCTCTTCGGCACCCTCCCCGCCAACCGAGCCGCCCAACTAGACCCCGTAGAAAGCCTCAAGTACGAGTAACTTAGCGGTCTTTACTGTCATCAGTCTTCATCTGCGCCGCTTGACGCAGCTATCCCGAGGAGTGTTTGGTGATATCGAGAAAGACGCTGAAAATGTGCCGCCATTGCGCGCGCAATCTGCTTGGATTCCTTTACCTCAAGAAAGTGCCCGACGATCTGGGCATAGTGCCCCGCCTGTCGTGGTAGCCGTTGCGTAGGCTGACGTTTCTCCTCTATTTCATTCTCGTTCATCACTTGAATTGTCTGGACGGGTTTGGGTATGTTCTCTAACGACACCGGCATGGCCGGAACTGTACCGTTCATGAGTTGCGACTTAGGATTGAAATGATGGTACAGAAGAGCCTCAAGAGGACCGATCTCATTCATTGCAGCCGGGTAAGTCCATACATAGGCGATTTCCCAAACGTCGATTTGGCGATTGGCAATGATATCGGAGCGGGCAGACGTCAGGTGCCGCGCCACCCGGCCACGGATAGAGTCCGTGGACTGTCCGACATAGACGGGGATGTTATCTAAGTCGCATAACATGTAAACGCCGATCGATGTTGTAAGCTGCCTAACTGCGGCTCTTCGGAAAACAAAGTCTGTAGCCAGATAATCTCTCGTTTTATTTATTTACTGAAAGAAGTTTACGCTGCGTTCTCCGCCCCTACTCTCGCGCCTTTAATGATGGGCTCAAGAAGATAGTGGGCGAGGTGCCGTACGACTGGAACTGCTACGCCGTCGCCCGTAAGGTGATAGGCATCATTGTAGTTCTCAGGCAGGGCATATTCATCGGGCAGGCCCATCAAGCGAGCGGTCTCCCTCGGAGAGAGTAGTCGAGAACGAACCATACCCTCTTCAATGACGAGGATGGATTGCCGACTAGATCCGCCGCCCGGGGTCCGCAGGCAACCGGCGATGTTGTCGAAACGCACCTCGGCACGCTGCACTTTCTTTCCTGTACCATCGGCCCTGGTCCGCTTGTAGACAGCTCCAACTGACTTGCCGCCCAGCATCTTTGCTTTTTCCACCTTCGCTTGATGGATTGGAGACATCATTGCCAGCAGTGTGCGCGTGATCTCGGGCTTATGCCAGGGAACGCCGTCTTCAATCATGTCGGCGAACATCGTTTGCCGACGCGTTGGCGCAGGAAGATCCCACCAGAGCCACGCGAACTTATCTTCCTCAGGTAGGGACTTGTAAGCGGTGAGCAAGGCTTGCGTATGAAAATGCAGGTCGGGCTGTTCGCGTACTGCTGATGTACCGATCTCAACATCATTTTGCACGCCGATGATGAATAGGCGCGGACGTGACTGCGGGAGGAAGAGAGCGGCATCAACAACAATGGCACCGAACCTATACCCGCCGAGTCGCAGTGCTTGGGCAAGCGAGCGGAAATCAGCGCCATCGTGAGAAGTCAGAGTGCCGCAGACATTCTCAAGAACGATCATTTTCGGACCGCGCTTTTCACTGGTAAGTTTTTGAACCAGTGCCCAGAACGGCCAAAATGTACCTGATCTATGGCCCTTCAAACCTGCGCCCATACCGGCAACAGATAGGTCTTGGCAGGGAAACGAAGCCCAAACTAAATCTGGAGTGGCCGGCAATTCACAGATGCACACCTTGCCGACATCCTTGACCAAAATTTCATGCGCTCCCCAATTCTCTTCATAGGAAGCAGCCTTCTTTCTATCAATGTCGTTCGAGAAGAGGCACGTCCAGGTGCTTCCCAAACCGGCACGGGCCATACCGCCACCAGCGAAAAACTCGTAAAAAGTTCCGGCTTGGTCACGCTGCTTACCCATTTCGTGGCTCCGCAAATAAGGGTGCTTCATCTGCCACATATCGTTCCGCTGCATCGCGGATTACCCATGCGAGAGAAACTTTTTTCTTCTTGGCAATCCTCTCCAGCGAAGCATAGGTATTGTGCGAAAAAGTGACCGAGGTTCTCGGCGAAGGTTCATTTTGGGATGGACGGGGCATCTACGCTCCAAAGCTGCACTACATCACTTTACACCACTAAGGTGCAGAACATTCACATGCCTCGTATGCGCTCCGGCCAAATGCAGCAGCCCCTTATCGAACGTACTCAGCACCAGCCCTTTACACACCGCAAGGCCAAGCAGGTATCTATCACCTGATTGTGTCCATGCACACGTTTGAAAAACGCCCTGGTCAACCCCTGCCAGTCGCAAACGATGGTTTTTGACAGCTTAACGCAGCCAATTGACGAGAAGCGCGTTTGTGAGGACCTACGGTTATCAATGGGTCAAAGAAGGCGATCAGCGGCATGTTCGTTGAGAGACTGCCAGCCTATACGGCTTCCTGTTTTGCTGTAACTGCGATACCGTCGAGCTTCTCTAAGGCCTCAGGCGGCAATGTAAGCGTAGCCGCGGCAAGGTTCTCGCGCAGGTGTTTGACCGTCGAGGTACCAGGGATGAGCAGGATATTCGGCGAGCGGTGCCGCAGCCAGGCGAGGGCGACCTGCATGGGTGTGACGTTGAGCGAGGCGGCGACCTCGTCCAGCGCGCTAGCCTGCAGCAGACTAAAACCGCCAAGCGGGAAGTAGGGGACGTAGGGGACGCCATCGCCGGCGAGCCGGTCGATGAAGGTGTCATCCTGACGGTTCGCGACGTTGTAAAGATTCTGAACGCAGACGATCGGAACGAGGCTGCGCGCCTCCTCGTATTGCTTCTCGGTAACGGTACTAAGACCGATATGGCGAATGAGGCCCTGCTGCTGGAGCTCGGCAAGCACGGTAAGCTCAGGTACGACGGAGTTCTCATCCGGCCCTTCCAGACCGCCAAGACGCAGGTTCACGATATCGAGCACATCGAGGTCAAGATTGCGCAGGTTGTCCTGCACGGCAGAGACAAGCTCGGCGGAGGACCTGGCCGGAATCCACGAACCGTTGTCGCCACGGCGATAGGCGACCTTGGTCATAATGGTCAGACCGGCCCGATAGGGGTGCAGCGCCTCGCGAATGATCTGGTTGGTAACGTGGGGTCCATAAAAGTCCGAGGTGTCGATATGGTTGACGCCGCCATCGATCGCCTCGCGCAGTACGGCTAGAGCGGCAGCGCGGTCGCGTGGCGGGCCCCACGAATTAGGTCCTGCAAGCTGCATGGCACCATAGCCCATGCGGTTTATGGTGATACCGGTGCCCGGCAAGTTGAAGGTGCCACCGGGATTTATGGAATCGTTCATTCTGAATGTCTCCAGTTCAGGGAAAATAGATTCAAGACGCAGTGGGTGCCTCTTCCTCGCTGCTGGAAATTAGATCAATTCGGATCACAGAGAGAAGCTCGCATTTGGACATCCTGACCAGGCCATCGTTAAAGCCACGCAAATCACCACTGCAGGCACGCTCGGCGGCGAGCGTGGAAGCCATTCTCGAAGCAACGATTCAGGTTCTACTGCTCGAAGGTAAAGAGGGCCTCAAAACGAACACCGTGGCAAGGCGGGCGGGAGTATCGGTGGGCAGTCTCTATCAATATTTCCCCAACAAGAGCTCGCTGCTGCAGGCAGCACTGCGCAATCATCTCGATCGCGTGTACGGAGCTGTGGCCACCGTCTGCGCGCAGCATCACGGCGAGCAACTAGGGACGATGGGCGAGGGACTCGTTGTCAGCTTCCTTGAGGCTAAGTTTGAGCGGCTCGATGCGAGCCTCGCACTCTACCAGGTAAGCGATGATGTGGAGGGCGCGACCATTGCGCAGATGATGGGCCGGAAGTCGGTCGAGGCAATTGCGGCTATGCTGCGCAGCTCCTCGGAACGTCTTGCCACGGACACCGATGCCGCGGCCTCGATGCTGTTTGGGGCGATGGCCGGGGCAAGCCGTCGCATGCTCGAATCAGAAGACCCATGCGGTGCGCGGCCCGTACTCGAGCGTGAGCTGCGAGTGATGGTGATGGCGTACCTCCAGGCGCTGAAAACCCCACCAAAGTTTGTGCAGCCCTGCTGCTCTTAGGCGGGTGGGTCGCGCTGTGGCCGCTTAAACGCATGGTCCAGCGACGCTCCTTGCTTTGCCTGAACCGGGATACTATCCTTTCGCATTTGTACCGAGAAGCCGCATTGTGTGTAGTAACCAGGGTGCCACCACAAATGACGGTTTTGACAGCTCAACGCGGCCAGCTGACGAGAAGCGCATTTACCGGAACCCACCGAAGTGCGGCAGCGAAAAGTCCAGCCCTGCCTCACCCTTTCTGCTTAACCCCGCTCATCACGCAACATCCGTATCCACTTGTCTCCTCACGCTACTTGGTTACAGCGGCCCGTCCACTAATTCTCCTTACTCCATAACCACTCCTAGATCAGCTTATAGAGCACCGTCCAAGACAGTGACCGATCAAATCCAACTGCTTTGTACGCTGTCCGCGCGGCCGCATGATTGTCATCCAGCCCGGTGCCCACCCTGGCTAGCTGCACCCCGAGAGCTTTCAGCCGTGCCAACGCGAACTCGTACATAAAGCGGCCACCGCCTTGGCCCTGAAAAGCAGGATCAATTGCATTCAGATCGATCTCACCGCCAACCCCATCTTTGTCCACCGTCAAACTGACAAACCCGGCCACGGTCTCGCCATGTAGGAGCACATGCAACTCCTGTCGATCTCCTCCAGCCATCAACGTGTCGAGATACGTCGCCTGCTTTCGTTCTTGATCGCCCCGAACTTTTACGAAAACTTCATCTCCGAGCTGCTCGTGAAATCCCTCATGAATAGGCCTGAAAGCAAGCTCCCGGATTGCTTGTAGCCGATTTCTGTCTTCAGGCCGGAAGGGGCGAATCACAAAGTTTTTCATCACAAAGTCCTACCTGAACCTGCTTGCTCCCGACAAGTCGCATGAGCGGAAATCATCAAGCCGCACTTCACAAACGACCGGCTGATAGCGATACCCCCACTGTTGTTTCCGCCGCACACCCCCAGACCCACCAACCCCCGCAAACCCCCTGATAGACTGGAACTGAATGCGTCCATGCGCCCCGGCAGTGTATCCGGGCTGCACCCGCACACCCATCCTCACCCCGGCAACACCAGAACAGGACCCGCGTGCCACACTCCGATATTCGCAACGTCGCCATCATCGCCCACGTTGACCACGGCAAGACCACCCTGGTCGACGCCATGCTGCGCCAGTCCGGCACCTTCCGCGCCAATGAAGCCCTCACCGACCGCGTCATGGACTCCAACGACCTTGAGCGCGAGCGCGGCATCACCATCCTCGCCAAGCCCACCTCCATCTTCTACAAAGACTCGAAAATCAACATCGTCGATACCCCCGGCCACGCCGACTTCGGCGGCGAAGTCGAGCGCGCCCTCAAGATGGTCGATGCCGTCATCCTGCTCGTCGATGCCTCCGAAGGCCCCCTGCCCCAGACTCGCTACGTCCTGTCGAAGGCCCTCGAAGCCAAGCTCCCCCCCATCCTCGTCATCAACAAGATCGACCGCCCCGACGCTCGCCCGCAAGAAGTCCTCAACGAAGTCTATGACCTCTTTATCGACCTCGATGCCGGGGAAGATCAGCTTGATTTTCCAGTTCTTTACACCAACGGCAAACTAGGCCTAGCCTCCAGCTCCGCCACCACACTCGGCGAGAACCTCCAGCCCCTCTTCCAGTCCATCATCGACACCGCCCCCAAGGCCCCCGGCGACCCCGCAGGCACCCTGCAAATCCTCGTTACCAATCTCGACTATTCCGATTACTTGGGCCGCCTCGCCGTCGCCCGCGTCTTCAACGGCACCCTCAAGGCCGGGGACGAAGTCATGGTTTCCAAGCGCAACCTGTCCATGGAAAAAGTGAAGGTCACCAAGCTTTTCTCCTACTCCGGTCTCAAGCGCGTTGACACCACCCAGACCGAAATCGGCGACATCATCGCCATCGCCGGCATCCCCGGCATCACCATCGGCGAGTCGCTCTGCAGCCTCGAAGACCCGCGCCCCCTGCCCCTCATCGTCATCGACGAGCCCACCATCGCCATGCAAATGTCGGTCAACAACTCCCCATTCGCCGGCCGTGAAGGCAACTACGTCACCTCGCGCAACATCCGCGACCGCCTCGACAAGGAACTGCTCACCAATGTCTCCATCCGGGTTGAAGAAACCGGTTCCGCCGAAAGCTTCAAGATCCTCGGTCGAGGCGAGCTGCAACTCTCCATCCTCATCGAAATGATGCGCCGCGAAGGCTTTGAAGTCATGGTAGGCCGCCCTGAAATCGTCACCAAGCGCGTCGACGGCAAGCTCATGGAGCCAGTCGAGCACCTCGTCATCGACATCCCCGACAACTTCGTCGGCACCGTCATCGAGCGCCTCGGCCCGCGCAAGGGCGAGATGACCAAAATGAACAGCCACGGTTATGGCCGCACCCGCATGGAGTTCAAAGTACCCAGCCGCGGTCTCATCGGCCTCCGCTCCGAGC
>CAXSFX010000078.1:0-17439 GCA_964236655.1 uncultured Acidobacteriaceae bacterium | reverse complement strand
GTCTTCGTCAACATGATCAACAAGCTGCGCCGCGACTTTGCACCGGAGTATTTCTCGGCGGTGTTCGATATGAGCGGAGCAGTGTTCCGCGACGCGCGCGCGAGCACCATGAAAACCGTCCGCAAGTGGAATATCAAAACGCAGTTATTTGATGAAGTGGATTACGGCGGCTACAAGGCCAACCGTGAGGCCATGCCCGCAGACCTGGCGCAGCAGCTTCCCTACATTCGCCGTGCGCTGGAGGCATTTCACATCCCGATTGTGCAATATGAGGGCTTTGAAGCAGACGATGTGATCGGCACGCTTACTGCCAAGGCTGCGGCGCAGGGCATACCGTCATTTATCGTGTCGAGCGACAAGGACATGATGCAGCTGGTGAACGACCAGGTGCGGGTGCTGAACCCGATGAAGGAAAACCTGATCCTGGACCGCGCCAAGGTGGAGGAAGTGCTGGGCGTGCCGCCCGAGCGCGTGATCGACGTGATGGCGCTGCGCGGGGATGCGATCGACAACATACCAGGCGCGCCGGGAATAGGCGATAAGGGATCGGTCGATTTGATTCTGCAATTCGGAACAGTGGAGGCGGCGCTGGATCGAGCGAGCGAAGTCAAAAAGAAAACCTACCGCGAGTCGCTTGAAAACAATCGTGAAGCCGTGCTGCTATCGAAAGAGCTGGTCACAATCCACACGGAAGTGCCGGTGGAGCTGGAACTGGACCGCATGCGCACGACCGTGCCTGACTTGGCGGCTTGCCGGGCACTCTTCTCGGAGCTTGAGTTTACGACGCTCTTGAAGGAGCTGGCACCGGAGGCCCCTGCCGTGCCGGTACAAATGATATTGCAGCCGACGCAGGCACAGATTGCGGACTTTTTAGAATCAGCCCGCGCGGGTTTTGCCTTTGCTGTTGAAGCCGGCGAACTGGAGCAGGTCTCAGAGCAGGTGAGTGAGCAAGTAACGGAAGCTGCGGAAGAGCGCGAGCCGGAGCTGCGGAGCATGAGCTTCGACTTTTCTGTGACTGCCCCGGTTGCGGAGCCGCAGCAGACTGTCCAGGCCATGCCGGAAGTGTTCCGCGTCGGCGTTTCAGCTGACAAGGAACTGGCTTTGTTGCTTGATCTTGAAGCCGTGCGCGCTTTGCTTGAGGATGCATCCGTACCCAAGCAGGTGCACGACCTGAAGGGAACCATCCGCATGCTCGCGGCGCGCGGCGTGACATTGCGCGGTGCCGACGATGACCTGATGCTGTACTCGTACCTGGTAAACCCGACCCACTCCACGCATCGGCTGAGCGATGTGGCGGCACGCTTCAGCCCGCGCCCGCTGCAAGCACAGGGTGAGGAAACGCTGCCCGAGGCCGCGCATGCGATCCACACGTTGTTCCCCGTTCTGAACGATGGTGTCGATCAAGCTGGACTGCGCGAAATCTACAAGACCATCGACCTGCCGCTGGTGCCGGTGCTGCTGCGCATGGAGCAGGCCGGTGTGCGCGTGGACCTTGCCGTGCTGCGCGACATGGACTCGAAGCTGACAAGCGAAATGGCGCGTGTGAGCGAGGAGGTCTACGCGCAGTCCGGCCACCGGTTCAACATCAACTCTCCCAAGCAGCTTGGCGATGTGCTGTTCAATAAAATGGGGCTGCCCAAGCCGCTGAAGTACGGCAAGGGCAAGGTGGTTTCAACAGCGCAGGACGTGCTTGAAGAGCTTGCCGAGCACAACCCGGTGCCAAGGCTGGTACTCGAATATCGGCAACTGGCCAAGCTCAAGTCCAACTATGTGGATTCGCTGCCGCTGCTCGCCGACAGCGAGGGGCGCGTACACACCACGTTCAACCAGGTGGGTACGGCGACGGGGCGGCTCTCGTCTACCAACCCGAACCTGCAAAACATTCCAATTAAAACCGAGCTGGGCCGTGAGATCCGTGCTGCGTTCATCGCCTCGCCCGGCCACCTGCTGCTCTCGGCGGATTACTCGCAGATCGAGCTGCGGCTAATGGCGCATTTCTCGCAAGACCCGCTGCTGCTGCGTGCCTACCAGACCGACCAGGACATCCATACGCTGACTGCGAGCGAAGTGTTCGGCGTGGCACCGGATGCGATCGACAAAACCACTCGCAACCGCGCCAAGGCTGTGAACTTCGGCATTGTGTACGGCATCTCTCCGTTTGGCCTGGCGGCGAACCTCAACATCGACCAGAAAGAGGCGCGCATTTATATCGACCGCTACTTTGAGCGGTACGCCGGGGTGCGTACGTATATCGACCGCGTGCTTGAGGAGACGCGCGCCGAGCAGCGTGTGCGTACACTGTTCGGGCGCTCACGGCCTATTCCTGATATTCAAAGCCGCAACGCCAACCTGCGCGGTTTTGCTGAACGTACCGCTGTCAACACGCCGCTGCAAGGTACGGCGGCCGACCTGATCAAAATTGCCATGATCCGCATCGATAAACGGCTATCTGATGAAAAACGCAAGACTCGCATGACACTGCAAGTGCATGACGAACTATTGTTCGACGCGCCGGAAGATGAGGCGGAGGCGGTGCGCGACATGGTGAAGCATGAGATGGAGTATGTAATTGAATTGAGCGTTCCGATCGTGGCGGATGCGGAGCTCGGCACCAACTGGCGCGACTTATAACATTCTGAAACCGCAGGTATACACTAGCCGCACCAAGCTCGTGAGGTTACGTCATGGCAACCGCAGTCAAAATTTCGCTCGAAGAGTACCTGAACACCAGCTACCACCCTGATGTTGAGTACCTTGATGGAGAGTTGAAGGAGAAATCAGTGGTCGATTTTCCACATGGGGAGGCACAAGGCTTCATCTTTCGCTGGTTTAGTGAGCATTACGAGGAATGGGATATCCGCTGCGCCGTGGAAACGCGAACTCAGGTCAATGCGAAGCATGTGAGGCTTCCGGATGTAGTAGTCATCGAACCGGGGGATCGAAGACGAGGCGCTCTTCTTAAGCCGCCAATCATTGCCATTGAAGTGCTTTCACCAAGTGACACCTACAATGATTTGAAGCTTCGAGCCGGCGATTTGGAGCAAATGGGCGTGCCAAATATCTGGCTTATCGATGAAAACGCACGAACTTGCGAGGTATGGCGGAATGGTTCATGGCAGATGGAAAAAACCGCACGAGCTCAGGCGATAGATTCTCCTATTTACCTTGATCTAGACTGGCTTTGGACCAAGCTGAGTTGATTTGTACAGTGGTCAAAACCGCTTGTATGGCTTGTAGGCACCTCATGGCATAACTTCTACGCTACGCACCCAAACTCTCCCGGATCGCTCCTGCAATCCGCTCTGCATGTTTCTGCATTACCGCTTCCGATTCAGCCTCGATCATGACGCGCGCCAGCGCTTCCGTGCCGGAGTAGCGCACCACCACGCGCCCATTCGCGCCTAGCTCCCCCTCTGCTTCCTGGATTGCAACGGCAATGCTTTCCACTTCAAGCAGTGGCCGTTTCTCGCGCACACGCACATTCACAATCACTTGCGGGTAGGTTTTCAGGTCGCCAAGTAACTCCTCGATACGCTTGCCGCTGCGGCGCAGGATATCAAGCAGTACGAGCGAGGTCAGCAGCCCGTCGCCGGTTGTTGCCAGGTGAGGAAACAGGATGTGCCCGGACTGTTCACCGCCGAGCGCGGCGTTATTTTGCCGCATCATTTCAAGCACGTACTTATCGCCGACCGGCGCACGCAGCATGCGGATACCGTCGCGGCCCAGCGCGGCCTCAAGGCCCATGTTCGACATGGTGGTAGCCACCACGATATTGTCGGTAAGCCGGCCTTCTAACAGCAGTGCACGCGCCGCAAGCAGCAGCACCGCGTCGCCGTTGATGACGCGGCCCTGCCCATCGGCAAACAGGGAGCGGTCCGCATCGCCATCAAGCGTGATGCCCAGCACGGCACCACGCTGCCGGGTTTCCTCAGCGACAATTTCAGGGTGCAGCGCCCCGCAAGCTTCATTGATGTTGCGGCCATCGGGCTGCGCATGGGTTAGTTCAACTCTGCCGCCCAGCCCGGCAAACAGTTCCGGCGCAATGGCCGAGGCGGCACCGTTGGCGCAGTCAAGCACAATGTGCATGCCGTCCAGAGCAAGCCCCGGCACGGCAGCATGGAGAAAAGCCTCGTAGTCATGCCGGTATACGGCGTCTGCCGCGGGTAGCTCCAGTTCATGCGAGGGAGCGCCCGCAGCAAGCCGATCGAAGATTTCCTGCTCTATGTTGAGTTCCTGCGAATCCGGCAGTTTGTAGCCATCGCCGCCAAACAGCTTGATGCCGTTGTCAGTCCAGGGATTGTGCGAGGCGGAGACGACAATCCCGGCGGCGAAACCGAACTTGCGCACCAGGTACGCGACGGCGGGCGTAGTGATGACGCCCGCGTTGGCTAATGTGGCTCCACCGTCAGCAAGCCCGGCATGCAGCAGCCGCGCGATCCACGGGCCGCTTTCGCGGGTGTCCATGCCAAGCAGCACGCGCGGTATGGGGTGCTGTGACTTCAGCGTGTGCGCCAGGGCCAGGCCTATGGCATAGATCGTTGCAGAATCAAGCGGCGCAACACCAGCCACCGCGCGAATTCCGTCTGTTCCAAAAAGCTTTCTCATCGGTTTTACAATCTCCGGCCCTGTACTTTGGCCTTGTTTGAATCGTACTTCCAATCGGATAAATGCAGAGGTCATGTCACCGGCGGTACAGGGGCCGGACGAAGGCCATAAACGCAAGCAAGGTTCTCATGGAGGAATAGGCGAATTAAGACATCCGAGCGAACCACTTGCTTAAAAAGTTGCAACAAAGAAGAAATATAGGTCCGATACCTGCCGTGATAAGAAGCAGGCCTATCAAAGATCTAACTCCCATCCAGGGAGGAAAGAGAGACGCTAGAAGTTGCCCCACGCATAGACCCAGGCTGAGACTTAGATAAGGGTGCGTAGGCCAATGCCAGGAGATGGTAGCTGCCGGTACAAAAATTACAGCCATCCTGAGTACAGTTTTCACCTCCGGAGACCACCATTGCATTTTCACAGGGCTGCCACCTTATATGTCGGTACGCACCACGGTTGCGCCCAGCGTTCCGGCACCCAGGCGCACTTCAATTGCAGCTCCGGCAGCGGTCGAATCGGCGCGGGTTAGCAGGGAGCCATCTGCGGTAAACACCAGCGCGTAGCCGCGACCGAGCACAGCCAGCGGTGAAAGCGACTCCAACGTGCGCGAGGCGACGCTTTGCCGGCTCTTTGCTGCCTGCAACCGCACTGCGGCGGCTCGCACCAGCCTGGTTTCAAGCCCCTCGCGCTGCATGCTTGCGCGTTCAAGAGCCTTGGTGGGGTCATAGCGAAGCAGTCCCAGCGCTGCCCCGGCGTGCCTGCGCGTCCCTGCGGCAAAGGTTTGCGTCATGCCGCGCTCCAGCCCGGCAGCCAATCCTGAAAGCCGCTCGCGCATGGCTTGGAGCCTTTGCGTTGCATCCTGCCGCAGCAGGGAAGCGGTGGCACGTTCCGCGCGATCCGCAGCGGTACGCAGCCCTCCCGCCCCGGCGCGTTCCAGGCGAAAGCGCAGCTCGTCTACCCGCTGCTCACGCCGTCCAAGATGGTTGCGCAAGCGGGCAAAGCCGGCATCGATAGACGCACCGGACAAGCGCTGCCCGGCAAGCGCGAGCGTGTAACGGGTAGCCCGGCCCAGCCGTTCACGCAGAGCGGCCACGTGCTCCTCAACCCGGTGCTGCGCCCCTGTAATCAACTCTGCCGCAGCAGAAGGTGTAGGCGCGCGCAGGTCGGCGACAAAGTCGGCGATGGTGAAGTCAGTCTCATGCCCCACGGCGGAGACCACCGGCAGCGTGGAGGCGGCAATCGCGCGCGCTACTCGCTCACTATTGAAGGCGGCCAGATCCTCAAGGGAGCCGCCGCCGCGCGCCACTACAATGACATCCACGTTACGTTCACGGTTGAACCAGGCGATGCCTGCCGCAATCTCCGTCGCAGCCTGCTCACCCTGCACAAGCGCCGGGTACAACAGCACGTCGAGCGCGGCGTGACGGCGGTTCGCCACGTTCAGGAAATCTCGGATGACAGCACCCGTAGGCGAGGTCACAATGCCGACGCAGCGCGGGTAAGCGGGTAGGGGCTGCTTGCGATCCATGGCAAACAGGCCTTCCGCTTCCAGGCGTTTTTTCAGCTGTTCAAAGGCAAGCTGCAACGAGCCCGCCCCTACCGGCTCCAGATACTCGGCAATCAGCTGCATCTGGCCGCGCTGCTCATACACGGAGACGCGGCCTCGCAGCAGCACTTCGAGACCGTCCTCCGGTTTGAAGCGCAGCAGCTGTGCCTGGCGACGGAACATGACGGCAGGTAGCTGCGCATCGCCGTCCTTGAGCGTGAAGTAGAAATGGCCCGATGGAGCGGCACGCAGGTTTGAAATTTCACCCCGCACCCATAGGTCGGCATAAGCCTGCTCAATATGGCCGCGCACTTCGCTGACCAGGTCGACGACTCGCCACACATGGCGAGATGGCGGTTCCAGGTCGTCCAGTTCTTCCGATTCCTTATCAGGCGCAGGGTCAGGTGAGCGAGAAGGTGCAGGCATGGCAGCGCGCGCCCACGCAGGCAGCGTGTTTGCACGCGCTGCTTTCACTATCCGTACCGGGGGCTTCCGTGGCTGAGCTGCTTTAGAGCTCGTTTCGTGAGGAGAGTCAGGCGGCGGCTCAGATCCCCCCTCAAACATAAAACCAAGCTGCCCCGCATCGATCTCACTGTCTGCCTTGCGCGAAGACTGCCCTCTTGAACCCATGGCTCTAGCTTATAACCGCCTGCCTGCTTGACGTGGCCGTGCTTTGCTGCTCCCCTTGGAAGATGCACTGGCTAGCCGGCATCATCGGAGTTTTCTTCATATTGGCTGTGCTGCTTGATGCTTTCCAGACAGTGATTTTGCCGCGGCGCGCCAGCGGACGCTACCGCATAACCCGTTTGTTTTATATCGCTACCTGGATCCCCTGGCGCTGGGCTGCGGGCAAAATGGAGCACTCGCGCAGACGTGAGACCATGCTTTCCATCTACGGACCGTCTTCGCTGGTTGTGCTCACCGCACTTTGGGCGTTGTTTCTGATCTTCGGTTTCGGACTTTGCTTTTATGGGGCGGGCTCACCGGTGGCCGACCCGCTGGTGACCCACCCGGATTTCCGATCTGACATTTATATCAGCGGCACTACCCTGTTCACGCTGGGGCTAGGCGATGTGGTGCCCAAATCACGCCTGGTGAGGGAGCTGCTGGTGCTGGAAGCAGGCATCGGTTTAGCGTTTGTGGCGGTGGTAATCGGGTATTTCCCTGTACTGTACGGCGCTTTCTCGCGCCGTGAGGTCAACATCTCCCTGCTCGATGCGCGAGCCGGCTCCCCACCCTCGGCAGCCGAGTTGATGCGCCGCCATGCCTTTCCGGGCGGCGACGATGTGCTGGTAAAGCTGCTTGCGGAGTGGGAGCGCTGGTCGGCAGAGCTGCTGGAGAGCCATATCTCGTACCCGCTGCTGTGCTACTTTCGCTCGCAGCACACCAATCAAAACTGGTTAAGCGCTCTATGCACCATTCTGGACACTTGCGCACTGATGGTAGCCACTGTGCAGGACCTGCCCGGGCGGCAGGCGCAGCTTACGTTTGCCATGGCGCGCCACGCAGTGGTCGATCTATCGCAGGTGTTTGAGCTGAAGCCGGTCGCGTCCAAAACAGACCGCCTCGCGCCCGGCGCATTTACGCTATTGCACGATCTGCTGTGCCAGGCCGGCACCCGTGTTTCGCAGGACTCAGGCTCCATGGCACGGCTCAGCGAGATGCGTGCGTTATATGAGCCGTATGTTGAAAGCCTGTCCCGGCTTCTTCTCGTAGAACTGCCCCCGTTTGTTGAGGAGCATGCTCGGCGCGACAACTGGCAGGCGGTAGCCAAGGTGCGCCAGGCAACTCAAACCGCCGAGGAGCATACCCGGCATGGCCGCGCGGCGCATGAAGAAGAGCATCACATCTTTTAACAGGTACCCGCGCGTGAAAAAAGGGAAGCAGCCAGCAGGCAGCTTCCCTTTTGCGGCATAACGTTATTGCGGGGTTAGTGTGGAAAGGATTGCTCGCCGGCAATCCGCGCTGCCTGGTGCGCTTCCGTATGTCGCACGCGTGAGGCAGAAGCATTGCAAAGCGCCAGAAAACCGATCAGAGTGGCGATACCAAGGCCGCCGTAAACTTGAAGGAAGATCGACACAGCTAGTACTCCCATGATGGTGTAGTAGTTCTCGTTGGCTGCCCCGACGTAGGTACGTCTTGTGCAGCTTCTCGAACAAGGTCAAAACATATGCTCATCTTGTAACACTTGGCTAGAGAAAACTTAGTTGAATGTTACTTTTTTGCGTAACACAAAGGCCTCCCTGTATTGGGAGGCCTTTGTAGGTTTGTACGGGCTGAATAACGCTATGCGGTAACAGGCTCAAGTACCTGGGCAAACCGCTTGCCCTGCCGCGCCTGGTGAGCCTGCTTATGGAAGGCGTAGCCGGTAATGAGCGGAACGGCAAGAGTTGCCTCTGAAAACACCATCTGCTCATACGTGGTGTCAACCTTGCCCCAGGAGCTTGCTTCCTTCAGCGTGGAAGACGAAAGCGCACCGTCGCGGACGTCAGCCACCGTTACCTGGATGGCGTACTTGTGCATGGGCGCGTCCATACCGAGAATGTCGGCGGCGACTACGATGTCCTGCGCAAAGTTCTTCGGCACGCCGCCGCCGATCATCAGCAGACCGGTAGTAGGGTTGGCAATTTTGAGCTGCGTCAGTTCGTAGAAGTCTTTTGCGGAGTCAAGCGAGACCATGGGCTTACCCTGCCGCGCGTGCTGGTGGGCAACAAGGCCAAAGCCTGCGGAACAGTCCGAAAAAGCTGGCACGAAGATCGGTACGTCTTTTTCGTAAGCCGCGAATACGATCGAGTCCACGCCGCCCCTGGCCGGAATCTTGCCCTGCTTCTCAAGGTAGGCACCCATCTCGCGGATGAACTCACGCGAACTGTGAGGGCGCGGCGGGAGCGAATTGGCAATGATCTCAGTGGTCTCATCGCAGCGACGCAGCTCTTCTTCGTCGATGAGCGTGTCATAGATACGGTCGATCATCAGCTCGCGCAGAGTGGCGTCTTCGGTACCCTGCTTGTAGAGCTCGTCCGCGATCCAATGCTTGAAGCCGAGCGCCTCAAAAAAGTCCTGGTCGACGATGTTGGCACCGGTCGAAACGATGGCATCTACCATGTTGTTGCGGATGAGGTCGATGAAAACCTGCTTGAGGCCGGAAGAGATGAGCGAGCCGGCAAGGCACAGGATGACGCCGCACTCGGTATCGCGCAGCATGCGCTCATAGATGGAAGCCGCGCGGGCAAGGTCACGCGAGGTGAAAGCCATGTGCTGCATGGCATCGACCAGTGCCACGACATTGTGCTGCTTGATGTCAATGTGCTGGATGGGCTGAGTGAGAAGTTCCTGTTTTGTCGGCATGGCAACCTCAATGTTAGCAGCGTAGCTTGTTGATGTTTAGATAGCGTGTATATGGCCTCAGCTGTTCCAGTCATTGCAAATTCACAAACCGGCAAGCGCACCCGGGTGGCGGTGGTCACGCTGCTGGTAGCCGCCGGCGTACTCGACTTTCTGGATCGCGGCTCACTTTCAGTCGCCAATGGACCGATTCGGGCAGACCTGCACCTGTCGGGCACGCAGATGGGGGCGCTACTGTCGCTGTTCTCGTTTGCGTACGGGTTGGCGCAGTTGCCGCTCGGCGCGCTGCTGGACCGGTTTGGCGGACGGGTACTGCTGGGCACAGGGCTGCTGCTATGGTCGGTGGCGCAGGCGGCTACGGCGCTGGTGAGCAGTTTTGGGTGGTTTGTGCCGCTGCGGCTGCTGCTGGGTATCGGCGAGGCACCGTTTTTCCCGGCTGGGGTGCAGGCGATTGAAGGCTGGTTTGCGCCGGAGGAACGGGGGCGGCCCACTGGATTGTTGAACGCCTCAACGATGCTGGGGCAGGCGGTGTCGCCGCCGCTGCTGACTGTGCTGATGCTCCATGAGGGCTGGCGGTCGATGTTTGCGGTGATTGGGGCGTTGGGGATTGTGCTGGCGCTGGTGTGGTTTCCCTTGTTTCAGAATCCGCCTCGTGACGCGCCCGCCTCTGAAGAGCCTTTCAATCCAAGCGATGAGCACTCCCGGACCCGGCAATGGCTGGCGCTGTTCCGCAGCCCCACGATGTGGGGCATGCTGCTTGGCTTTTCCGGCATCAACTACACGGGCTGGCTGTACCTGGCGTGGCTGCCGGGGTATCTGGAGCAGTCACGGCATGTGTCCATAGCCCATGCCGGCACGCTGACGGCTGTGCCGTTCCTGATGGGGGCGGCAGGCATGTTTGGGAGCGGGCTGGTGGCGGATGCGCTGGTGCGGCGCGGCGTGGACCCGATGCGCTGCCGCAAGGTGCTGATTTTAAGCGGGATGGTAGCTTCTGCCTGCTTTACCTTTTTTGTTGCCGATGCCGCGTCCACGCGCGCGGCAGTGCTGCTGGTGGGTGCCGCGCTGTTTACAGTGCATGTGGCGGGGACCGCGGCGTGGGGGTTGGTGCAGTTTGCCGCGCCCAAGGGGCAGGTGGCGACGGTTGCATCCATCCAGAACTTCGGCTCATTCATGGTGGCCTCAGCCGCACCGCTGCTGACCGGCTGGCTGCTGGACAAGACTCACTCCTTCCACCTGGCGCTGGTTCTGTGCGCTGCGATCACGCTGGGCGGCGCACTTGCATATGCGCTGCTGGTGCGTGGGCCGATCAGTTCTTCGCAGCCGTAGCCGTTCCCGTGCCGTAGTAGCCTGCGCGAGTTTGTACGAACAGGTTCGGCTTTTTAATGGTTAGCACAATGCGGTGAAAGCCATCGCCGGTACTCGCTGCATCCGGGGTATAGCCAAGCAGGTATTGCTGGCGCAGTTCGTCCGCGATTTCCTTGTAGATGGCGTCAAAGTTTTCCTTCTTTTTAGCTTCAAAGAAGCGTCCGCCGGTTTCGTCGGCAAGCTGCTGCATGATCTTCTTGCCGTCGACCTGCGGTTCGCTTTGGGGACGCTGGCCACCGCCACCGCCTCCTCCTCGCCCACCACCGCCACCGCCCGGGTAGCCGCCGCCACCGCCGCCGGGATAGCCGCCACCTGGGAAGCCGATGCCGCCGCGCCGCCCTCCGCCACCCCCCTGGCCACCACCACCTCCAGGATTGCCGAAGCCGCCGGAATGTCCCTGCTCCCCTTTGAAGTAGATCGTATAGACCTCGGTTTCTGCCTTTTGTGCCGCTTCCACAGCACTTGCGAGTGACTCCTTGCTGCCTCGGTCCTGCCCATCGCTCAGCACGATTACCGCTTTACGACCTTTCTGCTGGCCGAGGATTTCGTTGCTAGCCAGGTAGACCGCGTCATAAAGCTGTGTGCCACCCCCATGCCGACCACTGCCACTGCTGCTTGTGTCATCCGTGGTGGGTCCGAGACCGTTGAGGCCTTCATTGAGTTTTCTTTTGTCGGAGGTCAGATCATCAAGCAGCTCGACTTCACGGTCGAAGTGGAGCAGGGCAGCCTTGTCGGCGGGCCGCGTCAGCATGCCGTCCAGAAAGCTGCGGCTGGCCGATTGCTCGGCGGCGAGGGCGTCGCGTACGCTGCCGCTGGTGTCCACCGCGAGCGCCAGGGTCAACGGCAGGTCTGTGTCGAGGCTGAAATAGCGGACAGTTTCTGCACGGCCGTCTTCGGTGAGGGTAAAGTCGTCCTTGGTGAGACCGGACACGAGCTTATCCTTTTTGTCACGCACCACTACAGGGAGGGTAACCAGGCGCGCGTTGACGGAAAGCGTAGTTTGCGGCGGTGTGCTCTGGGGTATGGCCAGGGCAGGGAGCAGTAGCAAGGCAGGCAGGGTCGCGGGTTTTGGAAGGCGAAAGCGCATGGTATTGTCTTGGACGGATTGCGCCCCTGCAAAGTTGAGCTCATGCTCTCGCAACTTTCTGCCGATATACTTTGCATCGAATGCATCCGACACGACACATCCTCTCTGCGTTTGTTCTCTTTTCCGCGAGCCTGCCCTGTTTCGGCTGGGGTTCGGACGGGCACCGCATCATCAATCGCCTGGCTGCGCAAAGCCTGCCTGCGGATGTGCCCGCATTCCTGACCAGCCCTGCGGCGCTTGCAGAACTAGAGTATCTAGGGCCTGAGCCGGACCGGTGGCGCTCTCCCGCGGAAGCGGAGCTAAGCGCAACGCAAGCCCCGGACCACTTTATCGATCTTGAGTATGCGGACGTGATTGGACCGCTGCCGCGCCTTCGGTACCAGTTTGTCGATCAGCTGCGGACGTACCGCGAGGCACACCCGGAGACAGCGGCGCTCGAAACCCCGGAAAAGGTAGGCATGCAGCCCTGGCAGACCGAAGAGGTATGGGAACGGTTAAAGGCCGGGTTCCGCGACTACCGTGACGCCTTGGCGAAACATGAAGATACCAGGCCGCAAGAGGCAGCAGTGCTGTTCTATGCCGGTTGGCTGGGGCACTACGTGGGTGACGGCTCGCAACCGCTGCATGTAAGCCGCGACTACAACGGCTGGACCGAGCCTGCAAATCCGCATGGCTACACTACCGAGCACCACATCCACTCGCAGTTTGAAACGGTGTTTGTAGGGGCAAACATCAAGGCCGCCGATGTGAAGCCGTTTGTCACGCCGGTGATGCCGGTCGGCGATGAATGGATCGACTACCTGGCGTACCTGCGGCACTCGGCCACCTTTGTAGAGCAGACCTACGCGCTTGAAAAGAGCGGCGGCTTTACGGGAATGGGAACGCCTGCGGGCAAGCAGTTTGCGGAACAGCGCCTGGCGGCGGGGGCAAGTGAGCTGCGAGACCTGATCTATGCGGCATGGGATAAGAGCGCCGAGCCGGAGAAGTAGGTGTAACTCGGGTCAAAGGCCGGATTGCCGGTGATTTGAAGCTTTTACCAACCCGTTAATTGATGCCTCAGTCGTATCAATAGCAACGACGCAGGATCAAAGTGGTTCTATTGCTCTGTCTGTTGGTATCAGCTGGGGTCTCATCTTTTTAGACCAAGTCATACAGACATGTGGCTCGGAGCAGAATCCTGCCGAAACGACATTTGCCGCTTTAGACAAAAACATTTCGGCAGTGCTATCAAGTAGGGATTTCAGTCAGATGTTCATCATCCATTTCCACGGCTCCAAACAGAGCCGAGACCGCCATCGACACCGAGAACCTGACCGGTGATCCAGCTATTGGCCGGATCGAGCAGGAAGGCGATGGCAGAAGCGATGTCTTCCGGCTGACCGAAACGGCCCAGCGCGTGCATGTTGAGCGAGGTTTTGGCCGCAGGCTCCGAGCCGACGATGCGAGCCGTAAGCGGCGTATCGGTCAAGCCGGGAGCCACGCAGTTGAAGCGCAACCCGCGCTTGGCGTAGGTGGCGGCGGCAGAGAGCGCAAGGCCCTGCACACCGGCTTTGGCGGCTGCGATTGCCTCATGGTTCACCAGGCCGATGCGCGCGGCGGCGCTTGAGACCAGCACGACCGAGCCGGGGCCGGGGATGGATTTAACCGCGCCCCGCACCGCGCTGAAGGCGCTTTTGAGATTGGCAGCAAGCACGTTCTCAAACTCAATGTCCGTGGTGACGTGGGCAGGCTTGAGCAGCAGCGAGCCGAAGCAGTTGGCTACACCGTGCAGCTCGCCGAACTGCTCTTTGCCTGCCGCGATGGCAATCTCAATGGAAGCACTATCTGTCGCATCGGCTTGCGTGTGGTTTGCGCCTGTTTCGGCAGCCAGGGCGCTTAGTTTGGCGGTGTCGCGGCCTGCGATCAGTACCTGGTCGCCGCGTGCTATCAACATGCGCGTTAAAGCCGTGCCTACACCGCCGTAGCCGCCTAGAATTACGAAGTTTGCCATACCACCCTCATTTTCAATTGCCTTGAAGCTGATCCTGCCCGGTTTCGGCTGCTCGCCGTCTTTGGTACCGGTGTGCGCTTACCTGCCGTAGCAGTCCCAAACTTCCAGGACGTCCAGTTTGAAGCCTTCCACCGGTCCGGTACCCTCGATCGTATCCGCCGTCACCACTCGCGCCACTTGCCCGCTCTCGTAGACCAGTACCAGCTTTTTGTAGGGATCAACTAGCCACGCAACCTGCGCACCATTCTCGATCCATCGTTCCATTTTCGCTTTCACCTCCCGCATCCGGTCTGATCGAGAGAACAGCTCGACCACAAAGTTCGGGCAAACATGCATAAACCCTTCACGGTCCCGCTTTGTGGTCTGCGCGATTCGGTCCTCCGCCACATACGCCGCATCCGGGCTCAAGATCGAGTGATCCGGCAGGTGGAAGCCTGCGCTTGAATCGTAGGTGCGGCCGCGCCGATGCGTCTTCCACCAGGCCCGCAACTGGCCGCCGATCTCCGCATTGCCGTCGCCTGTTTCACTTGCTGCCGGAGCGTTCATCTCGATCACACCCTCTCGCGTCCGCTCTATTTTTTTCGGCATGTCGTTGAGCCTGCAAAGCTCGTCAAAGGCCGCGTCCGTCATCGGCGGGTCCATGTAGACCCGCAAGCGCGTGAAGTCTGAAGCAACCGGCAGCACGATTCTCATAGCTCCACTCTAATCTCACCCGGTTCTCACCCAGTGTTGTACCGTTTTGAAGAGCCGTCATGCTCCTCGTATGAGGGAATACTCAGGAAAAGCCGAGCGGCTCTTCCTCTTCCGTCTCCGGCTGTAACTTGCGAGCTTCCAGTGTGCTGAGCACCTGCTCGACAGCCCAGTCGAGAGACGAAGTGCCATCAACCACCAGATCGGCCCACTGTGCGGTGGGCCGCACAAAGCGCTCGGCCATGGGACGAACGGTCGCGGCGTAGTGGGCGGTGACCTGCTCCGGGCTGCGGCCACGCTCACGCACGTCGCGGCGCAGGCGGCGTTCGAAACAGAGTGCGTCGGGGGTATCCACATAAACGCAGAGCGTGGCCAGCGCCCGTACAGCCGGCCAGTAGAGGGCAAAGATGCCATCGAGCAGCAGTACATGCGGCTCAAACACGCGCTTTGTGCGGCCTGCAACGCGGGTGTGTGTGGCGAAGTCGTAGGAGGGCCGGTCGACGCCTTCGCCGGCTTTCAGGTCGCGCAGGTGGGCCAGCAGCAGTTCGTGCTCAATCTGCTCGGGGTGGTCGAAGTTCTGGTGCACGCGCTCGCCGGGTGGCATGTGGCTCAGGTCGCGGTAGTAGTGGTCCAGGTGGAAGTGGGTGCCTTCAAGCTCGCGTGCAAGCTCTTCGGCAAGCGTGGTTTTGCCCGAGCCGGACGGACCGGCGATGGCTATGAGAAGAGGGCCCGGGGCAGGCAAAGGTTCGGTCACTATGAAGTCTCCTCCGTCACAAAGGCAAGGGCTTGCGGAACAAAGCCAGTGAGCAGGGCAGCGAGCTCCTGCTCCGCGCCCCGACCTGTTGCGAGGACTTCTTCATGGCTCAGGGGGTGCGCGGTGATGCCCGCGGCCATGTTGGTCACGCAGGAGATGCCTAAAACCTGCACGCCGGTCTGTCGAGCGGCGATAGTTTCAAGCACGGTGGACATGCCTACCAGGTCGGCACCCATGGTACGGAAGGCGCGGATTTCTGCCGGTGTTTCAAAGCTGGGACCCAGGACGCCGATGTAGGTGCCTTCAATGAGGGAGGTGCCGGAAGCCGCCTGGGCAAGCTCGCGCAGGCGACGGGAGTAGGCCTCGGTCATATCAAAGAATCGGGGCTGCCCAGCCAGTGCCGGACCCCCTGCCGGGTTGAGCCCGGTGAGGTTGATATGGTCTGAGAGCAGCACAAGTTGACCCTGCTGCAGGTCGAGCCGGATGGCACCTGCTGCGTTGGTAAGCACCAGCACCTTGACTCCGAGCGCAGCCAGGGTGCGCACGGCAAAAACAACAGCGTTTGCGGAGTGGCCCTCATAGGCATGCACCCGGCCTTGCAGCACCAGCACCGGAGTACCGCCGAGCGTGCCTGCAACAAGCTGCCCGGCATGACCGGGAACCGCCGACATGGGAAAGTGCGGAATCTGTGCATAGGGGAGCATTGTCGGGTCTAACAGCTTCGAGGAAAATGCGCCTAATCCTGAGCCCAGCACAATGGCGATTTTAGCGTCAGCGCGGGAGCCAAGTTGCGAGCGCAGATATGCCCCGGCCTCAGAGATCATAGTTGCCTGGTCGCCGGCACTACCGATGGTAGGGGTCAAACTCTCTTGGGCAAGCATGATCTCCCTCATTGAAACAAAACCAGGCGCATGGCCGCCGGATCAGCCAGCACGAGCGAAGTTTCAATCTGGCGCTCAGGAACGGTCCAATACTTCTTCAGCAGGCGGGTTTTCTCTTCAGTGTCGACGACTTGAAAGCCGTGCTTCTCATAGAAACGAATGGCCCACACGGCGGCAGCCCATGTGCCGATCAAGATAGGACCTTCAGTGAGCTGCCGCAGATGAGAAAGCAGGAGGCTGCCGATACCGGCGTGCCGGTTACCGGTGCGAACATACGCGTGACGGATCAATGTAACGTCCTGAACGGCTTGTATGCCCATGACAGCCAGGAGCGCCTCGGATTCCTGATATGCCCAGAACACTACGCCTTCATCGATCTCATGCTGTAGCTCCTTCATCGGCATGTATGGGTCTGTCCAGCAATCTTCCCGGATGGTGCCCTTGTAAGCCTGCGCGCCGTCATTGATGATTTCCCAAATCGACTGCAGGTCGTGATTGTCGCAGCGGCGGATCATGATGTTCTGCCTCCCAGGCAGAATGGCTTAAAGCCAGTCTACCCAAGCAGCATGCCTACAATAGAGGCTGACATCAGGTTCGCCATGGTCCCGGCAAGCATGGCGCGCAGTCCAAGCCTGGCAAGTTCGTTGCGGCGCGTGGGTGCCAGCGCGCCGATGCCGCCGATCTGGATACCGATGGAACTGAGATTTGCGAAGCCGCACAGCGCGAAGGTGGCGATGGTGAACGAGCGCGGGTCAAGTGCTGATTTTTGCGCGCCCAGCAGGGAGTAGGCTACCAGCTCATTGATGACCATGCGCGTGCCCAGCAAGTTGCCTACCAGCCGGGCGCTGTGCCAGGGGATGCCGATGAGCCAGGCTACCGGGGCGAACAGTACGCCGAGCACCGCATCCAGCGAGTGCGGAAACCAGGCGACGTGCCCATGCGCCCAGCCGAAAACGCCGTTGACCATGGCGATGAGCGCAAGGAACGAGATGAGCATGATGGCGACATTGAAGGCGAGCCGGCCGCCGTCAATGGTGCCGCGAGCGATGGCTCCCAGCAGGTTTTCACCGGTATGCTCGGCATCTTTCGGCATGTGAACGGTGCCCGCAGTGGCGGGGATTTCTGTTTCCGGTACCAGCATCTTCGCAATCAGGATGGTGCCCGGTGCCGTCATAATGA
>CAXSFX010000077.1:0-17443 GCA_964236655.1 uncultured Acidobacteriaceae bacterium | reverse complement strand
CGTCAGCAGTCACGCCGGCAATCACAAAATCATAGGGGGAGCCGGCAAGAAGCTGGGCGAGTACATCGCTGGGCAGCCCGGGGCCGTATACGCCAAAGACGTGGCCCATAGAAGCGCTTCCCTGTACCTTCATGCCAGTAAGGGTAGACATGCTCCCCAAAATCTGAGCCAACTCGGAGTCATTTGCCTGAATCGTTAACTTGCCGTCCTGCAGGCTGACCAAACCTGGCTGTACCTCCTCGGTGACCACCGGGAGCTTCAATCCTCGGCTTCGAGAAGACGAAACACCTGCGCGCTTCCTATGCCCAGCACCTTCCGCATGGCGCACCATCAAGCGATGTATTTCTTCTGGAGTGCCGGAAGGCGCGGCAGTCGTCGAAACAGAAGATTGCGCGCTGCCGGTCACTGAGGCGGCGCATGCAATCCACGCAATCCACCAACTGCGACCGATCCCATATCGCTTTTCCATTTCTCCTCCGCCCTCATTAACACGGTAACAAAGTGCCGATAAGAAATAGCGGCTTTCTGACGAAAGTAACGGCGTCACTTCGTGAATGACTCCAATCGCCTTCAGCTGTACTAGACTGACAATGCCTGAAGCTGTGGAATCTTCTTCAGCGCTACATTATGGATATCCGCCGCTTCAAACTCGCTCGCCCTCTCCTGCTTACAGCTCTGCTGGTCAGCTTCTCCTCCAGTGCACGGGCTGTATCCTGCACTGTCAGCGCCGGTATGAGCGCAAGCGACCGCGCATCCCTCCAGGCTGAGGCAGCAAGTCTGGGCGGCGCAGCGGCCCGCGGCGATGCCACTGCCTTGCAAAAAGGAGCCACACCGTCACTTGCAGCAAACTTCAACGGCGTGTCCTCAGTAGTTGAAGGGCTCGCGCCGCTTGTTCAAGGTTCGGCAGTTACTGTCGAGAATCTTTACGCACTCCATGCGGACGACTTGCAAGCCGCGGGAGGCGATGCCCAGTTTTTCTGCAGCCAATCCGCATCGCCTTTGCTTGTGACGGTAACCTTGGGGCAGCTGCCCCCCGGTGAGTATGCGCTTGCCATCGTGCATGCCACCGGAGTTGCGGCACCCCAGCAAATGGCGCTTATCTTGCAAAATGCAGTGGCAAGTAAAGCACCGGCGCAATGGCAGCTGGCAGGGTTTTCCGTTCGGCCGCTCACTCTTGCCGGGCATTCGGAGTTGTGGTTTTGGCAGCAGGCACGAGAAGCCAGAAAAACCGGCAGCGGCCTGAGCGCATACCTCGACTATGAAACAGCCTTGGACCTGGCTCGTCCAGCCGATTTCTACACCAGCAACAATCTGGATAAGCTCAATCGCGAACTATCCGAGGTAAAACCGAAAGAATTGTCTGAGGGCGACGGCCTTTCCCTGACGGGACCGGGCGGCGACAGCTTTTCAGTAACCGGTTTTCGCATCGACACAGGCCTGGGCGCAATGGATGTGCACGTAGACGCAACCGTCTCTACACTGGGCGACCCGGTCGCTTCACGTACATCGGCACTGTCTCTTATGGCAGCTTTGCTGGCCAAGTACCCTGATCTGCGCCAATTCCATGGACTTTGGGTCTTCGAGAAAGCAGTCAATGGTCAGACTTACGCCATTGAACAGCCCATGTCTGCGTTGCGGTAGATCACTCTCACAATAAATTCGCTCAGCATGTTATGACCGATAAGTTGTAGGTGCTGGTACAGCCTTGGCGACACCTTCAAAATACCAGTGCTGACTGACTCAAATCGAGTCAAATATACCCCCCTCGGCCAAAACCCAAAAATGTTCAGATGCCGTCGGGTATGTCAGCATGACTTTCGTAAACGCTCTCGCGGCAATATAAGCGCGTAGCATTCCGGGTATGACCTGGGAAGTGCACGAAGGCGGCAAACAAATAGATACACCTGGCCAACAACCCCGAGCGGCGTCTTGGCCCA
The DNA here is from genome assembly GCA_964236655.1 of uncultured Acidobacteriaceae bacterium. Taxonomy (GTDB): domain Bacteria; phylum Acidobacteriota; class Terriglobia; order Terriglobales; family Acidobacteriaceae; genus EB88. The sequence goes on along the minus strand of CAXSFX010000077.1, from coordinate 15,506 downwards.
TTCCAACTAACAACTGCGAGATGTGCTCACACTATTCATCGCGATTTATGCAGTCTGCGGCAGATGCAATAAAGCAGGCAACCCTGAAGCCGGATGATCAGATCTGGTTCATGGTCTTTAGTACCTTGCAGGAAATGCTGGTACATCGCACAAGCTGTTCGGTAAGCCATACAGCACAAAGCAGCAGCACTCCTTCACGTGAACAGCTGCTGACTCCCCCTCCCAGTCGCGCTTCCGGTGCGATTCCTCAGAAAATGCCCCTTTTGGCTCAGAAAAGCCCTTCGGAAAGTCGCGGCGTTAGTGCTGTTGCAAAGAAAGATGCAGTAACAGCACCGAGTACACCCTTCTGGCGCGGGACTGCTCTTTCCTGGTTCGGTCTGCGAGCATCTCCGCACCCCGGCAGCATCGGCAATCATCCCGCCGGGACAGCTGGAAAGCGCGGGCTACCGCCGGGGGCAGGCCTCCGGTAGCCCTTGACAAAGAGCAAAGCTGAATTTGCATTGCTGGAGATGATGTATGCTCAGTTTCCATTCACAATAAAATGCAATACATCATTTTTCTTTAATGTTAAGTAACACAAAAGTAACGCTATTCAGGAATTGCTTTATGTCCGGCTACCATCAATCATTTGTTGCTGCTTCTATCATAACCCTCTAATATAGCTCCCTTTATTTGCGAAGCGGACTAATTTATTACTTCCGTGTAGGAATCCTTTCTTTGTCTTATTGTAGGTAGCATGTAAGCCGGTTATTGTCGTGATTAAGAGAAGCAGATGCATTGACGAGATTGTCCATGTATCTGCTCCCCGACCGACTATTACCGCATAGCATCAGACAGTAAAAAATTTTATCTACAGTGCGATGAAACGCAGCAGGTACCTATCTGCGCGATGGCTGAAGAACGAGGTGAACTTATGAAATCCTGCATCCTTGCTTTACTTGTGGCATGTATTCCCGTGGCGGCTCCAGCATTTGCAGCCGTCAACGTTTCTTCTCCCTTAAACAGCACAACTGTAAGTACGAACGCTCAATACACAGCCTCTGCTACCACTTCCTGCAAACAAGGTGTTGCAGCCATGGGCGTCTATGTTGACGACCAGCTCCAATATGTCGGCGGCGGCGCAACCCTGAACAAGAGCCTGCAGCTCCCATTAGGCAATCACACAACATATGTTCAAGCATGGGATAACTGCGGCGGCACTACCGGTAGCACTGTAAACGTTACCGCAACAAACCTGAGCGGTGTCTATGTGGCCCTGCCCGCCCAAAACAGCAGTGTCAACAGCAATGTCAATTTTGTGGCATCCGCTACCACAAGCTGTGCTCAGGGGGTCGCTGCGATAGGAGTTTATATCAATAACCAGCTCGCAGTTCTTAGCAAGGGTACTACGCTAAATCGTCGGCTGACCCTCAATCCGGGAGTTCAGCAGGCTGTAGTGCAATCCTGGGATAACTGCGGCAATTCGTACAAACAACCAGTCAGCCTCGTGGTCCAGAATCAGCTCAAAAGCTCAATTGCAAATACTTTTCAAAACATACAAGCAGTCGGAAACTGGAATCAATGGGGCGAATTAGCACCTGTCTATGACATCTGCGATTCTTGCACGGGTGTTAATTGGAAGATGACCCAAAACGTTAGTTCCACTTCTTTGAGCGGCCATGCAACTCGTTTCGATATAGGAGGAAGTGCCCCCTATGGAGATGTTTTATGGTCGAACAAGCTTATCGGCCAAGCCACCACAGAAAACCTCCCCGACACAGACCGAAGCATTCTTCCCAATGTGAGCAACCTTGAGTACGATGCGGATGTATTCGTCACCAACACTGCTGTCACTCAAGATCTTGAGTTCGATGTAAACATATTCATGGATGGCGTCGGCATGGAGTGGGGAACGGAGTGTAACAATCTTGACGGCAACGACTGGGACGTGTGGGACAACGTAAATGGTCGCTGGGTATCGACCGGAGCTCCATGCAACCTGGTGAACAACGCTTGGAACCACGTCACTATTGACGTACAACGCCTGCCGGATAACTCACTGCTGTATAAGACAATCACTCTCAACGGCGTAACGGCAATCATCAACCGAACCTATCCTTCCTTCCCTGTACCTCAAAGTTGGTATGGTATGACAGTGAATTACCAGATGGATGGAGATTACAAGCTGTCACCGAATGTCACATACCTGGATAACCTGTCTGTGTCGTACTGGTAAACGAACTAAATTACTAAACTGATGTCTGGATCAGATGCCTAGACGTCCGCAATAAAATAAACCACCATCCGACAAAAGCCCTGGGGGGAACCTCCGGGGTTTTCGTCGAAATACTACTTATTGCAAGATGAAAGCGCATGAACGTGTGGGCTCGTCAAAAACGGCAAGAATTTGGCGAACTTCGAGCTCCACAAGGGGACGACTGCCTTGCATGGGCAACATGTTCTCTGCTTTTTCTCTTGCCACTTTCATCAAACGTGCTTGCCTATGCCGCCGTCGCGCAAAACGATCATCGGCACCACGCTAAACAGTGCAGCAGCGAGATTTGGGAGGCGTAAAGTATTCATGAATTGACAACGCGATGAATCGTTTTACCCACAAAGTACGTTCAGGAAGCAGCAGCCTTAATTGCAGCTAACAGGCGGACTCTCCATGATGTACGGAATCTCGTCAGGCACAATGATGCGGAGGGTATGTCTCCTGCTTTGTCTGCCGGCTGCTGCACAGGCTCAGCATGAGACCTTCCGGCTGGATGGCAAGGTGGTATCGGCTGACGGTAAAGCGGTCCAGGGTGCCATTGTCACGGCACAAAACATGGCAAGCTCTCCATCGGATGCGCAAGGGCATTTCACGCTCATGGCTCCGAGGGGCATCACCCATGTAGTTGCGCAGGCCGAGCCCTATGCAACTTTCGTTACGGACCTTGACCTTGAAAGCGACCAGACGCTAAACATCGAACTCCGGCAGCATGAGAGTGTCACTGTCCATGCCGCCGAGGACGTGCTTTCACCCGATCCTTCAACTGCGGCCTACACCCGTGAAGACCTGCTCGCTGCCAATCCCGGACGTCCGGGCGCTCCTTTTTCCGTTCCGGGATTTCCTTCAGAAACCGCATCCGGCGGCATCAAGGCACCGCAGTACTTCGCGCCCGGCGTGGCCGGGGATCATGGCGAGCCCATTGCGCAGTTCTTCCAGGTCGGTAACTTCCTGTTCCAGAACAACCTGACAGCTAACGCGCACGGCAACGGTTACTCCGATCCGAACCTCGTCATTCCCGCGGCAATCGGCGGGGTCCAGGTCGACAATGCAGCCTTCAATGCCCGCTACGGCGACCACTCGATCAACCTGGCGGTTGACTACACAGTGCGCGACCAGCTTACGCCGTTCGTACAGCTTACGAGTGACGGTCGGGATGGAGACATTTCGGCAAGCTGGTCACCTAGAAACACCGCACACCCGGCATGGATCGCAGCCGAGCTCTCGTTCGGCAATGGCTTTCTGGCGCGACCTGAAGAGCGGGAGCAATACAAACTCAACGCCCTACGCGGCTGGACCTTCGGCAACCACCAGCTGACGATCTTCGGTGATGCGTATTACGGCTTTTCCCGTGTCCCCGGACTGATCCCGTTGTACACGCCTGTTGTGAATGACACGATTGATCTGCGTCAGAAGGACTTAACACACACGACGCTTGCGATCGTCACTGATACATGGCGTCCCCAGAATCAGAATTCAAACCGGCAACAGCTGACGCTTTCCGCCTTTACGCGAACCTACAGCCTGGCGCTCGACTCGGACTTTGGACTCGGGCTGATCGAGCAAAGCGAGTTCCGGACCGTGCAGGGTGCCAATGCGACCTACACGCACCAGCTGGGCCGGCGTTGGAACACGGTCGCGGGCCTGGACTACCGTCGTGACGCGCCGCGGAACCTCGACCTGGCTCATGCCGACGCCGCGGGCGCACTGCAGCTAGTCACCAGCAATAACCTGACCATCAGCGACTACGGCCCCTTTGCCGCAATTGAAGGCGATGTCGGCCACTCCTTCCGTGTATACGCAGGTTTACGCCGCGATGAGATCCAGTTTGCCAACACAGACAAGCTGGCTGCCGCCAACTCCTACACGCAGACGCCGGGCACAACCAGCCCGAAGGCTACGGTGACCTGGGGCAAGGAAGACGGAGCGACGCTGCCGCAGGTCTCGCTCAGCTTCGGCAAGGCGTTCCACGCAAACGACCCGCGCATCGGTTCGGGCACAGACCATGGAGCCCTCATCATCCAGTCGCGCGAGTACCAGCTAATTGTGAGCAAGGTGTTTGCAGGAACTGAGTTGCGGCTTACTCTAGCTCACCAGACGAACTCGGAAGAACTGGCAAAAATCGATCCCGACACCGGCCTGCAACAGGATCTGGGACCCTCGTTGAACCGCTACTTCACCCTTACGGCGCGTCGGCGCTACTCTCGCGGCTTCCTCCAAACCTCGTACTCGCAGGCAAACGCTACCGACCTCACACTGCGACAGCCGGTACCGGAAGCGCCCCGTCTAATCATCGATTCGCTGGGCTCAATGCAGCGTTTGCCGTTCCGGGTCAACGCCAAGGCGGAGTACACCTATGTCGGCGAGAAGCCCCTGGGTGACGGCTTTCATGGTGTGCCGGTACAGGAAGTGCGATTTGGCCTGGAGAAATCACTAGGAGACGGGAGCTGGACTCTCTCGTCCGATGCGGAGCTGGTGAGTGGAGCTTCGGGGCAAACCCTGGAAACCTTCGCGCTGCCGGGCGAGACAGTACCGTTTGAGCGTATTGTCGGCGTTCCTCTGCGCTCTTACGGCAGCATCTCCATCCGTCATCAGTTCGGGCGTTAGAAGTCTTTACAAATCCACACACCATCAACACACCAAACGCTAAAAGTCATACGCAAGCAACTCGTCGGTACTATTCGCGTGTTGAGGCGGATACCTTCTTTATCGTCGCGGAGCAACTGCCGCCAACAGGCTTGCTGCTACAAAGACGGCCTCGCAGGGTCGTCAATGGTCAGAATCGTACCGCTCGTATAGGACGACCGAGGAGATGCCAGGAAAACAATCGCGTTTGCAATCTCTTCCGGAGTAGCAGCCCTGCCAAACGGCATCGTGCTGTACCGTTCCTGCCAGCGCGACTCATCATTCAGGGTCCGCTTGGCTCCTGCACGCAAAAGCATTTCTATCCGCGTTGTAGCAACAGGACCGGGATTGACCCCAACCACTCGCACTCCATCGCGGGGCGAGTTCGAGCCAAGTCCCCGCGTAAAGGCCATCAGGGCCGCGTTTCCGGCGCTGCCGGCGATGTAATTGGGTTCAGCGCGCTCCCCGGATGTTCCGATAACGTTCACTACTACACCCTTGGTCCCCTTCAGCGTCGGGTAAAGCTCTCGTGTGAGATTGATGTACCCAAAAACCTTGAGATCCCATGCCTGTCTCCACTTGCTGTCCTCGACCTGGAGCAGGTCTCCCGGCGGAATCGATCCTGCATTGTTGACCAGAATGTCCACGGCACCGGCTTCGGCAACAACCTTGGCAATACCCGAGCCGGTGGAGAGATCCGCGGCAAGGACTGTGACAGGAACTCGATATCGTTCGACAATGGAGGCCGCCGCCTGGTTCAGCCTTGCTTCATCTCGGGCGATAAGAACCAGATCGCAGCCCTCTTCCGCAAATAAAGAAGCCGTTGCAAGCCCGATGCCCAGCGAAGCTCCCGTGATGAGAACCCGCTTTCCTGCCAAGTACATATCCATTGCCGCTCCTGGCGGTTCGTCACCGCCCGATCTGTCTACGCTTCTTCAATCTTACGGGTTGTCAATTGTTCGGAAGTAGAGCTCGCCGGTGCGGCCAAGAACCGATGAAATGCTATGTCCTACATTTGATGAGTGACCCTTTTATAGACAAGTAACGATAAAAGGTAGGGTTGGATGAATCTTCGTGTAAGAGTTGCATATATCCGAACTTATCCAGCTTCCAGTCACTTTACAAACATGTCTTCGTAAGTGGCTTGAGCAACCTTTTAGCGGCATTGCCCAAAGTGAGTCCGGTTGCTATATGTCAACTTCAACAGGCTAACACCGGCCAGGTAACCGCAAGAACTGCCTCATATGCAAATATCTGAAAGTATTTAGCAGCAACATGAATCCGAAGTCAGTCTAAGGCTCGTTCCACGGACGCAGTACAAGGGCCCAGGCCCACTTCGTTATCACAAGCTCTTTGCACCGCGCGGTGCGCTTCACTGTCCCAAACAGCGGGCACACCGCAAAACTGAACCGGCAGGCTCACCTCACCTGTCGGAAAGCGTTGTGTTCACGAAGAACTGTGTTCCGGGAGAAAGCCATGTTCAGACGTACAACTTCGCTTGCCCTGGCGATAGGCATGTTGTCGATGACGCCCCTCGCGTCATTTGCTTCAAGCCATCGTGAAGCGCCCATCACGGCGCTTGATCATCCAGCCGATATCACCGACTTTTACGCTTTTGTAAGTTACGACCATCCTGACCGCGTGACGTTTGTAATGAACGTCGACCCTTTCCTTGAGCCCAGCAATGGCCCCAACTACTTCCCTTTTGACCCCAACATCCTCTACGAGATCAAGGTTGACAACACCTTTACCGCGTCTGCGAATGTGACCTTTCAGTTCCGCTTCAACACGGAATATCGCGCCCCAACCTTGTTCGCCTCTGCCGCGGGCGCAGGCTCAGGCTTGAACGCACCGGCAAACTCACCGGCTCCCATCGCACCCGGAACACAGGTAGTACCACCGGCGGTTACGTCTCTGGATGGACCGGGATCCGCGGGGCTGGGGGTTCGTCAGAACTATACCGTCACCATGGTCAAAAACGGCCAGTCCACGCAGCTGGTCGGCGGTTCCGGCAGCAAGCTGTATGCAGTACCCAGCAATGTCGGTCCCCGCACCATGCCGAACTACACGGCACTGGCGCAGCAAGGCATCTACAACCTGCAGGGCGGTAACAGCTCCGGCGATGTCCGGGTATTCGCGGGCACCGTTGCAGACCCGTTCTTCATCGACCTGGGTGCATCGTTTGACAGCTTGAACTTCCGCGCCAATCCCGGCTCGGGCGTGGCAGGCGTGCTGAGCGCCTCGCAGGACGCGGACGATCACACCAACATCGCGCCGAACTCGCAGTCCGGTTTCAACGTCAACACCATTGTGATGGAAGTGCCGATTGCCATGCTTACCAGCGACGGCCAAAAGCACGCCGCCACAGACCCGAAGGCGACAATCGGTTCATGGGCGACCACCTCGCGGCAGCAGGTCACCATCCGCCGTGCACCGCAGGGCGCAATCAATGCCGGCAACTTCAACCAGATCCAGCGCCTTGCCAACCCGCTTATCAATGAGCTTGTCATCGGTACCGGCTACAAGGACACCTGGAGCATGAGCGAGCCGAAGTACGACTCCGCGTTTCTGCCCTTCGATGCGGACCCGACGCTTCCCCGTCTCCTGAACGCCATCTACGGCATCAACATCCCTCCGCCGCCGCGCTACGACCTGGCAGTCCTGCTCACCTACGCGCCACCGATCGCAGCCGCCGGCACACCCGCCGGGCCGTATGCCGATCTGTTGCGCCTTAACACCGGCGTCCCTCCCACACCGCTTCAGCAACGCAAGCGTATGGGCGTGCTGGCAGGCGATCTGGGCGGCTTCCCCAACGGGCGTCGTCTGACCGATGACGTACTCGATATCGCAGCCCGTGTCGTGGGCGGCGGCGTCTTGAATCCGAAGTACAACGTCTTCCCGAACAATGCTCTCGGTGACGGCGTAAATGCTCCGGATGTACCGACGCAGGAGACCTTCCCATACGTGCACTACTCCTACAGCGGCCGCGACAGCCGCCACGTTGACCCGTCTGAGACCGGCTGCGGCACACAGCCGACGCTCAGCAGCGGTACTGTCAACCTGGCACCGCCTGCGGACCAGGGCGGCAACACCCCCTGCCCCGTGCAGTAACACAGGTCAGTCAGGTTGACTCACATTTGCCCCTTGCGATTGCGCTTACCGGCCGTCGCAAAGGGCATGTGTGACCTCTATCGGTACCACTGCAAGCCGCTGCTCCAATTGGATTGAACCGGATTCACAAGGCCCCCTCTATGAACAAGCTCACGCTTTTCGCCGTCTCCGTTGCGCTTTCCTGCCCAGGTGCTTTCGCCTTCCAGCATGCCGAGGCTGCCCTGCAGCCGCAAGCTCAGGAGCAGGCATCGTCCGCAGCCCGGCCAAGCCCTGCCGAGCAGAGCATCGCCGCTGCCAGGCAGCAGATTGCGACGGATGCGAAGCGTCCTCAAGGCTACAACGAGCTGGCGATTGCCTCTATCCGCCGCGCTCGTGAGACAGGCGACCCTCGCTTCCTTGGGGATGCCGAGACTGCACTTGCGACCGGACTGCAACTTGCGCCCAACGATTTTCAGCTCCAAAAAACAAGTATCGCGCTGCTGCTCGGTCGGCAGCAGTTTACCCAGGCGCTTGCAAAAGCCGGGCTGCTGCACTCGAAAGTCCCCGATGACGTCACCCTCTACGGTTACCTGGCCGAGGCAAACATCGCGCTCGGCAACTACACCGATGCCGATACCGACGCGCAGTGGATGCTCAACCTGCGACCCAACAACATCCCGGGCCTGCTGCTCGGCGCACGGCTGCGCATGGTCTACGGGGATGCGCCGGGTGCCCTTGAGTTCCTGAACCAGGCCTTCGGCGAGACGCCGCAAATTGAACCGGAGGAACAAGCCTCCATCGCAAACCGGATCGCGGAAATTGAGCTTGCGCAAGGGCAGCTGCCCGCAGCCGGGCAGGCGCTGGCACAGGCGGAAGGGCTTTTTCCCCGGTCATCGGTCACCCGGATGAACCTGGCGCGTTTGCGCCTGGCCCAGGGTAAGCCGCTTGAAGCCGTCTCGCTTCTCCAACAGCAGGCCGCGCAGGAGCAGGCGCAAGGCAGTTCAAGCACCGGGACGCTATTTCTGCTGGCACAAGCGCAAGGGGCGGCCAAGCAGCCGGAGGCAGCAGCCACCTGGTCACGATTTGAAGCAAGTGCCAAGGCGGAAACAGACAAGCCCGCCAACAGCAATCTCGACCTTATCCTGTACTACGCCGGGCTTGCCGACGCCGCGCCGGTCAACGCCGGTGCCGCCCTTGCGCTTGCACAACAGCGCGTAGCCACGCAGCACGATGCAGATACGCTTGATGCCTACGCCTGGGCCTTGTACGCCAACGGCAAGTTTGCCGAGGCCGATGGGGAAATGCAAAAGGCCATGGCACCCGGCACCGGCAGCGCGCAGTTTGACGAGCATGCCGGTGAGATTGCGCGCAAGCTCAACAAGGGCGATCAGGCTACGCAGAGTTTCGCGGCTGCCATGCAGGCCAATCCGGCCTCGCCCTACGCAGCGCTTGCACGCCGGCAGCTGGGTACGCAGCCGGTCCCACCGTCAGTAGTTTCAGAATCTGTCCCCCCTGCAGACACTCCCGCAAAACCGGCATCTACCGAACCTGTAATCCCGATCCAGCTCAGCCACGATACAGGCGGATTGCCGACGACGCTGCTCATTCCGCGCCCCACCGGCACCGCCCGCATTATCCGCAGGCAACAGGCGCTGGTTGAGGCGCACCCGAAAGAGCCGGGCGGCTACTCTGGCCTCGGTGCCGCGTTCTTTCAGCGCGCGCGCGAAACAGGCGATGTTGAGGACTACCAACTGTCTGAGCAGGCTCTTACCAAGTCGCTCGACCTGGTCAGCACTGACCTTTCAGCGACCGCGCCGCTTGAAACCATGGCCGAGGTCTGCATGGGCGAGCATCGCTTTACTGATGCCCTCGATTATGCACAAAAGGCGCTCGCGCTGGGCTCGGGTGATCTGGCGGCGTTTGCCACGGTCGGCGACGCCTACGCCGACATGGGCGAGTACGAAAAAGCAAGCATCGCATACTCGCGCATGCAGCCGGTTACGGCGGATTCAGCAAAGACAGACGCGCGAGCGGCTTACGCGCAGCGAACACGCACGGCCTACCTCAGCTTTGTTTCAGGCGATACCCCGGGTGCCATCCGCGAGATGCGGACAGCCATCGGCGAGGGTGTGCAGGCACAAGTGATTGGAGAAAACCTGGCCTGGCTCTACTTTGAGCTGGGCGAGTTCTCCTACCAGGGCGGCGATATCCAGCAGGCAGCAGATGCGTACCTGACCGCCTTGAACGTATACCCCGGCGATTACCGCGCGCTTGCCGGGCTCGGCAAAGTGCGTGCAGCCCAGGGCAAATACGCCGACGCCATCACCTTGTATCAAAGTGCAATTGCCGTGGTGCCCATGCCGCTTTATGTCGCCGAGCTGGGTGACATCTACGCCAAAACCGGCCGGACCGCCGAAGCTGAAAAGCAGTACAAGCTCGTCGAGTACATCGGCTTGCTGGGGCACATCAATCAGGTGCTGCACAACCGCGATCTGGCATTGTTCTATGCCGACCACGACCGCAATCTCGCCGAGTCGCTGCGCCTTGCCCGCAAGGAGTTCGAGGTGCGCAGCGACATCTACACCTGGGATGCGCTGGGATGGGCGCTCTACAAAAACGGCAAGTACCCTGAAGCAAATGAGGCCATGTCGCACGCGCTGCGCCTCGGCACCCGCGACCCGCTCCTGCTGTTTCATGCAGGCATGATCTCCGCTAAAGCCGGTCATGATGCGCAGGCGCTCAGCCAACTTGATGCCGCGATGAAAATTAACCCGCGCTTTAACACTTTGTACGCGGAAGTCGCAGCGCAGCAACTCAGCACCCTTCGCAACCAGTCCGCCTCCGTAAGCGACGCATCGGTTGCAAGCGGCAAGGGTGTGCATGCCCGGTAAGCACCTGGTCACCCGCCCGCTCGGCAGCTTCCTCGTCAGATGGCTGCTTGCCCTGCTGTTCCTGGTATTGCCGGTGCACGCATGTCTCGCGCACCCAATGGGTAATTTCAGCGTGAATCACTACACCAAAATCACGCTTGAGCAGGATGGCATCCAGCTACAGTATTTTATCGATCTGGCCGAAATCCCAACCTACCAGGAGATGCAGCAATACAACGTGACACAGGCGGAGCCTGCCGCTGCTGCACCCTTTGTTGCCATTCGCGGTGCAGAGCTCGAAAAGGGACTTGGTTTAAGCATCGATGGCACGGCAACCCCGCTGCGCATGGTTTCAAAGGGCGTCATCTTCCCCCCAGGCGCGGGCGGCCTGCCTACGATGAAGCTTGGCTACGTGTTCCGGGCCGCGTACCCGCACGGTGCAGGGACCGGCGCGAACCTGGCATTTACCGACAACAACTACCCCGGACACGCCGGCTGGAAAGAGATTGTCGTCGCCGGGCCGCCGTCGTTTTCAATGGCAACCTCAGCGCCCAGCCGGGATCGCAGCGCGGAGCTCAGCAACTATCCGACAGACATGCTAAACAGCCCCCCGCAGGACCTTTCGGCGACAGTGCGTTTTACAATTCCCCCTGCGCCCGCGCCGCAGATCGCCGCGTCCCCAGCCGTTGCTCCCCACGCACTACAGCAGGCTGCGACGGCGGCAACAAGGCAAACTTCGACTTCAACGCCGTTACCTAAAATACGTAAGCCGATCCAGCCGTCATCCTCTACAGCCGCCACGCCCGACAGGCTCGCCGCGCACGTTCACACCCCGGCAAGCATTCAACCCGCGCCGGGTGCCCTGGCTCAGCCGGTTCCCGTCGCGCCCGTTCCCATTGCCCCGATGCACTTACAGGCCAACAAGCAGGGCACGGCACACGACGCATTTACGCAACTGGTAAGCACACAGCACCTCAGCTTGTGGTTTCTCATCACTGCCGCCTTCATCTCCGCAGGCCTCGGCGCCCTGCACGCGCTTGAGCCGGGCCACGGCAAAACAATCGTGGCGGCATACCTGGTCGGCTCGCGCGGCACCGCCCGCCATGCGCTGCTGTTGGGCATCATCGTGACCGTGGCGCATACCGCGAGCGTGTTCGCGCTCGGCGCTGTCACCTTGTATGCTTCGCGCTACATCCTGCCCGAGCAGCTCTATCCATGGCTGGGGCTTCTCTCAGGGTTCACCATCGCAGGGCTGGGCGGCTACATGTTCCTGCAACGCTGGACCGGCCAGGCGATGGATCACAGCCATGCCGCAGGCGAGATGCACGGCCACTGGTTTTCTTCAAAATCCTCTACAAAATCTCCATCGAATAATCTGCAAACCGGGGTCGAGCGCGACTCGCCCGCAACCGACGTGAACGGCACGCCCGTAAAGGCAGTTTCGCTTACGCAGCTGCTCACACTCGGCATCACGGGTGGCATCATCCCCTGCCCTACCGCACTCGTGGTTCTGCTAAGCGCTTTCGCCCTGCACCGGGTCGGCTTCGGCTTCTTTCTCATCAGCGCTTTCAGCGTCGGGCTGGCCGCGGTGCTGATCGGCTTCGGCATGCTCATGGTCTATGCGCGGCAGTTCATGGCTCGCTTCAAGGTGGATGGACCGCTTACCAAGCGCTGGCTGCCCGTTGCCTCCGCCGCGTTCATGACCATCCTCGGCCTCGTCATCGCGGCGCGCGCTTTCGCAACCACGGGGCTTACCCTGCACAGCTTCTCGCAGCAAAGGCTGGGCCCGGCATTGTTTGTCGCCGGACTGGGCCTGGTGCTGGGGATTCGCCACTCGACAGACACCGATCACGTCGTCGCCATCTCGACCATCGTGACCCGGCAGCGCAGTATCCGCGGGGCTGCGCTCATCGGTTCGTTGTGGGGGCTCGGTCATACTCTTACCATCTTCGCGGTAGGCTGCCTCATCATTCTTTTCGGAGTTGTCATTCCGCCGCGCGTAGGCTTGTCCATGGAGTTCAGTGTGGCGCTCATGCTGATCCTGCTGGGCGTGCTGAACCTTACCGGTATGACGCAGACCATCGTTGCCCGGCTAAGACCAGGCCGAAATACCGCACCTCCGCTGCTTCCTGCGCAGGATGTACCGCTGCCATCAAACACAGCAGTTGAGCAGACGCAGATCGCACCAGCCGACAAAATCCGTTTTGCGACAGTATGGCGACACCGCGGCAGCTACGGACTGTTGCTGCGCCCCCTGGTCATCGGCTTGGTACATGGCCTTGCCGGTTCAGCGGCAATAGCCCTGCTTGTGCTTTCCACCATTCACAATCCGCTCTGGGCCATTGTGTACCTGCTCATCTTCGGTGGCGGCACCATGCTCGGCATGATGGGCATGACCGTAGCCATGGCGCTCCCGCTGGTCTACGCAGGCGACCGGATGCCGCAGGTAAGCCGCTACCTCGGCGTGGCTTCAGGCCTGGTAAGCGTATGCTTCGGGTGCTTCCTCGTCTACCAGCTCGGCTACCTTGGCGGGCTGTTTACCAGCCATCCTCACTGGACGCCGCAGTAGCACGGCTTCCATTTCTCACCTGGCATCACTTTCACGGCCTGCTCCCGCTCATAGTGTTGCTTTCTGCAATACTGTCTGCACCAGGAGATCGCATGCTCCACTTGCTGCAGCGTCATGCTCTACCGATCAAGGCGCAGCTGCGAGCCTCGCTGGTCTTGGCATACGCGGTCCCGCAGGCATTGTTGCAGCCTTTGCTTGCTCCAGGACTCCGCCTAGATACCTACGAGAATTTTGGATTTCTGGCAGTCGCCCTTGTAGAAACCCGCGATCTTCGGCCGGCTTTCCTGCCCTCCAAACTGGGGCTGAACTTCTTCCTCGCCGGATACAGGATTTTCAGTCGCTATGAAACTCCGGCAGGGCGCACACTGCGAGGGCTGCGAATACTTCGAAGCGACACGGATCGGCGATCCATGCAGGTATTTGGAAATCTCCTGACTCATTACGGCTACCACCTGTCCCGCTGCCGGGTCCGCCGATCCGAGGGAACCTATGCAGTCCAGGTAGACACAAAGAGAGGCGATGCAGATCTCCACGTGGAAGCCGACATCGCATCAGTGGCGACTTCCCTGCCTCCAGGATCGCCTTTTCCAAACTTTCGCGAAGCACGCAAGTTTGCCGGACCTCTTCCCTTTACCTTCGATTACGAAAAGGAGACACACTCCATGCTGCGGGTAGAGGGCGTTCGGCAGCAATGGAACCCGCGCCCGGTGTCAGTGACTGTGCACCGGAACACCTTTATGGACCAGGAGAGATTCCGCTCATCAGAAGTCGTCCTCGCAAATGCCTTCTATCTGGATGAAGTCCCATACTCTTGGAAACCTGCTATTCGGGAGCCTTTGCCATGAGCCTTACAATTCATTCAGAGAGACTTACAGGCGTGCGTAACATTGTGCGCTTTAATTTTCCTTTCTATCTAGGTAGCTGTGCAGGCCTGGCAGCTGTGACAGCATTACTCGCTTCACGTCTTCTTCCACGCCGGCTCAGATTCGCGGTTTGGTGTGGAGCTTCGCTTCTGCTTTTCTGGACATTCAGCTCATTACTTGTTTCATGGTATGTCTATGACTATGCCGGTGTTACTAACTGGGAGTGGCTCCGGAAATACATCCCTATCGATCCTTCCCGATGGGCCAACATTCATGCCGGCCTGGATGAGTCCACTCCAACCTTGAGACGCTTCTTTCCGGCAAGTGAAAGCTCCGTGATCGATATCTACGACCCCGTCGAGATGACCGAACCCTCGATTGCTCGAGCACGCAAGATATATCCCGCAGCGGAGCCGTTCCTGCTGGGCCGATCCACTTCCTTGCCATTAGCCAATGAGGAGCAGGACGCAATCTTTCTGTTGTTCGCAGCGCACGAAGTTCGTAACCCGGCACGCCGCACCCAACTACTACGCGAAACCGCCCGAGCTCTAAAAGCCGGAGGACAAGTCGTTCTTGTGGAACATCTGCGCGATTGGAAAAACCTGCTGGCATTTGGCCCCGGCTTTCTCCATTTCCATTCCTTGGGAACATGGCGGCAAAACATAAAGGACGCTGAACTCTGGATAGAACAAGAGATGAATGTAACGCCCTTTGTGCGCTGCTTTGTGCTGCGTAAGGTTGCGGCATGAAGCTGAATTTCGCCGAGCGGCTGCTGGTCAACAACCCCGGCAGGGCTCTTGTTCAGCGCTTCTACGAAGGCCCGCTGCTCCGTCGTCTGGGTGGAGCTGTGGAAGGCAAAACGGTACTGGAAATCGGCTGCGGTCGTGGCGTAGGAGTTGAGCTATTGTTAACTCAATTCCGTGCAGCACATGTTTGTGGCATCGACCTCGACATTCGTCAGATTGAGCGAGCACGCAGGCGGCTTGAGCCTCGCTTCAAAGATCATACTGGCCTGTATGTCGCAAATATAGAAAGCTTGCCGTTTGCGGACGCCGGCTTTGATGCCGTGTTTGATTTTGGCATGTTGCATCATGCGCCGGCGTGGCAGACCGGCATTGCTGAAATCCAGCGCGTTCTAAAACCGGGCGGTACATTCTTCTTCGAGGAAGTAACCCGAAAAGCACTCGAACGATGGATATATCGAACCTTCCTTGAACACCCGGTCGATAATCGTTTCA
>CAXSFX010000076.1:12004-17512 GCA_964236655.1 uncultured Acidobacteriaceae bacterium | reverse complement strand
GCTAAGACATCTGAAGAGCTTCGCTTCCTCATCGATGATTGTTTGTTGCTCGTTCTGGGCTCGGGACCGAGGGATTGAGGCTCATCCCTGCGCTCGCCTCGTGCCCAGCTTGTCAGCTCTGAAACGACCGTTTCAGCCGCTTACGCTGTTCCGCACCCGTTGGGGAAAGACCAACTGCCGAGGAAGGCGTGTATCGGTATTTAGCCGCGCAAAAACAAGCTCGTATGCTCCACGAACAGCTCTGGATATTGAAACAGAGAGCCATGGGCGGCATCCGGGTAAAGAATGAGCTGAGCGTTTGGTAGGTTCTGCTCAAGGTAGAACGAGTTGATGGTGTAGAAGATGATGTCGGATTTGCCTCCGACAATCAGAACAGGCATTGCGATCTCCTTCAAATACGCGAAGCGTTCTCCGACCGGCTGACCCCACTCCTGGAGCGCCGCAAACTGCGCAGGCTGCACCTTCTCGCCGATGGCAACATCGCGACCTTCAATGCGGGCGTCCCGGCGTTTCAAGAACGCCCGGCCGGCTGCCTGGCTTTCAGCGGAGGCGGTAAAGAAGCCGTCAATCCAGAAGTCGTCAAGGTTGCCATACTTGTTCGTAAAGATTTTCTCGGACTCCGGTGTCAGCGGAATGCCATCTCCATTGCGCGGGCCGCTACCGACGATCACGAGCTTGCGGACTAGGTCCGACCGTTGCATGGCGACGTTCTGCGCGATCATGGAGCCGATAGAAAAGCCTAGAACGTCGATCTTCGTCAGACCAAGCGCATCGACGAAGATGCCCGCGCTCGTTGCCATTTCAGCAAATGTCGTGGGCACCTGTCCGCTGGAACTTGCGACACCGGCATTGTTGAAGAGGATCACTTCGCGGTCTCGCGCGAAGCCATCGGTCACGGAGGGGTCCCAGCTATCCATGTTGCCAAGGATGTGCGGGATGAAGACGAGTGGTATGCCTTCTTTCTTACCGAATCGGCGATAGGCGAAACGCACGTCATTGGCTTCGGCGAACTGGGTCGGTGCGGTGTGATGGCTGTAGGTGCTCATATCGTTTGTCCTTGGATTTGTGCTTAGTCATACCGCAAGACAACGGCGGGCTTGATATTGAAAGGTTTGTCCGTGCAAGAATGGCGGGACGCACATAGAAGGTGCTCGACTAAATGCCCGCGCCACCGGAGACCAGGATGGTTTCCCCTGTGATCCACCGGGCATCATCGGACGCCAGGAAAACCACGGGCAATGCAATGTCGTCCGGCTGGCCAGCACGTCCGAGAGGAGTCATCGACACCATCTGATCTTCGAACGCGTTGCCTGCCATTCCCGCTGTGTGCAGCCCCTCGGTAATGACGAGGCCGGGATTAATCGCATTCACACGAATCTTGCGGCCGCCGAGCTCTTTAGCCAGGCTCTTTGTGATGGTGTCCACGGCACCCTTGGTTCCCGCGTAGATGGCTGCTGTCGGCGGTGCCATCGTGCTCACGACGGAGCTGATGTTGACGATGCTTCCACCCGTCTCAGGAAAGAGCGGGAGCGCGGTCTTTGTTACCAATAGGAGACCCAGAACGTTGGTGTTGAATTGCCGTGCGAACTCATCCGACGTCACGCTGGCTATCGGTGCGAATGCGTAAACACCGGCGTTGTTCACGAGAATGTCGACTTTGCCGTAGGCTTTCGCCGTCTGCTCGAACAAGGAGGTGACTTCAGCTTCCACGGCAACACTCGCCTGTACAGCGATTGCTTTTCCGCCAGTCTTCGCGATCTCTGCGACGACTGCTTCCGCGCCCTTCTTGTCGGAGGCGTAATTGACAACTACGGAGGCACCTTCCGCAGCAAGATGCTTCGCGATGGCCGCGCCGATGCCTTTGGATGCGCCCGTTACCACTGCAACTTTACCGGTGAACTTAGCCATGGTGTTCTCTTTCCTGTTAGTGAGAGCCGCTCTGACCAGAAGGCCGACGGGGTATGTGAATGCGGAAGATATCGGAATTGCGTCGGTCGAGGCTGGTTACGGCAGCAGCGCGATGGCTGAGACAGCGATGCCGATTCCAACAACGTCCTCAACCAGCACGGCAGGTAGATCTCTGCCGAACAGTTTCGCTCCAAAGGCTCTCGCCTTTGCGCCGCCGAAGGTGCCAGCGACGCTACCTACTATTGCGGCGAGTGCCCCCGCAACCAGGTGACCCGTTGAGAGGCCAAGAGCGATGCCGCAGAGAGAACCGGTCACAACGCGCGTGATGAATTGCGGAGGGATGAGGCGGCTTGGAGTCTTCGGGAGCTTGTCGTTGACCAGTTCGCCAAACGCCATGAGGCTGAGGATGTATGGCGTGAAGGCGAAGCCGAGAAAGGCCAGCCATGTGTGATCCAGGTGGATATAGCCGAGCCGAGCAGCCCAGCTGACGGCCGTGAGACCCAGGAGCGCACGCAGCCCGGAGGCGGTTCCCAGAAGAAATGCATTGAGGAGAACAAACATTCTGTGCGCCGCCTTTTCGATTGATGGTTTGGATACGAAACAGTTCGTATCGTTTGCAGTCTGGACATAGGATACGCTTCGTATCGTTCACGATGCATAATAAGTAGAAGATTTTTAGGTTCTTGAAAAGGTGAGATGAGCAAAGTCATCCAAAGCGCGAAAAAAGGTGGAAGACCGCGCAGTGAACAGCTCCATCAAGCGATGCTGAAAGCCGCCCTCGATCTGGTTCTGGAGGTCGGATTTCGCGGCGTCAGCGTTGAGGGTATTGCCGCGAGAACGGGGGTCGGCAAGACGACACTTTATCGACGATGGCCGAACAAAGCAGCGGTTGTGATGGAAGCCTTCATCGGTTTGCTTGGGCCGGCGTCCCGCTTTCCGGAGGCCGATCGTGCGACCGAGAGCCTGAGGTTGCAAATGCAGATCACTGCAATTGCATTTCGAGGAAGAGTAGGCGCTCTTGTGAGGGCCCTGCTGGCTGAAGCTCAATTCGATCCCGAACTCGCGGCTGCATTCCGCGAAAACTGGACGCTTCCCAGGCGAAAGCTCGTATACGAGACATTGAAAAAGGCTATAAAGCAGGGTGAAGTCCGGAGCGACATTGATATCGAGGCTGCGATCGACGCGTTCTACGCTCCGATTTATTACCGGTTGCAGATGGGGACGGGATCAATCTCTGACGCTTACGTAGATAAGGTTTTCCTACAAGCCATGGAAGGACAGAGAAAAATTTAGATTGGTCTCGAGAAGCCGCATTATGTGTAATAACTGGGTGCCCTCACAAACGATCGTTTATGGCATAGTTCCATGCTCTTCAGTTTTGTTGATCAAAAGACACTCTGAACTGTGCTATTTCCCACTAACGTAACCATACTACCTAAAACCTACGTCTGTGATACATTTTCTAATGATTGTCGGCTACGCTCGCGTTTCCACCGGCGACCAAACACCGCAGCTCCAGCTTGATGCCTTGAAGTCCGTCAAATGTAAGCGCACCTTTGTTGACCAGGCAAGCGGGCGCACGATGGACCGCCCGGAGCTGGCAAAATGTCTGGACTCGCTGCGCGAAGGAGACATACTCGTTATCTGGAAGCTCGACCGGCTCGGGCGTTCTTTGAAAGACTTGATCGAAATCGTGGAGCGGCTTCGAGGTGACGGCATCCAACTGCTTTCGCTTACTGAAGAAATCAGCCAGCGGTGAGCTGATCTTCCATATGTTTGCGGTGCTGGCTCAGTTTGAACGCACATTAGTTCGCGAGCGAACCAATGCTGGTCTTACCGCCGCGCGCGCGCGGGGTCGCTACGGCGGAGCCAAGATGAAAACAACTCCACAGCAAGACAAGCAGCTTCATGCTTTATGGGAGAGCAGAGAGTTCACCGGCAAAGAAATCGCTAAGCAGTTCGGCATCTCCGAGCAAACTTTCTGGCGCAGAGTCAGACCTAAAAGCCTTAAGACGAAGTAGGAGGGAACGAGCAATTCTTAGACCAGAAAAACTAGCTCCAAGCCATAACCTAGGGCGATTAGATCGTTTGGACTCGGAATGAACTGTTCAGGCCTAGGGTGAAGGTGAAATATTCGCTGAGCCCCTACTCTTAACAATTGAGCCCAACCATAACCATTGCCAATACGTTGTCGAGCAAACGCTGTTGCCTTGTCAGCGTTCTGGCTTGAAACGCCCGCCATCCTGTATACCCCTATTCGAATGCCTAGCTTCTTGTAAACATGAAGAGGCCGTTCAGCTACGCCGGATGTGATTGATTCTAAAATGGTGCCCCGCCTGTGTACCCAGCGGTGTGACTCCAAGTGCCTTTGTCAAAAGTGGTGATGAGTCGGCTGATCCGGCTTGTTTCGTCAAAGATTTGAAGCACATCAAATTTTTGTAAAACATCAGGAATCATTTGCCAACGTAACCTCCACTCTGATTCAGTGATAGAGCACAATATAGGTAATTTAATTGGATTATCAAAAAAGCTTCGTGGACCCAGAGCAACAGCATGTAAGCCTCGATTCATCAGGAAAGTATTTAGGACATTGCCGGTAAAGAATTTCTCTATTGCAGCAAGTTCCGTCTCTGTACCCTCTATCTCATAAGCTTTAATCCGTTTTGGACGAAATCGCTTTAATGGCACTTCAACGAAATCATGTGTCCGTTGGTAAATCACAGTACTTCGGTTTGTAATGTAACCAACCCTGTTTAAGCCTGTCGAATCTGGTCTATGAAATGGATTACGATCAAGAAACTCACACAGCGCCTGTTCCATAAACCATAGAATAGCGGAATAGAAGATCTTTCCCCACTCTCTTTATCATGCTTTATTATTCGTTTTCTGACGGCACCCCAAACAAGCCATTGTCTCAGCGTTTAGTTTGTGCGGGTCCTTGCACCTCCTCGTGCCGCCCAAGGACGGTAAGTATATTGGTCACAAGGACACGGCTCACCAATGTGTCCGGGTGATTCGTGCCCAGTGAAGAATGGGCTGCTCTAGCCCCCATCACCTCTTGTGCAAGTTTTAGAGCCTCCTCCTGCTGCCCAAGTGATGCGAGAACATCGGCCACAATAAAACCGCTAGTCAGTGTGTTCGGGTGATTCGGACCGAGCGAAGGATGGGCCGTTTGGGTGTCCATCGCATTTTGTGCAAGCACTAGAGCTTCCTTATGCCGCCCAAGGACGGTAAGTGTACTGGCCACAAGAACACAGGTATCCAATGTATTCGGGTGATTCGGGCCAAGCGAAGAATGGCCCACATGGGCCTTCATCATCTTTTGTGCAAGTTCCAAAGCCTCTTCGTGGCGTCCAAGCCATTTCAGGATGCTGGCTACAATAAAACCGTTGTTAAGCGTGTCCGGGTGATTCGGGCCGAGCAAAGGATGGGCTTCTCTAGCCTCCATCACCTTTTGTGCAAGTTCCAAAGCCTCCTCATGCCGCCTAAGCAAGGTGAGAATGTTAGCTACAAGGAAACCAGTACTCAGCGTGTCCGAGTGATTTAGGCCGAGCAAAGGATGGGCTTTTCTGGCCTCCATCACATTTTGTGCAAGCTCCA
>CAXSFX010000076.1:0-11904 GCA_964236655.1 uncultured Acidobacteriaceae bacterium | reverse complement strand
GGGCTTCCTTATGCCGTCCAAGCCGTGAGAGGATGTGGGCCACAAGGTGACGGCTTTCCAGCGTGTCCAGGTGGTCTGAGCCGAGCGAAGGATGAGCCGTGCTGGCCTCCATCACATTTTGTGCAAGCTCCAGGGCTTCCTTATGCCGTCCAAGCCGTGAGAGGATGTGGGCCACAAGGTGACGGCTACCTAGCGTGTCCGGGTGGTCTGAACCGAGTGAAGGATGAGCTGCGTTAACCGCCATTACCTCTTGTGCAAGCTCCAAAGCCTCCTCCAAACGCCAAAGCCTTCGTAAGATTTGGGCTTGAAGTAGCATAGTTCTCAGTGTGTGAGTGTGGTTCCGGCCTTCATTCTGAAGCCGCAGGATCATTACCCATTTCACTATGACTAATGCTGCGTGCAAGCGGGTGTGAGTAAAGCACCGCCTAGCCTCCTTTTCTGCTGCATTTGCCACATCAATCCCGCTCTGGCGATGAATTATCTCGATCGCGCGCTCATCAAATTTAGCTAGAGCCTCACGCACTGAAGGCAAAGGACGATCAGGCTTCTGAAGCATCACTGTCGCATCAGTTAGCAGCCCGTGTGCTTCCTCATTCTCTGGCCAAAATGTCACCGCTGCCCGCGCATATGCCTGTGCTGCTATAAGTCCTTCTAAAAACATTTCCCCGCTAGAGCGTGTAATTACCCATTCAGTCCTCCATGACAGCAGTTGCGAGATGGCTTTACCTTCTGAATGAAGCCATTCTCTAACCAACGAATGGCCGAGTTCGTAATTACGTTCCTGTGCTTCTCTCTCTGCCGCTGCCAGCACCTCTTTGGGTAGGAGCTTGAGCATCCGTCCGTGTTCCATACATATGGCATTTAGCTCCGTGTGTAGCTCAGCATGTGCCTTCCTCAGCCCTTCTTGTTCTGCCTTAAGGCAAGCAATCTCGGAATCCTTGCGCCTCAGTCTTTTTGCGAAGAATTCGTACGCGCCGTAAATGCCGGTAATCAAGGTTATTACAGTTTTGATCCAAGAGAATCTATTGAAAAAAGCAGGCACCGTATCAAACCAGTGCGACACACCATGGAAAACGCCGCTATAAGCCATCATTGCTAACTTGCTTGCTAATTCATCCGAAATTTCTAGGTGGAGCGTCATTCTTAACCTCGCCCACATTACTAGTATAGGCTTCCAACACTAGGCTAAAGTCCCAGGTTCGCAAGCGTTTGGAGGGGGAGGTCTCCCCCTGAGTCCAGCCGCCGATACAACCGGCGTCTTCCCTCACCCCCTCTGCGGGGACACCCCGCAACGCCCCCAAAACAAGCAACAGCAAAAGCAACGTCAAGGACCTCTAAGGAGCTTCGCTCCTCGCGCGCGCAAGGGGCACCCTCATCTTCCGCGCTTCGCTTGTGCAGACCGCCTCCGGCGCCCCTGCGGGGGAGGGAACCCACCCCTTGCACTTGCTACCCTCACCCGGATGGCCGGGGGCCAAGGCGTGTCTCTTTCAAGACACGGCCACACCATTTCAAACCGAGGTCAACTGCAATGCCGCTTTCATCTTGCCCCAAAACCCACTCCGACCACCGCCTCTTTATCGGCATCTTTCCCGGCGGTATCGTGTATGCAGATCGTCACCATGAGCAATACGGCGACTATAAACACGTTGCCTTTTTTCCCTACGACACACTTTGTCTCGATGTGAAGAAAGACTGCCCCCATGAATTGCTCGCCGAGGTCAAAGCTCACGCGGCTACCCTTCAATTGCGCCGCGGCGAGCTGTTCTGTATATCCACTTGCGGCCAAGCCGTTCGTCTCGGGTGAGCATGGGCGGGCGGCTTACCCGCCCGCTTCGCCGGCTGCTATGCGGCGGTTCTGTCCGTCACTTCAAGCACGGAGCCTTCGATCTTTTGCAGGTAGGCAACGACTTCAAAGAAGTTGCGGATGTGAGGATTGCCCTTTGGACCAAGCATCTGCATCAGTGTCTTCGAGGAGCGCCCTACCGCTTCCCCCAGTTCGATAAAGCCAATCGTGCCGTTGATGTAGCGCCGCAGCAGGGACTTCCCTTCTTCGACCTCGCCCGCAACCATGCAGCCGACAGCCTCCCGGAGGAGTGCCCGGCGAAACTCAGGTTTCTTTTGCAGTTCGCTTTTAACCGTTTCATTGAAGCTCTTTGTCAGTGGCATTATCCATCCGCTTTCTTTTCTTGTATTCCTGCCAGAGTGCTTGCGCCGCTTCGATGTCGGCTTGCTGCCGCTTTTTGCTCCCACCGGCGAGCAGGATCACCAGCAGTTCGCCGTTCTTGCCAAAGTACATCCGGTAGCCGGGACCAAAGTCCAACCGTGCTGCAAAGATGCCCTTGCCTTCACCCTTGGCTGAAGAGAAGTTACCTGCCTCCAATCGATCCAGAACCTTGAGGATGCGCGCCTGCGTCACGCTATCGAGCCCCGTAAACCACTTCTCGAAGAGATTGTGGCCCGACTCGCTGATGTATTGGCGAAGCTCAACCATGAAGTAATGGTAACAGTTATTACACCATATGGTAAGCCAAATCCAGGCGGATGATGGGATAGAAAAGGTTTGGAACATGTAGAAAGCACCACATTATCTTAGCGCTTGGTTGACTAAGTACCCACCATCATTCCGAGTCGGTCCCAGTTTTCAAGACGCTTGCACGCATGAAGTGCGGCTGCAATCAGATTCATGCTCCCGACCTCAAGCACGCTGCTCGTAGGAAATGGATAGTAGACAGAAGGCGCGGCTAGCTGCTGCCCCACAGGGTCACTTCGGAGCCGTGTTGAGAACCGCCCTTCGCCTTTCCATCGGCTCCGAACCTGCTCAAGGCGTTGCGTTGAATGTCCAGCTCAGGATTTTTTGGCTCGCCGTGAGTCCGCCGGTGCCGCCTGTGAAACCGACGTACGCCGTGGGTCCGCCGACAACCTGGGTGAGGTCGCCCGTGACCGAGCCGGTGACGGAATTGCCGGTCAGGGTGTCTCTAAGCGTGATCGTCAGGGTACTGCCGTCGTACGCCTCGTGCACGGCCATGATGTCACTCGAGGCGAGCACGAGGCCCGAGCCAGTCAGGTCGCTGGAGGCCCCGATCGGGGGAGCGCCGTTCAGGTACAGCCCCGTAGAGTTCGTACCCTCGCCCGCGTTGTTATAGAGGTCGAACTTAAGCGCGATGCTCTTCTGAATGCCCGCGGGTCCGCCAAAGTGGTCCGAGCCATAGCCGAGCCCGCCGCCGTACCCGCCGAGCGCCGAGGTTCCGACGCCCTGGATGGTGAATGTGATTCCGTCCGCGATCGGCGCGGGCCCGGAAAGCTGAAATGTGTAGTCGGTTGTGAACTGCTTGATCGACACTGGCGTTGCATACCAGAAGCTGCCCGCCTGGAACGTTCCGCCGGTGGTGAGCTGCAGGCGGCTGTCGTCCGAGTGAATGGCGCTGCCGTTCAGCTGAAGACCAGCAACAGAGGAGAAACCCACGGGAAAGTTGATAGTCGGCGCGCCCGCAATAGTGTACATGCCGACCGCCGCGCCGCTCTGGGAGGCCCCGGCGGAAACGGCCACGGCCTGGAGCAGGACCGAGTTGTCGATATGGATGGGCGTTGTGTAGAACGGGGAGTTCGCGGTCGGCGTAGATCCGTCGATGGTGTAATGAATAGAGACCCCGGGCAGCGCATCCGAAATGGTCACAACCTGTTCGGCAGTGTAGTTGCCGGGCGCGGGCGAGAAGCTCGGGAGCGGGGTGACGGGCGTCGAGCGCGCCAAGAGGCCGTAAACATCGACCTCATGCTGCGTGCCGACGTACACCTGACCGTTTATGACCAGCGGCACTACGAATTTAACCGCCGCGCCTGGGACATCGCGCGGGCCCATCTGAAAGCTCGTGTAGAGCTGCCGCGACACATTGGTCGCGTCGTAGGCTTCGAGTAGGGCTGCGTTGTTGCCGTTGTAGCCGTCCGATCGGACCGCCCACAGCACTCCGTTGCTTGTGCCGTTCGAGCTGATGACCGGACTCGCCCCCGGAAAGGGTGATGTTTCCGGCCCCTGGTAGATGGGGACGGGGCTCAAGCGCCCGTTTGCAAGCGAGAACTGCTTGAGCGTGTCGCCGTTGCCCCACAGGTAGACGTTGCCGTTCCAGTAGGCCGGGGTGCTCCACAACCCGCCCGTTTGCCCGGCGACCTCCTGCGCGATGTTGTTCGTGCCTGCTGTATAGCCGCCTAGGTTGTCGCGGTCGAGCACCTCGATGCGCCCGATCTTGCCGACTTGTACGAGCTCATGCAGGTGTGCGCCGGGCTGGTCGGGAAGGATCAGGACGCCGCCCGAGCCCTCGTCGAGGTCGGTCCGCGACAGGTAATCCTGATCGAAGGGCACCCAGGCATCTGAAACCCGAAGGCCCCCGCCGCTCAGGTCGAGCGCCTCCACCCCGTCCCCGAAGCTCTGCGCGTTTGAGTAGGGTGGAGCCGCGTCGAAGCTGCCGTTGCTGTTCGCGATGAACATGCGACCGAGGCCGTTGTTCGTGTCGGCCGCGAGGCCCGCGCCGGACATCCAGATGCCGTTCTCGGCTCCGCTCGGGCTGGTGCAGTAAATTCCGGTCTGCTGGAGACTCACCGAATCATAAGCGAATACCCAGCCGTGGTACGGGCCGTTGTCGCCATGCGAGGCTGCAGCGAAAAACACATGGCCGTTCAAGAGCAGCAGCCCGGCCCGCTGGAGCGCGAGCTTCGGCACGAAGGTGACTAGCCCGCCGGACGAGCCATTGCCGTTGCCCGGCACCGAGCCTGCGATCGCCACGGGACTGTTCGGCCGCTCCGCGCCGGTGGTGAGGTCAAGCGCATGGAGCCGGAGGATGTAGTTCCCGTTCTCCTTCGATTTCGCGACGACGTAGATGGTCTTGGTTACCGGATCGATTATGGGCGTGCTGGTGATGCCGATCTCGGGCACGATGTCGGAGGTGCCGACGTCGCCGTTCGGCACCGTGGTCGCGCCCGCCGCCGCCCCGTGCGCCGGATCAATTAGACTTGCCTGCCAAAGCGTCTGATTCTGGTCCGCGTCGAAGGCGTACACCGAGTTGTGCTGGGTCGCGACATAAACAACATTGTGGGTCCCACCCGCGATAGGAAATGCCGCCATGTAGAGCGGCTGCGCGTAGACCGAGCCGTCGACCGCATAGGAGCGCAGCTTGCCGAAGCTCGCGGTGTTGACGTTCGCCGGGGTGAGTTGCGTTTCCTGCGTATTCTGCCCTTGGCGGGTCGCGTCATAGCGCCAGGTGGTGACGTTCACTTGGGCTTTCAATTCAGGTGCTGCCGTCAAGGCTGAACAGGCAACAAACAGTAGTGTAGCTTTCCGCATATAGGCTCCCTCGGGTACAAATGCTCGCCAGCGTGGGTGCCTACCGCCGCCCGGTCAGAGCAGGTGCTCTGCTTCGCGGCCGGTGATTGCGCAGCCCTAAACGCTGTTCGTTTCTTATCGGCACTACAGGCTGAATACTTCAGGGCTGCTCACATTACGGAAGTACTATTGCCTTGTCCTTTTACAAATCACATTCGGCATTCGCTTCGGGGTAGGTCCTCGATCTGGCCGACCGCGATACGACTCCCCTCCTCGGAACCGCACCAGGCATGACTGGGTATGAGACGATGGCAGGCATGGACAAGGAGTTCACAGCCAAGGCCGTCAGACGCCGCTTCGGTATTTTTGAAGGCTTTCCGCTCAACGCCGTGCGGTTCTTGGAGGAGAGCGGGAAGGCGGCATGGAAGGTTTACTCATACAGCACGGACGGGGACCGCGCGCTGCGCTCTTACTGCGTGGTCGATGGAAAGTTCCGGGCCTTTGTCTCTGACTTCGGTACCAACGCGGTTCCACGAACCTACATCGGCGAGGAGATTGAGCTTGCTGATGCAGCCGAGCGGGCAGCCATCCTAAAGGCCACTGCTTATTGAAGTTCGGAGGCCGGAGCGGACTGGTAAAGACCGTGAGAGGCGTCACGAGGCACATGGACTGGAGCGGATGCGGCGAGGTGGAGCCTTGGCCGGGCGACCCGCGCGTACCGATTCTACGAGGAACAGAGTGCCACCCGGAGATGGTCATCCACACCTACATGGATGGCGAGTCGCACGCGGTGATCGCGCGCCGCTTTGAGGGCCAGACGCTGCAGCGGGTTGAGGCGGTGCTGGGCTATGTCCACGCGCATGCAAAAGGTGATTTTTGCCTGCGTTCACAATGCCGGACGCTCCCAGATGGCAGCCTCCTTCTTCAACCAGCTTACCAATCGCACGAAGGCGGAAGCCATTTCGGCAGGAACAGAACCAGGCTTGCGTATACACCCGGAAGTCTTGACAGTGATGCAGGAGGTTGGAATTAACCTCACCCATGCCAAGCCCCAAAAGTTAACCCAGGAACTTGCCGAAGATGCTTCGCCGCTCATCACTGTGGGGTGCGGCGATAAATGTTCTTATGTCCCAGGCTTGCGCCGAGACGACTGGCCTTTGAAAGACCCCAAGGGATTGTCGTTGGAAGAGGTTCGGATGACTCGAGATGAGATCAAGAGCCGAGTCGCCGACCTGCTTACAACCGAGCAATATTCCGCATGCAGCTGCATCACAGATCTTCCCCGTTGAGCGATCGTTCAATTTCTTCTCAAACCAATCGCACGAACTCGACACTATCTTTTACTTGCTCGCGGATTGGAATGGTGTTTGCGCTAAGGTACTTGGCTTGCCGCAGCCGGAAGGCCGCGATGCGGCATGCATTGTCAAGCCACTAGTCTTTAGGCGGCTCCCGGTCGCCGGGCGAAGTTATGAGCTCGCTCCTCAGTGCCAGTCGTGCGACATGGTAGGAGCCGCCATTACATCAGGCTCTTCGATGTGCTTCGCGCGGACGTGGATGACCGTGTCTACGTTCCGGAGAACGCCTTCGATCAGCAGAAATCTGGCGTAGGTCACAAGCGCCCGGTGGCGCTCATACAGATCAGGCTCGATGATGGCGTTCGCAACACCGGTTTCGTCTTCATTCGACAGGAAGATAAGACCGGGCGCCGTGACCGGGCGCTGCCGGGCGATCACGCAGCCGGCGATGTGCGTCCTGGCTCCATGGCGAAGTTGCCGAAGATCAGCCGCGCAAATGACCAGCGAGCCATGGAGCTGCCGGCTATAGTGCGCCACCAGATGCCGACCGACCGTTACACCGGTTGCAGTGTAGTCGGCAACCACTCTTTTTTCCGCCTCCATCGCTCGCAGAGGTGAGATTGCTTCCTCATCACGGTCGAGAGATGCCAGCAAAGGTCCCGGCTGCCGTCCTGCTCGTTCGACCTGCCAGAGCGCGTCTCTGCGATGCACCCCTTCGCCGATCGAGTTCAACGCACCTACTTCGGCCAGTGTTGCAAGGTCTGCGCGTGTCAGTGACGGAATGCGGCACGCCAGTTTTTTGATCGAGGCAAACAGGCGCATCCGGCGTGCTGTTCGAATTCTGCCGCACTTGCCTGCCGCAAGCCGCGCACGTAGCAGAGGCCCAGCCGCAGCGATAGCGTTCCATTCTCTTCTCGCTCCAGGGTGCAGTGCCAGCAAGAGCGGAGCACATCGACCGGCTGGTACGCAGGCCGTGCCGCTGCGCATCTTTGACAAGCACTGCGGCCGAGTAGAACCCCCTCGGCTGGTTGTTCAGGATGGCCGCGGTAAAAGCGCCGAGGTAGTGAAATTTCAGCTAGGCGCTGGCATAGGCGATCAGCGCAAAGCTGGCTGCATGCGATTCAGGAAACCCGTACAGAGCAAACGAGCTGATGGCTTGAATAATCTCCTCCTGGGCTTCTGGCATGATCTCGTTCCGATCCATGCCACTACGCAGCTTGATTTCGAGCACACGCATTTTGTCTATGGAGCGGCGACTGCCCACGGCACAACGCAGCTCTTCGGCTTCGCCGCCTGTGAAATCGGCGATAGTCATGGCGATGCGAAGCAGTTGCTCCTGAAAAAGTGGCATGCCGAGCGTGCGGCGCAGCACCGGTTCGAGCAGCGGGTGAGGGTAGCGCACCTCCTGCCGTCCCTGTATGCGTTCCATGTAGGGGTGCATCATCTTGCCGACGATCGGGACGGGCCGGATGATCGCGACCTGCACCACCAGGTCGTAAAACTTGTCTGGCTTGTTGCGCGGCAACGATGCCATCTGCGCGCGACTCGACTTGGAACAGGCCGACCGTATCTGCGCGGCTGGTCTGCCCGGCTTGCTTTGTACCAGTGATTAAGAGACACACTGGAATGAGGAGAGCAAGATGGCCCGAGGAAAGCGGTACCAACCCGAGCAGGTGGTGAACCTGCTGCGCCAGATCGAAGTAGCGGTAGCGAATGGCAAGACGACGGCGCAGGCATGCAAGGAGGCGGAGATCGTGGAGCAGACGTATTTCCGTTGGCGCAAGGAGTATGGCGGGTTGCAGATCGACCAGGCGAAGCGGTTGAAGGAGCTTGAGCAGGAGAACGGGAAGCTGAAGCGTCTGGTGGCGAACCTGAGCCTAGATAATCTTGTGCTGAAGGACATCGCCTCGGGAAACTTCTGAGCCCTGAGCGACGGCGCAGTGCGGTGAGCCATGCCTGTGAGCATGGCGTGAGTGAGCGGCATGCGTGCCATCTGCTGGGGCAGCCCAGGGGTACGCAGCGCCACCAGCCGGCACAGCGCGAAGACGAAGATCGTCTGACTCAGGCCTCGTTGCTCTTGCCAGCCAGTATGGACGTTATGGGTATCGCCGGATCACGGCGCTGCTGGTGTGTGCCGGCTGGAAGGTGGGCAAGGACCGGGTCGAGAGGATCTGGCATCGCAAAGGGCTGAAGGTACCGAAGAAGCAGAAGCCAAGAGGACGGTTGTGGCTCAACGATGGATCGTGTGTGCGGCTCAGACCGACGCATGCGGGCCACGTGTGGAGCTACGACTTCGTGAGTGCTCGAACCCACGATGGCCGCAGTGTGCGCATCCTCAACCTGATCGACGAGTCCACACGCGAGTGCCTGCTGATCCGCGCGGAACGCCGGTGGTCAAGTGCGAAGGTGATCGGAGCGCTGGCTGACGTCATGGTGTGGAAGGGGGTGCCGGAGCATCTTCGATCAGACAACGGGCCCGAGTTCGTGGCCAAGGACCTGCGCAAATGGCTTGCCGATACGGGAGCAAAAACACTGTACATCGAACCCGGCTCTCCGTGGGAGAACGGCTACTGCGAAAGCTTCAACTCCAGACTCAGAGATGAGTTCCTCAACGGCGAACTCTTCTACTCGATGAAAGAGTTGCGTGTGCTGGCCGAGCGTTGGCGCGTCCACTACAACACCGTCAGGCCACACTCCTCACTGGGATACAGACCACCAGCTCCAGAGGCATGGCTGACTTCGACCACTCGGCAGCAAGGGGAGCCGGGAGCGAAGCGACTGGCTCCCCTTGCTGCCATATCCTGCATCGATCTGAACTCAGAAATCAATGCGCTACACTAACTCCTCACTGGTACAAAACATCGGGCAATCCAGTCTATGCCCTGGCGCAAACTGTATTGATAAACAGAATTGCCGAAATACAGGTACGTGTCCCTGTTGTCCTCACGAAGCGGTGTAGCGGTCATGCCAAGCTGGAACGCTGGCTTGAAATGCTCTAGGATGACGCGCCAAGAGCTTTTATCGCGCGCACTCCCACGATGACACTCATCAATAATAATCAAGTCGAAGAAGTCAGGCGGGTAGTCGCGGAAGAGGCCAACACGCCGCTCGTCCTCAGCAAGAGCTTGATATATGGCGAAGTACATTTCGCGGCTCTTGACTATCTCCCCAGATTCGATCTTGTAGCGTGCGTCTCCAAAGGGAATAAAGGTTTTGTCCTTGGGGTCATCAACTAGAATGTTGCGGTCAGCCAAGTAGAGGATGCGGGGTTTCCGATACTCTCCCTTCGTGTTCCATCTGGCAGACCAGAGCTTCCAACAAATCTGAAAGGCGACAATGGTCTTGCCGGTACCGGTTGCCATCGTTAAGAGAAGGCGCCGCTTCCCAGCGAGAATCGACTCAACAGTTCGGTTGATCGCAATCTGCTGGTAATAGCGAGGCGGTTTGCCCCCAACGATGTTGTATGGGGCTATGAGCGAGTCGACCTGCTGTGGGCTGGTGATTCCACTACCCGCCTGATACCGAAGCCATAGTTCCTCGGGTTTCGCAAAGTTGGGGACAAGCGTTTCCGTACCAAGGAAGGAATCGATTTCAATAATCTCGGTGCCGTTGGTCGCATAGGCAAACTTGAGGCCAAGCATCTCGGCATAGCTGCGCGCTTGCTGAACGGCATCGGCCGCGGTTTTGTAGGTCGCCTTTGCCTCGACAACTGCAAGAACGAAATCGCGGGTGTAGCGAAGCAGGAAGTCAACCCGCTTTAGAGCCTTTCGGACAAAGCCTTCCTTGCCGACCGGAATAACACGACCATCTGTAATCGTGCGTTGTTCTGCAATCGAGTGCGGTTCGCCATCCCAGCCTAGGTCAAGCAACCTAGGTACAATGTATTTCCGGCAGGTGTCAGCTTCGGTATTCACCTATATCCACAGCTCACTTTCGGACTTGATCTAGCTTCGAACTCCGCGAGATGATCATTCGCCACTGCCCATCAATATTCTCCCAGCACAACTTGTAAAGAACCCTCCTCCGTTCGATCCGTATTACCGCTCATCCGGCAAGTCGTACTCAATGATCGCAACTTGATCGCCCTCAAACTCAACCTCGACTACGGTATTTACCATGGACCGTTTACCTAAATGATCTAAGACTGCCCCAAGAAGTGCCTGCTGCCGTCTCGGCGTCACATTCGGAACAATGATGATTAGCCCTGCGTGAAGATCCAGGTCCGCATACAAACGACGAAAGTCTGCGGCATTGTTGGTCACCAGCGTGTAGTCTCGCTCGGCAACCCTTTTCAAGACATCAGGATCTTTCCACCCCTGCATGCCTAGATAAACAAGGTAGTGCGCTTGATGATCCCGCTCTTCCGCCACACCCACGAGGGATGGATGAAGGCACTCGTCGATCAGAAAAATCATTGTTCCCTTGCCGCTCCAATTGGGACCAGGGTCTTTCTGATCTGAATAGCGTTCTCTGCCCATGGCCGAGACGCTGGCCGACCCCGGCGAGGATGAGCAGCGACGTAAATAGGAGCCAGGCGGACCTGTTCGGCGCTCAAAGACGGATAACCGTCCGCGATCTCCTCAGCAGTCGCGCCTTGGGCAAGCATCTCGCTTAGAGCCGCGACAGGAATTCGGGTGCCCGCAACGACCGGAGCGCCACCCATCACATCTTCATCGACGGTGACCATCTGCTCGGCTTGTTTCAGAGTCCCAACGCTTTCCAGAACCTCGCGGTGCGCTTGCTGAACATCAATCTGAACCGCCTCTACCGGTCGTACCACATTCATCTCCGGGTGAGTCAGGACCAGGTGGAAAATCTTCTTCCTGAAACTCAAAGGCAGCTCGCCCAAGCCTTTTGCTTCCAGCTTAAGACAGACCAAAGCGAGCTCTGAGACGTAGCGCTTCCGAACCCCGTTCTTGGCCTTTGCTGTACTCGGGATAGCGCCACGGTCAATCGCCTTATTGATTGCCTTCAGAGATAGCCCCGTCACCGCAGAGGCTTGAGCTGCTGTCAGTTGTAATTCCATGGTTTTCACCTGAAACAATCCTACCCCAAAGGGGGATGATTTCAGTGTAGTTCTTCAGCGAAGGCGGATCGGCAGGGACCAGTCAGAATCGGGACCGCCAAATCCGAATGACGATGTTGGCGGGCTACGAGGTACATCTACAGTGGCAGTTTCCCGCTCTCGCTCGCCTTAGCAGCTTTCCTCATCAGTTCCGCGCAGCGAAGCCGCGGAGCAGCGGGTTTTGGGCGTTCATGCAGGACAGACAGCCTCATTGTGCTACGCTACCGAAATGC
>CAXSFX010000075.1:0-17519 GCA_964236655.1 uncultured Acidobacteriaceae bacterium | reverse complement strand
AGAAATTTGAAGCTTTATAGCTACCATTCCCATTATGGGATTTTTTACCTTACATCATGTAAATATTACAAATTTGGTGCATTTTAGGCTATTTTTTTTACGGCATCAGCCGATAGACGATTTGGCACAATCTCGTATAAGGACAAACATGATGGCCACTTCCTCTTTTCTCCCTTGCTCTGTGACACCTGAACTTCAAGCTGCTGTTCTGCATGAACAGACGTATCCAACCTCACGCTCCTATAAGGTCACAGCCCAAGATGGTGATCATTACGTAATGAAAGTGTTCCCCCCTGCTGTCGCACAAGAGCTGTCTTACAAAGAGGTGTTCGCAAATCAAATTGGCATCAGGGTAGGCTTTTCAATGGCTCGTTGGAGAGTAATGCAACTTGATGATCAAACCCTTAAGGAGTACCTAAGCCGAAATCAGCTTCAGGCTTCGCAGATGAACCTTTCAACGGGTAGTTACTTTAGTACACGTGTTATGGATAAAACTGGTCAACTTAGGCTTTACCTTGGTTCATCGCTTGTTCAAGCCAATTCAGAGGTCGCACAACAATTGGGATGTATGCGGATGTTGGATTTTTGGCTTGCTCATGCTAGCACTTGCCATTATGCTGCCGTAATTGAAAAGGAGCGCCCGGTTCACGTCTACTTCTTTGGCAATTCTCAAATCATAAGCCCGGAGAGTTCCGTCTGTATTGAAAAGCGGGCTGCTGATGCCTATAAAGCAGCATGCAGGATTACAGGCAATGTGAACGCGGTAAACGATCTTCTTGAGGTCATTTGCAACTTGACCACAAGCGATTTGCGCGAAGCGATCCGGGCTGTACCTGCTATTTGGAGGAACTCGCGTTTAGAAGCACAGACAGTGCAAACGCTCGAATCGCGTCGAGATTGGATCAGAGCTAGATGGCGGGCAGGTGCTCGCGTTTGG
This sequence comes from uncultured Acidobacteriaceae bacterium, assembly GCA_964236655.1. Lineage (GTDB taxonomy): Bacteria > Acidobacteriota > Terriglobia > Terriglobales > Acidobacteriaceae > EB88. Next base: position 16,582 of record CAXSFX010000075.1, on the reverse strand, counting down.
ACGCCTAGCCTGTTCCTACCAGTCACCCATCTGTGCGAAACTTCACGTATGAAGCATGCTCAACACCAGGCGAAAACGATCTAGGCGTTTCGTATGCCAAGAGCACAGCAGGTGAGTCTTGATGTCCATGAAATGTGATTATGTGTTGTTACGGTATTGTCCCGACTTCGAGAACTCCATAGGGCCTCGAGTTGGCATCGTGTATCACCACTTAAGTGCTGGCCTGACAAGCCAGCTCCAAGTAAAAATGTCCCCTGATTGGCAACGTGATATCCCCACAGAGGATGTGGACTATATTCAGAATGTTTTCAAGGATGTCGAGACCCTCGTTGAAGCCGATAGAGCCGAAGCTTTGGAAGAGCTTAACGGGTTATCCGCTGGGATACTGCGCGCAGAGCATCGGGGTACCTGCAACGAGGACGAACTCAGTGCGCTCCTAGTTTCCGATGAATTATGGCCAGAGGGTAGGTAAGTTGATCACACAAGTAGAAGCTTCCATGCACTGGCGGCGTATGAGAGGAGCATCAGATAGCCACTTGATATTAGCATCTGATACGAAACCCTACGTGGTTAAATTTGTAGATAACCCACAGCATAAATTGGTTCCCGCAAATGAATGGCTAGCCTCTCACCTGGCTGTTCTTCTCGGTTTACCGGTTCCTCGTGTCGCGCTTGTCGACGTATCCGATGATTTTGTTCATCGAAATCCTACTCTGACCAATGGGGAGGGCAGTTCTGAGCAGCCCTATGCCGCAGGTGTTCAGTTTGGATCAGAGTTCGTCGGCGGATTACTTCCTGGACGAACCGTAGAGTATATATATCCCGCACAAGTTCCCTTCATATCCAACAGGCATGACTTTTTTGGGGTCCTTGCTTTCGACCGATGGACTTGCAACAACGATGCACGCCAGGTAGTTTTCGTGAGCAAGAGTCGCTCAAAGAATCTTAAAGCGTATTTTGTTGATCATGGCAATTGTTTTGGGAGTAGTGATTGGCGCTTGGAACAGCCTGCAATGCAATCTCTTTACCGCCGGCGTAGCGTTTATAGCGACGTGACCGGTTTACATTCATTCGAACCTTGGCTGAAACTGTTAGGAACACTTAACATAGATTTGCTATGGCAAGGTTTTGCTGATATGCCCTCTGCTTGGTACAAGGATAGTCCTATACATCCAGAGAGGCTAATTCAAGCACTTGATAAGCGCAGACATGTTGTGCCCGACTTGCTTACTAGTCTTGCACGTGCTTGGCCGGAGGATTTTCCGCAATGGAAGGTTCGTAAAAGCATATTCATACCGTTTGAACCTCCATTGGATTTTGAAACTGAAAACAACGTGTTAGAAGAGAAATGTTTAGAAGATGATATTTGTCAATAATGTGCGCCAGTTTCGAGGATGAAGTATATGTTGCTTTAAGCTTTTACCCGAACTCGGTTCATATCTTGTATTCTCAAGAAGTAGTTCTAGACTGTTTCTGAGACTGCCCTAGGGGTTAACTGTTAAGTGGTGCTTGGACGTTAACCACGACCAATAAAAGGCAATGTTGATACATTAACAAGTTTTAGCAATTTAGAAACAGATCTCTACAGGTCTCGTGTTGTCGACGCTAAGATCAAGATGCCAAATAGGGCAGTTCTCTCTTGCCTCTACAGAGATTCTAATTCAGCATCACACCTATTGCGTCAACAAGTCATAAGGAAAGAGGCTTCTTTACATTGGAGCAAGCCCATACCCACTCGTGGCAGGTTCACGGGAACGATTTAGTGACTATGCAAGAAGTCAAAATGGGTATAACTGCAACGAATGAAGTTACTCTACCCCCCCGTTTAGCCTTTTAAGAAACATTGCTTACAGGCGTAGCTTCAGAAGCTTCAGCAAGGATTTTGCAAAGCGATGCTTCTGCCAAGTCATTAAAGCAAGGCCTTAAGCTAGAAGCGATTTTACAAATGTACCAGCAGGATTTCGAGACAGTAGGGCTGGATAAAGCCAAAGAAGTCTTCGGCATCGCGCTACAGTGGACGACCAGGCGGCGAAACTTGTATAGCTAAGCAAAGAGCCGCTCCACTTTCCAAAGTCTGGGGTATCGGTGCAGCAGCCTGAAATCCTGCTTTTTGCTCCGCTTCCGGCGGTTAGGCGCGATCCACTCGATCTCGTATATGGCTGGAGTTTTTAGTAGAGCCAGTCCTAGTCGGGAACCTTGTCACCGCTCCAATGAGCCGGAAGTTTGACGAGGCGGTACTCCGCCAGGTTAGCATTTTCAACAGATACGAAGACAGGTAAACATGCGACAACGACGACCATACTGTCTTTGTCCCCGCGCCTCGGGCTTGACGGCAAGCCCCCTTTTTCGCAACCGCGAAGATCGCATCCACTAACGCCAAGTCCAGGTTTAAGCTGCTCCGCTCCTGTGGCTGGGCATCCAACACCTTCAATATCTCGGCCAGGTTGGCTGGCGGATTCACTCCTTGAACCGCCTGTAGTCGGTCGGTACGAAGAGTTTGAATTCTGGCAGTTTGCGCAAGTATAAGCCGCTACCCAATACCATAACATCCATTTAACAACGCAGAAATCTTATGCCACGGCTTGCCGCGGTTGTCATAGCGGCATGCGAGCCTGAGCACCGGCTACACCACCGCCCACCCCTTATCCTTCAAGTTTCAGCGTCCACGCATGGGCTGAAACGAAGCACTCCGTGGCATTTCCAATGTGCCATCGATATTTATGAGATTGCTTCTAGACAGCTTGATTTTTGCAGGTAAGCACTTCTTGATGTGTCGTGAGCTAACAACAATGCATTGTTCCCATAAATGAGCCTTGCTGATGTCAGAAACGGTCATCATGCGACTTTGTCTTCCTTAGTACATGCGATTGGAAGATTATAGGAGCTCTCTTTAGCTTTGTCGGTTAGGATTCGTGGGGTGCCGAAAGTGGACTTATCGTCAAAGAAAAATTAATTTCCTATTATACTACTTCCTTTCTCGCAGACAAAGTTTAAGCACTAGCCTCCACACCCTCGTGTTGTTCCTGCTGAAATGGAGCGTAACACCAAAAAACTGCCTGATAGTAAATCAGTATCTGGCGGGTGTATATCTGAGACGATCAAGGTCAAGCCGACACTAGCTCATAGCAGCTTGGATATAAGTAAAGCAGCAAGGGTGTCTAAATAAAGCCAAGGTTCGTAGAAGTAAAGTTGGCAAGCCCTGGGAAAATGGTTCCCATGGCTGTACGCGGAACTCCAAACCATGCGGCAAGTGTCGCCATGTATTGTGACAAAGCGGTTTGGGGTACAAAACGTCCTGAGCCGTCGATGTCGTCAGGTCCATTTGGGGCAAGGTTGGGAAAGCTCCCATACAGTGTTCCACCTTTTACAGCACCACCGATCACAATATGGTGCCCACCCCAGGCATGGTCCGAGCCGCCAGCACTGTTCAGCGCTAGTGTTCGCCCAAAATCTGAAGCACTAAATAATGTCACTTGATCGTAGACGCCCATCTCCTGCATGACTTGTGTAAATACACCTACTGCTTGATCAATCATTGCGTACAGTCCAGGCTGGATAGAAGTCTGATTTGCGTGCGTGTCAAAGCCTCCGGCATCGATCATAAAAATCTGTCTTCGTGCCCCGATTTTATCGCGAAGCTGAATCATCGTCGCAACTGTGTACAGGGAGCCGGAGAGGGGGTTATTCGCGGGAAATGTGGTTTTGAAACCTGTAGCGGAAGAAAGTACTTGATTGTAAAAATCGTTGTACTTGTACGCGTTCTGGTAGATCTGCTCATCTGCTTGCAGCAGCTGCACGTTGGTGGATAGTGAAAGCAATTGCTGTGCTGCCGCTACTCTTGGGTAACAGGAGAGCCCCTCGGAACACCAGAAGCCTGCCTGCTGAGCGCCACCACTCGCGGTGAATGGAACTGAAGTCTTTCCCAGGCCGAAGTTTGTCGCACTCCCCAGCAGTGTCACCATCGGGAGGTTGGGACTGTTGTAGGAAGGGGAAAGTAGATCTGCAGCCTGACCTGACCAGCTTGGAATCACGCCGGCCGTGTGATCGCCAGCTTCCCACATTTGCTGCTGCTGGTCATGAGCGTAAAGATTTTGCGGCAGCTGTGTACCGATCATTTTTGCTTGGGTTGCAGTAGTCGGCTGTACAAGCGGTCCAACATTGGCAATCAGTGCTGCCTGACCAGATCTGTACATTTGCTGCAGATTTGTAAACGCAGGATGGAGGCCGTAGCCGAGTCCAGGCAGTTGGAGCAGCTGATTCTGCTGGACCGCACCTGCAGCACGTGCTGCACTGTAAAACCCGTACTGCGTTCCTGCCACGGGAATAATCATGTTATTGCTGTCGTTGCCGCCTCTAAGAAAAAGGCACACTAGAGCTTTGTAGTCGTTGACACTGCTATTCTGCGCAAGTGCCGCAACCGACCGGAGCGGCGACACTCCAGAGAGTTGAGCGAGTGCTCCCCACGATGCTGTTTTCAGAAATGTCCTACGTTGCATGTCTTGGTTTCTCCCCTTAGTTTTCTGCTAAAAAGTGACGCGGTATTCTGGTGAAGTCGCGATGAGGTAAATAGCGTTTCGGACCATGGTCGCTGGATCGTCGTCCTTTACGGCTTGTACAATTGCTTGCTGCATATCCAGGGTCATGGTCCCGTGCATTAAGAGCGCGTCAAGCACATTAGTCAATCCAAGCGCACCGGTTTGAGTTGCGAAGGTGTACCAAAGGCTTCCCGATCCCAGATTCAAGTTGAATTCCGATGCCTGTACACCCGAGGTATTGAAGTTGTTCCTTAAAGCATCTTGTAAATGCAAAGCCATCCACGGAACTGTACTTGTGTTTTCATTTTGAAATTCGGGACCGAAAAGTCCATTGACGCTAGGCTTATAATCGGGATAAAAATAGCCAAACACACTCGGTGCGGCGTGTGGCACTTCGTCTAGGTTAGCCATCCAAAGATTGAATTTGCCATCATAAATTCCTACGTTTGGCAACTGTGCTCCAGAGGTTGCGCCAACAGCACGCATCACAGATGCCCACCAAAGAATCGGGTCGCGCAACTTGCCCCCGCTTGGATCTTCAAAGCTCAATGCGTCGCTAGCACGAGCTTCCGGATCAAGGAGAATCGCCCTCAGGATGGATGGCATGTCTCCACGTACGCCCGCTCCGTTGTCGATGAAAACTTGAGATACACGGCTGATGTAGCCAGGGGAAGGGTTGCTTCGCACCAGAGCTTGAATGAGCCGACGAGAAACGAAAGGAGGGAGGGAAGGATCGTTGAAGATATTACTCAGCGCCGCTTTTAGATCGTCCTGGGGGCTCTGACCCGCAGGGAGCACGGTACCTCGCAGCAGGTTTTTTTGCACCGTGCTGTGTAGCCAGGGTAGAGGGACCATGGGACAATTCTGCCCCGGAGGGCCTCCGTACCAGTAGCCGAGCGGGATTCCAGGTGTACTGCAATCCGCATTCGCAAACGTCCAGCCTGTATAGGCTAAGGCAAAACCTTGGACCTGCGCCTGCGTGTAAGTAGGAATTGATTGACCGTTGCTGTCCAGCATCTCAGTTCCGTCTTGATTAAGCGCAGTAGTACCCATGGAGAATAACTGCATCAACTCTCTAGCGTAGTTTTCATTTGCACCTTGTCCGGAAGCAGGAGCGGTACTGTTGACCATGTTGAGATATGTTCCCATGGCTGGGGAGAGGGTGACATCCTGCATGAGAGTCAGCCAATTTCCGAAAGCATCTCGCGAAAGAATGTTGAGGTAATTGGGCAAGTAGCGCCCATCAACGTCAATTGTGGAAACAACAAAGAGCTTACTCAACTCGAATGCTACACGCTGCCTAAGTTGATCGGGTCCAAATAGTATATCGTTCCACCAGTAGTACTCCGTTGTGCAAGCAAAGGAGCCGCAATCTCCAGCAACCACCGGAGCGGAATTTGCCAGGGGAATTTGGTAAGACTGCTGAGCAAGCTGCTCATCGATATACCCTTTAACGCCCATACCCTCCACAAGGAATACATCGGATACTGTGGGTCCGAAACTTGCTTGATTTAGTATTCGCCCGGCGGCTTGTAAAGATGTTGACGTGGAGGATTCCCATCCAGTCGGAAAAATTGGGCTCGTTTGTGAAAGAGCAGTTTTTCCTACCCCCGCTGATAAAGTAAGCGCTAGGGACATGAGTGAGGGTGCCAATCGCCGGCTGCTTTTTGAGTGAGAAAACATTAGTAGCTCCATTGGGGATAGCCGGAGCGAGACAGCATATGTATCCAGCCGCGCTCCATATGATTACAAGAACCATATCGGCACTTCTACTAAAATAATTGTTGCAAATGATAAAGAAAAGAAACTTAAGTGTAATAGGGAGAGTGCGCTTTAAGTTACAACTTATGTAGCATTACTTTAGAATGAATCTTTAAAGTTTTTCACAATGCAACAATCTATCGATTTTAGCTAGAGCCTGTTATGAACTTTGTACCCAAGTAGGTTCTTCGCCGGTACGTGTTTGGCGTGCAGCATGGAGGAATGGGCAGGCAACGGCGTGGGTACGCGAGTGATGTGACAGACGAGAAGTGGGAGTTCGTGTTGCCGTATTTGCTGTTGTGTCGCGAGAACAGTCCGCAGCGGGAGCATGACCTGCGCGAGGTGTTCAACGATGTACGGTACGTGGCGTGCAGCGGCTGCCCGTGGCGGTTGCTGCCCAACGATCTTCCACCCTGGGCGGCGCTGGATCGATGCGGGCTGCTTCGAGGTGCTGGTGGCCGATGTGCAATTGATTGTGCGCGAGTGGGCCGGGCGCAAGGGCCGGCACGACCGCAGTCTGCATCGACAGCCGCACACTGCAATCTAACCCCTGAGAGTGGCGCAAGGGCCGGTTACGACGGGGCCAAGCGCCGAAAGGGATCAAAGGTCCACATGGCAGTCGATACACTGGGCCATTTGCTTGCTCTGACGGTCACGTCGGCGGACCACGGTGACTGCGAGCAGGTCGCACCTTGCCACCGAGGTACAGAGGGTAACCGGCAACACGGTGGAAGTGGCCTACGTCGATCAGGGCTACACCGGCCCAAACGCTGCCGAAGCCGCTCAGGGGCATGGCATCCGGCTTGAAGTCATGAAGCACGCCATGGCCAAACGCGGCTTTGTGCTGCTGCCCAGGCGCTGGGTCGTCGAGCGAAGCCCATTGTGCTCCTGGTCTGGCGAAAGCGAGAAGCTCAGAACCGTTCTAGCGTCCGCGGCAAACATAGGAATCTTGGTAGTGCGGCTTCCGCGCGAGCGCCCGAAGACTTGCGGCCCTTTTTTTCAGCGCACCGCTCGCGTCCGGAGGAATCTTGACCGAGTTCGAGTCCAGTGAAAATGCCTCGATCCTGATGCGCACAATCTGCCCCAACTGTAGTTTTTCAAGCACCCTGTCGAGCACCCTGTTTTCGCCCAACGGTTGATGCGCGTGTGAATGGTATAGCAATTGCCGAACTGCTTCGACAGCCCACGCCACTTGCACCCATGTTCCAGCACGTAGAGCAGTGCATTGAGCAGCTGCAAGTTACTCAGGCTCACATTGCCGCGCTGCACGGGCCCAACAGATCGCCGCCCACAAGTCGTCCACCAACCACCAAGCTCTACGATCGGACCCAGGACACCGTGACGCTCGACGAGATCGAACGCATCACCATCTAACAAAGTGATGGCGAGCCAAGGCTTTCTGCGCGCTTCCATACATACCATGGAGAAAGTGGAGACTTATCATGAGCGAGCACGTGCACGCCGCTGGTTCCCCGGCAATGGGCGGAACGCCTGATTGTTGAGGAAGCCTCACGGAAAGCCCTTGCCCGGCAACTCGCCGGCGGCACCGTCCCGACCTACGACCTGAACGGTTGGGTGGCTGAAGAGCACCCAGGCCAGAGAATCGAGCGCCGGACCCTCATAGTCGAGTTCCGGGTGGCGGACTTCCCCTATCTTGGATTCATCCCTCCCAAGCATTGAAGCGGCCGATTGTCTACGCGGGTGCAAATGGAGCCGGTAAAAGCACCTTCCGAGATGACGGTGATGATCAGGTTGACGTTATAAGCGATACCGCTTGGATCGCGCGGCGACTCAAACGAGTGATCTAAATTCCTTAGCATGTGATATTGGACGCTTGGTGTAGCGACCCCTAATACAAGAATTCAGAGCGACCAGGCTTTCGTTTACCTATAACATCTCTTCGTGATCACGCGCATGGCATGCCGGTCGCACTACAACGCAAGCAACCACATGGTGAGCTCTGCATGGAGCTTCAGTGCTTTACAAAATGTGGCCAAGCAAGTCACCCAAGTAGCACATGATGCGCTTCTGCACCGCACCGCAGCTGAATGTTCTTCTCCTACATAACCTATAGCGTGCAATGCGAGCTCCCGATCTTGTGAGTAGACGTTTCTGTCGTGGTACAGTCTGCATCGTATCACCTATCAAATTAATTAATGTCAGGTATACGCACGAAACACGCTATTCTTAGTGTCATGGAGCTTCGTGATGGAAAAAAATCAGTTTGAAACCTACAAATTTCATTTGGAAGCTCAGCAAGGTTTTACACAAAGGACGATCCAAAAGTATGTTTTGTGCGCAAAACGTTTTGAACACCATCTTCATAAGAAAGGTAGAACTCTGCTTGAAGCGGAGCAAGCCGATGTAGTTGCTTTTAGCAGTACAAACCCAAACCATTCAACGGCTCAGCTTCGTTCTACACTTTCTGCTCTAAGGCATTTCTATAAATGGGCGGTTGCAGATGGCCATACTATTTATGACCCCACAGTTAACCTTCCCAGTATTGCTAGCATGCGAACTATAATATTGCCACAATTAGCTAAGCAAAACACTTGCTTAGCTAACAAGGCCCAAGAGTCTAAATTTCTTGCCGCCTCCCTGCTGGTGCTTATAGGCGACCATGGCCTTCGACGCTCTGAGATCCTCGCACTCACCTTAGGTGACCTTCAACTTGGAAACGGCCTGATTGGGATCGGTGCCACAGAAAGACACAATTTTCGCTTACTAAAATTAACTTATAATGCTGCATGCATTCTACAACTTTATCTTTCTTTAAGGCTAAAATATAGCTTAGTTAATCTAGCTGTGATTGATCAGAATGCACTTGTATTTGTAGACAATGATGGGTACCCGCTTACGCGAAGAAATTTTTATATAGCATTAAAGCAGGCGGAAGAGAGAGTAGTTGAACATGTACTTATTAATGTGAACCATAATCATGACATATGACTGCTACATCTTCACCATTAATTTAGATATTTGCCGCTATTTATTAAATATACTCCTTATAATCTCAATTAATTTTGTTGCGCCGTTCAAAGCTGAGCTGTTACAAGAATTGTGGAATTTTGTTCCGCTCGTACTTCCAGAACAGTGAAGAGGCCTGCGAATGCTGTCGATAGCGTTGCAGGAGCTTGTACAGTAAGCTCCTACTGAGACGCAGCCGGCGGACTACCGCCTCCACATCATCCCAAGTTAGCCGTTGCTATCCAGTTAAAGGCCAGATCACGGCCCCCGCTCTACGGCAAGGCCCTAGTTCTTTGCGGGGCGATCTCTCATTGCTACCACTTTTGCATTTAAGCTCCACCCGAACTTCAGCTGAGACTTCGTTCACTTGTTAAATACACTATTTCTAGAATTCATTGCAAATGATCATGCACTTAAATCGTGCAAAGTGTTGAATAATACAGCTATAATTCATGATTTATGTGCAGCGCGACAGACGCTTGCGGAATAGAGCGCGTTCCCGACCAAGTTCAGCCCACCCAAGCATTTACGGAATGAGCGACGCGTGCAGCTCTCTCATCGTAAGAGTGAGAATCATCGGGTGGGCCAGGAGATTCCTTGTAGCCGAGTGCCAGGTGAAAGGTGCGGGCGGCGTCGGAAAGCGCATGTACAACGATGCCCCGAATGCCGATCGTGTCGGCCGCTTGGGTGACGCGAAGCCCGGTTTTTGCATCACTGAATGGACAATGCCTTTGCTCTGCCAGCTTTTCCACGGCTAAGCGACCAAGAACAGCGGCTGGCACCGGGCTAGGCATGTTGCATCTCGCTGCCGACGCGAAGTCCAGAACTCTAGCAGTTCCAGCGAAGAAAGCTGCTTCAAAGAAGCCCGTGGTGAAAAGGCTTCTGCCACAAAGAAAGCAGCGAACAAGACTGCTTAGCGCAGCGTACAGCCGGGAGCGCCCTCACCCAGATAGTTGCGAGTTCCCTCGACTTCGGAATGGGCTACGAGCTGATTCTCGATGATAGTTGGTACCAAGTGAACATGGTGCAGAATAAAGGACATGGTACTCACCTAGCTTTATCTTTGATCTCCCTGTTTTTCACGTCTCATAGACTGATGTCTCCAGGTACTTAGTTTTTTCAAAACCTTACTCTTACTACAGCAAAGGGTAGTCCTTTGCGGCTTCATATACATAGTATTCAGGTTGGATCAGCTTCCATAAGCAGTTCACTTCCTGAGTGCAGCTGCGAATACATAGCACCTACCCCAAGTTTCGACTACATGCAATAAGCAAGATTTCTCCGGAGCCTTTGATCTTTGGGTTTGTAACAGCGATTCGCACCAAGCGAAGCGTGCTCCTGTACGGTGAGTGAGTCTGCGACTAGCTAAGCCGAGAGGTTGTCAAGATTACTTTAGGTTGAAATACCAGCTACACCATATAATTCGTGTTGCTTCGGCGGTTAGTATCACTCAGTGAAGTGCCCGTCTGTGTAGCCACATATAGTGAGTGCGCATCCGTGGCAAGACTAGCGGGGTTACCTCTTGCCGATACATTCCGCAGCTAACGTGGACACGGCCAGCCATCCTGAGCTGATTGGCGATGTTCTACAGATCCTTGGTGACCTGCAGGATGCCGTTATCTTCTTCGACCGGCAATGGCGTGTCATCTATGCCAATCAGAACGCGCGCCGCATCAATCGCCTGGATCTGGCTCAGATTCAGCAGAGTTCCCACTGGGACCTCTTCCCGGATGCACTGGGTCAAGAGCTGGCCTGCAAATACCGGCGTGCCATGGAAGATCGCGTCGAAGAGCGGCATGACTTCTACTATGAAGCGTTCAGTCTCTGGATCGAAAGCCGGATTGTGCCGATCGCATCCGGCGTAGCTCTCATCTATCGAGACGTTACCGCAGAGAAGCACGAAGAAGAGGGTCGCCAGACTGTCACGCGACAGCTTGCCCAGGTGCTCGAAGCCACTACCGACGCAATCTTCTATCTGGACCACGACTACAACTTTACCTACCTGAACCGGCGCGCCATGAAACTGCTGGCCCCGGAGGTTAATCTCATCGGGGCTCATGTATGGGACCGTTTTCCCAGTGCCCACGGCGAGGATTCCGCCTTTGAGAAGTGCTTTCGCCGCAGCATGGAACAACGCGTGTCCTGCGACTTCGAGAGCTACTACCCGGAACCGCTCAACAAGTGGTTCTGCGTGGAATCGCGACCCGCCGCCGAGGGCATCATCGTCTTCTTCCACGACATCACCCAGAGCCGGGCTGACAAGGAAACACTGCGTGTACAGCTGGAAGAGACCGCGCGTCGCCATGCCGAGCTGGAAGCTATCTATCGCACAACGCCAGTCGGCCTGGCCCTCTTTGATCCCGTGCACTTCCGCTATACCAGCCTGAATGACAAGCAGGCAGAGTTCTTCGATCTCACGCGGGACCAGCTGCTTGGGAAACCGGTCACATTCATGGCCTCCATCGAAGGCATAGTCGAGTTGTTTGAGCAGGTGGCAGCCGGTCATGCTGTCCACGGTCGCCTGCTGGAAGGCGAACTTACCAGCAGGCCGGGACACCACCGGTACTGGATCGTGAGCTACGATCCTGTATTCGGAGCCGATGGGACGACGGTAGAAGCTATCAGCGCCGTATCGACCGAGATCACGCAGCAGAAGCATGCCGAGGCAGCGCTGATCCAGAGCGAAAAACTGGCTGCCGTCGGCAGGCTCTCGCAATCCATCGTCCACGAGATTAACAATCCTCTCGAGTCGATCCATAACCTCCTCTACTTGATCGGTATGGATACTGACTTATCCGCGCAAACACGCGAGTATCTTGATATGGCGCAGGGGGAGGTAGGACGAGTGGGCCAGATTGCCACACAAACGCTTAACCAGCATAGGCAATCCGACAACCCCTGTTCTGTGTCAGCCAAGGGGTTGATGCAAGCGGTCGTTGACCTCTACAAAAGCCGACTCCTGGCTCACAACATAGTGGTGGAAGCGCAGCTGAAGAGTCAGTTGTCCATCCTTTGCCAGGAAAACGAGATTCGCCAGGTCCTCAACAACCTGATTGCCAATGCCATCGACGCCATGCCCAACGGAGGCCGGCTGCTGATACGCTCCCGCGACATGGTGCATCCTGTAACCGGACGCCCTGGGGTGCGCCTCACCATTGCCGATACAGGCGAAGGCATGTCGACCGTCACCCAGAAGCGCATTTTCGAGCCCTTCTACACCACCAAGGAGATGAGTGGCACCGGCCTGGGCATGTGGATCTCCTCCGACATCATCTCCCGCCATGAAGGCAAACTGCGCTTCCGCAGTTCTGAGCACATGGCTCACCACGGTACGGTTTTCCGCCTTTTCTTGCTATCGAAATGCCGCATCGCAGCACAGGAGCCATTCCTGAAAGAGGCATGGGCGGCAGATGCACTGTCAGCCGAACCACCTCTGGAATGGCCAGTATAGCCAGCGGCGTCCTGGAACTTCTCGGACAAACGGGCAAGAGCGATCTGTTTGTGAATCTAAGGCGAAACTGAAGGTTCACAACATAGGAACTGGTGAGTGCCTGTTGAGTGATTTTAGTAGCGATCAAATAGAAAACCTATACAAGTATCCGGGATGAGATTGTTCAGCAAACCTCGGTTTGTTGGAGAGTGGGAATGGTGAGCAAAGGTCGCCTTTTCGACCCGGGTTCTTTGCAGTAAACCGTCTAGAACTCTATGTCCAGCAAACTAGGTGGGAGTGGGATTTCCGGAAAGAGGGATAAGACTTCAAAGATCGGGTAAAGTGTGCCTCCACTGCTTGCGCTTAAGCCTAATACCTGAGAGTGGTGGCGTTAGGCAGCTTCTTATATAAGTTTTCTGTAACCATTCCTCACACGGTACATTCTCAGCCCATCTGGTGTTGGTTCTGTAGTCTTTCACAAACGACCGTTCGAAATAGCATAGCGTCGGAACCGAAGCTCAAGCAAACTGTGTCTCAGCTTGTTAACGCGAAAGAGTCAACAGTAATGTGTTGGGTACGTTGGTGATCTTCCCTGAAATTACAAGCTGCCCTACTCTTCACAATATAACCACGCAACTACAAGTGAATTGAGCATAGCCCGGAATGCTCGCCGGATTGTCGATGCACGTCGATTTATGAAGAACGCCGCGAACAGAGGAAGTTGGCCGCAACAGCCCTGGCTGGATCCAGTATCTGCGCATCAGTGCGAACGGCTCGGTCGATTGAGGACTGAGTTGCGCAGCACAGCGCTGCCTATCACATCATCGCCTTGCCCCCTTCTCGCGCGGCCCGGCTTTGCTGCATGCACGAACCATGCCGTAACGAAAGCAGAACTTTTTTGCAAGGAGACCTGAAGTGCGCTTTGTTTCCTTGACTGGTCGGCGCGCTGACGGCCCCCTCTGGCGGGGAAAACTTGGCAAGGTGCTATTTGCCGTGTGCCTGCTTATGCTGTCGTCCACACTTCTGGCGCAGACAGCGCAGTTCAGCGGAGCGCAAACCAGCGTAGGGAGCACTACCAACCCGTATGGGGTTTCCGTGGATACGAGTGGAAACGTTTTTGTCGCTGAAGAGAGCCAAAATCTCGTTCTCAAAGAGACCTTCTCGGCGGGCGCATACGTTCAGAGCACGGTTCCAACATCTGCCTTGAATTCACCAAGTGATGTAACAGTGGACGCAAGCGGAAACATCTACATATCTGATAAAGGCAATAATCGCGTGCTCAAGGAAACACCCGGCGGCAGCGGGAGCTATACCGAGAGCACGTTAGCTTCTTCAGCTTCTTCTTCAAATAATGTGAGCGGTCCTCGTCAGACAGCTATAGACACAAGCGGAAATGTCTACATTGCCGATTACGGCAACAATCGTGTGGTTAAAGAGACGTTAGCCAATGGGAGTTACACCCAGAGCACGATCCCGACCAGTACGCTGAGCAAGCCTAATGGAGTTGTCGTAGATACCGGCGGCAATTTGTACATCGCAGATTCCAGTAACAACCGGGTACTCAAGGAAACACTCTCAGGCGGGAGCTACACAGAAAGCACCTTAGCTTCGACCGGGCTGAGTGCACCCGCTCGACTTGGAATTGACGCGAGCGGAAATGTGTATGTTTGCGATAACGGCAATAATCGCATCCTCAAGGAAGCCCCCTCCGGGGGATCCTACACGCAGACTACGGTGCCCACCAGCGCGCTTAGTGGTCCGTATGGTGTCACTGCGAACTCCGCCGGTGATGTGTATACGGCAGATACAGGCCATAGTCGAGTGCTCAAGCTGCAGCTAAGTGGCGGCAACTTTGGAAAAGTTGCTGTTGGTAGCACAAGCAACATCATCTCTTTATTTTTTACCTTTCAGACATCGGGTAGCCTCGGAACTGCCCCCGTAGTCTCAACACAGGGGAAAACCGGGCTCGATTTTGCGGCAGCTTCGAGCACATGTACTAACGGGACTTCCTACACTGCCGGTTCTCTCTGTCAGCTCGATGTGACCTTCGCTCCCACTCTGGCCGGTATCCTATATGGCGGAGCGACGCTCGAAGGCAGCTCGGGCAACGTCATCGCAGCGGGTTATATCCACGGCATCGGCACAGGGCCGCAAGTCAGCTTTTTGCCTAGCGCGGAGACCTCCATCACCCCAAGCGCTCTCTCGGGTCCGACTTCAGCCGTATCGGACAAGCATGGCACGGTATACATATGTGACTCCGTGAACAATCGCGTGCTCAAGGAGACACCTTCGGGTAGCTCCTACGTTGAGAGCACGGTAGCTTCCGGCACTGTCTATAGCCCTCAACAGGTGGCTGTAGATGGTGCCGGAAATGTCTACATCGCCGATTACGGCAAGAGCCGAGTAGCGGTAGAAACCTTGACGGGAAGCACTTACATGGAGAGCACGCTGCTCACCTCTACCCTGAGCAATCCATTCGGGGTCGCAGTCGACGACAGCGGCAGCATCTATATCGCTGATAGTGGTCACAACCGCGTACTAAAGGAAAGCCTTGTAAACGGCATTTACACTGAAACAGTGCTGGTGTCGAGCGGCCTGAACGGACCCGCCCAGATCGTGGTGGATGGACGCGACAATATTTTTTTTGCAGATCGATTCAATAATCGTGTACTTGCAGGGACCTTGTCCGGCGGTATCTACTCCTATAGCATAATACCGACCAGCACTCTAAATACTCCCCATGGCGTAGCTGTGGATGAAAATGATGACATCTACATCGCAGACAGCGGCAATAACCGCATTCTGAAGGAATCGCCGTCGGGTAGCAGTTACATCGAGAGCACATTAGCAACCAGTCTACTAAGCAACCCATCTGGGGTGGGTGTCGATGAAAAAGGAAATATCTATCTTACGGACTACGGCACTAACCGCGCGCTCAGGGAGGATTTGGCGGATGCGCCGAGCCTGGCATTTGCCCAAACGACAGTAGGGGTGACAAGCAGTGCACAAAGCGTCACCGTCAGTAACATTGGCAATGCGGCACTAACATTTCCAGTACCTTCCAGCGGCAATGATCCGAGCATCGCGGCTAACTTCACTCTAACTGCCTCGGGAGCTACAACGTGCCCAATTGTGAGCTCAGGCGCGGGATCGGCCGGATCGCTCGCGGCAGCTGCCTCTTGCTTGCTGTCCGTAAGTTTCGACCCGCAAGCATCCGGCAGCATCAGCGGCTCACTTATACTTACAGACACAAACCTGAATGCAGTTTCGTCGCCCTATGCCACGCAAACCGTTGCGCTCAGCGGCAATGCGGTAGACGCGACACAGACCATGGTCGCGATACCGACTTCGGCCACTGCGGGTCAGACGGTGACGATTTCGGCTAGGGTTACTGACACAACGCATAGCAGTACAACGCCGACAGGCGGGGTCATCTTCACCGACACAGTAGGCGGAAACTCCACCACCCTCAACGGGGGAACCGCAGTGCAACTGAGCAGTGGCACCGCAACGCTGAATACATCGCTCAATGGGGTCGGCACGCACACAGTGACAGCCAGTTACGCCGGGGTAAACGCAACATTTGCGCCCAGCAGCGGCAGTACCAATACGAATGTGACAGCCCAGGCAGACAATCTGGCTTTCGCCTCGGTTCCTAATCAGACCTATGGTAACTCGCCTTTTACGGTAACGGCTAGTTCAAGCTCGGCGGGAGCTATCACCTATGCGGTGGCGTCTGGGCCGGCTACCATTTCAGCTAATACTGTATCCCTAACCGCTACCGGAACGGTGCAGCTTAGCGCCAGCCAGGTAGCGAACGGCAACTATGCTGCGGGAAGTGCAACGACGAGCTTCTCCGTCGCTGCCGCTGCTCCTGCCATCAGCTTCT
>CAXSFX010000074.1:0-17731 GCA_964236655.1 uncultured Acidobacteriaceae bacterium | reverse complement strand
TTTGTTTACGCCGCACCTGCTGCCGATTCCGCGCGGCATCCTGTCGACCATGTACGTGCGCTTCAAAGCGCATACGACACTCGAAGCAATCGAGCATTACTTTGCGGATTTTTATGCAGGGCGCAAGCTGGTGCGACTTTTCAAAGCGCCCGAGCTGCCGCAGATTCAATATGTCGAGCGGACCAACTTCTGCGATATCGGCGTGTCACTCGCGGAGGATGGCCGACGCGCGATCGTGGTCGCCTGCCTTGACAACCTGTTAAAGGGTGCGGCTAGCCAGGCCGTGCAGAACTGGAACCTGATGTGCGGTTGGCCGGAAACGGAAGGGTTGCTATGAAGTACATCGTAAAGCTGGGCGGCGCAACACTTGAGGATGCTCCGCTGCTGCGCCGGTGCGCCCGCGCGATTGCGGAGCTGCAGCGAGGCGGCAACGAAGTGGCAGTGGTACACGGCGGCGGCGTGCAACTGACTCGCACGCTCAAACAAATGGGGAAGCAGAGCGAGTTTATAGGCGGCTTGCGCATCACCGATGCCGAGACACGCGACATGGCGCTGATGGTACTGGGCGGGGGCGTGAACAAGGCGCTGGTGGCCGCGCTTGCTGCGCAGGCGGTGCCCGCGATGGGGCTTTCTGGCGGCGACGGCATGGTGTTCCGAGCGCGCAAGAAACGCACGGCTCCCGACCTGGGCTTTGTAGGCGAGATCGCGGCATCGGACCCACGTTGGCTGCATGCCATCTGGGCCATGGGCGGGGTGCCGGTACTCTCAAGCATCGCGCTGGGCTTTGACGGCGAGTACTACAACGTGAATGCCGATGAAATGGCTGCTGCGTGTGCCACGGCCTGCCGTGCGGACGCGCTTGTGTTTCTAACGGATGTACCCGGCGTGCGAGGTGCGGACGGTGCGGTGATGCGCTGGCTGAGCACGGAGCAGATAGCCGCGCTGACCCGCGATGCCGTGATTACCGGCGGCATGCTGCCCAAGCTCAACGCCTGCCGCGAGGCGCTGGCGCAGGGCGTCAAACGGGTGCGCATCCTGCCTGCGGAGCGAGCCGAGCTGCTGCCGGATTTGTGTTCGTCGCGCATCACGGACGGGACCGAAGTGCTGGTGGCCTGAGTGCCTTCAGATTTGTTTTTGTTTCGAGAATCGGCTTACCCCGCTTGCCGCTTCTGCCTCTAAGAATGGGTGCGGAAGCGTTGGAGACATGATGAAACTTGAAGAACTACAAGCAGCCGAGAAAAAGCTTTTGCTGCCGACCTATGAGCGCAATCCCCTGCTTGTAAGCGGTGGGGACGGCGTGTATCTCCACATGGAGAACGGCGACCGCTACCTGGACCTGCTGAGCGGCATCGGTGTCAGCGCGCTCGGTTACGGGCACCCGGTGATTGAGCAGGCCATGCGTGAAGCCGCTGCCATGCCGCTGCATGTCTCCAATCTTTTCTTCCATGAGGGGCAAGCGGCGCTTGCAGTTCGGCTTACGACGGCAAGCGGGCTGGACCGCGCTTTTTTCTGCAACAGCGGTACAGAAGCATGGGAGGCCGCGCTCAAGATGTCGCGGCTGTACGCGACCATGCGGCGCGGTGAAAGCCACACGGTCGGCACGCGCTTTCTTGCGCTTGAAGGTGCGTTCCACGGTCGCACCATCGGTTCTGTTGCGACTACGCACAAGGACAAGTACCGCGAGCCGTTTGCGCCGGTGATGCCGGGCGTGGACTTCATCCCGTTCAACGATGTGGACGCGCTGCGTGCCGCTTGGTCGAGCGAGTATTGCGCGCTGCTCATCGAGCCGATCCAGGGTGAGGGCGGTATTCGGCCTGTGTCGCAGAGGTTTATGGATGCGGCGCGTGAGGTGACACGCGCGACAGGCGGCCTGTTGGTGGTCGATGAAATCCAGGCAGGTTTTGGACGTACGGGCAAGTGGTTTGCGTTTCAGCACTACAACGCAGAACCCGACATCATCACGGTCGCCAAGCCGATAGCAGGCGGCTTGCCGCTGGGCGCGATGCTGTGCACCGAAGAAGTGTCACGCGCCATGCACCCCGGATTGCATGGAACCACATTTGGCGGCGGTCCGCTGGCATGCCGTGTTGCCGTGGCGGTCTTTGACGAAATAGAGCGCAGCGGGCTGCTGGCACATGTCGAAGAGGTGGGCGCGTATTTTTTCAAGCAATTGCAACAGTTGCAGAAACAACACCCCATGATCACGGACGTACGCGGCAAGGGCCTGATGCTGGCCATTGAGCTGAACGACGCAGAACATGCCAAGGCCGCGCTTACCGCAATGATGAACACACACCGCATCGTGCTGAATCGCACCAGTGAAACCGTGCTGCGCTTTTTGCCGCCGTACATCCTGGAGAAGCACCATGTGGATGCGGCTATCGAAGCACTGGATGAGGTATTGGCGGGCCTGAGCGAACAGCAGCTTGCAGCCGCAGGGCAGCGAGGGGGCAAAATTGGCAATTGACAGCGTTCTTGAAGCACCGCCGGTGCTGACTCAAAATGCATTCGCATCGGCGCAGGAGTCGCTGGCAGGGCGCGACCTGTGTTCTATCGCCGACCTTACACCGGATGAAGCCGCGGCCATTCTGCAGCTGGCGCATCGCGTCAAGGCAAACCCGGCGGCGTACCGGCACGCGCTCGATGCGAAACAGACAGTGATGTTTTTTGAGAAAGCCTCGCTGCGTACACGCCTGACGTTTGAAGTTGCGATGAACACCACCGGCGGCTCCGCGATGTTTGTAGACCAGACACAGTCGCCGCTCGGCGAGCGCGAGTCGCTGGCAGATATGTCGCGCAACGTGGACCGCTGGGTGCAGGCGATTGTGCTGCGCACCTACTCGCACGAAACGATTACGGAGATGGCGCAGTACGCGGCTTGCCCGGTGATCAATGCGTTGAGCGACCATGAGCATCCGTGCCAGGCGTTGGCTGACTTTATGACGGTGCAGGAGCGGTATGCCGAGCGCAACGGCGGCTCCATACGCGGGATCAACTTTACCTATGTGGGCGACGGCAACAATGTGTGCCACTCGCTGATGCTGTTGGCCGCCCAGCTGGGGGCGCATTGCACGGTGGGCACGCCGAAGAACTATGCTCCCAAAGCGGATGTGGTGGCGCAGGCGCGTGCCATCGGGAACAGTACGGGGGCTAATATCACGCTGGTGCAGGACCCGATTGCCGCTGTGCGTGATGCAGATGCCGTGTACACGGACGTGTGCACCAGCATGGGCTTTGAGCATGAGGCTACCAAGCGTGCGCCGATCTTTAAACCCTACCAGGTGAACGAGGCGCTGATGGCACATGCGAGGCCGGATGCGGCCTTTATGCATTGCCTGCCTGCGCATCGCAATGCGGAGGTGACGGATGCGGTGTTCGACGGGCCGAACTCGGTTGTATTTGAGCAGGCTGAAAACCGGATGCACGCGCAGAAAGCATTGCTGCTGCTGCTGCTGGGCGCGAAGCTGCCGGAGCACGGCAGTGTTTAACAAGTACAAGGAGATTTGAACTATGGCAAAAGACAAAGTAGTGCTGGCATATTCGGGTGGTCTGGATACCTCGATCATCATCCCGTGGCTTAACGAAAATTACGGCTTCGATGTGGTTGCAATGGTGGCTGACGTGGGCCAGGGTGAGGACATCGATGCTGTGGTGCAGAAGGCTTACACCACCGGCGCGAAGAAGGTCATTGTGCAGGATTTGCGTGACGAGTTTGTGCGCGACTTCATCAACCCGACCGTGCAGGCGGGTGCGTTGTATGAAGGCAAGTACCTGCTCGGTACTTCCATCGCGCGGCCTGTGATCGCAAAGGCGCAAGTACAGGTTGCGCTTGAAGAAGGCGCGACGGCAGTGGCGCACGGCTGCACCGGCAAGGGCAACGACCAGGTGCGTTTCGAGCATGCCTATCAAGCACTGGCACCTGAGCTGAAAGTGATCGCACCATGGCGCGAGTGGGACTTGCGCTCCCGCGAAGACTGCCTGGACTATGCCGAGGAGCACGGTATCCCGGTGTCGGCGAGCCGCGTCAAGATTCACTCGCGCGACCGCAACTTGTGGCATGTAAGCCATGAAGGCGGCGAGCTTGAAGACGCGAACAATGCGCCGTTTGACTCCACCTGGACCATGACGCGCAGCCCGCAGGAAGCGCCCGATGCGGTTGAGGTCATCACCATCGGCTTTGAAAGCGGCGTGCCGGTCACCGTTGCAGGCCAGCGGCTTGAGCCCGTGCAGATCGTTGAATTGTTGAATGAAATTGGCGCACGCAATGCTATCGGCCGCATCGACCTGGTAGAAAATCGCTTTGTCGGCATCAAGAGCCGGGGCTGCTACGAGACTCCGGGCGGTACGCTGATCGTTGCCGCGCATGCGGAGCTCGAAGCCTTGACGCTGGAGCGCGAGGTAAAGCACTACAAGCAGCAGGTGGGCTTGCGCTATGCGGACCTGGTGTACAACGGTTTGTGGTTTACGCCGCTGCGCGAGGCGCTCGACGCATTTGTCGCGGAGACGCAGAAGAACGTGACGGGCACGGTGACGCTCTCGCTCTACAAGGGCAATATCAGCATCAGCGGGCGTGAGAGCGAGTTTTCACTCTATTCAAATGAACTGAGCTCGTTCACCATGGGTGACAGTTACGACCAGAAAGATGCTGCCGGGTTCATCCGCATCCTCGGCTTGCCCGCCCGCACGCAGGCGCGGCTGCGCGAGTTGCGAGAGGGCAAAACCGGAGCCAAGGCGGTTGCGAAGTGAAGATGTGGTCAGGGCGTTTCCGCGAGCCGCTGGATGAGGAGTTCGACTTATGGCAGCGGTCAATCTCCTTTGACTACGTGCTGCTTGCCTATGAAGTACAGGCCAGCAAGGCACATGCACGCGCGCTTGCAGCTGCAGGCGTGCTGAGCGAAGCCGAGCGCGAGCAGTTGTCAGCGGCGCTTGATGCGGTCGCCCAGGACGAAGCAAAAGGCCCTGAATCCTTCGTGCAAAGCGGCGCGGAAGACATCCACCACTTCGTTGAAATGCGGCTGGTGGAAGCCGTAGGCGAGCTTGGCCGCAAGCTGCACACAGGCCGCTCGCGCAATGAGCAGGTGGCGACGGACTTGCGGCTCTACATTCGCGCGCATGGCCGTTATTTAATCGCCGGGCTTGCGGTATGGGCGGAACAGCTAATTGCGCAGGCGCATGCGATGGGCGACGCGGCCATGCCCGCGTACACGCACCTGCAGCGTGCCGAGCCGGTACTGGTGGCGCATTGGCTGCTCGCGTATGCGGAAATGATTTTGCGCGACATCTCGCGGCTGGAAGACTGCCTGGCACGGCTCAATTACTGCCCGCTCGGCTCGGGTGCCGTAGCGGGCGCGACGCTCGCGCTGGACCGCACCATTGCTTCGCAAGAGCTTGGCTTTACCGCGCCCACTGCCAACAGCATGGATGCGACAGGCGACCGCGACTTTGTGCTGGAGTACCTGCAAACACTGACGATTTTAGGTGTTCATGCAAGCCGGTTTGCAGAGGAGATTACACTGTTTGCCACAGCCGAGTTCGGCTTTGTGGAGCTGCCGGAGGCATTTTCAACCGGCTCCAGTGCCATGCCGCAAAAGAAAAATCCGGACCTGACAGAGCTGCTGCGCGCCAAGGTCGGTCGGCTCTCCGGCGCGGCGCAAACCGTGCTGCTCACGCTCAAGGGTCTGCCGCTGGCTTACAACAAGGACATGCAGGAAACCCAGGAGCCGGTATTTGCCGCGACGGGAACCGCACTGACCGTAGTCCGGCTGCTCGCAAAGTTTACGCAGGCAGTGCGCTTCAACACAGAGCGCATGCAAGCTGCGTGCGAAACCGGCTACCTGAACGCCATGGCGGCGGCTACCTACCTCACCGGCAAGGGTCTTCCCTTTCGTACAGCGCACGAGCGGGTCGGCGCTGCGGTACGGCTCGGTCTTACGTCGGGACGGGAGCTGGGCGAGTTGCGACTGGGCGAATTACAAGCTATCGAACCGCTTTTCGATCAGGATTTCTATGCGGCCATTACGCTTGAGGCAACGCTCGACTGCCACGATGTGCTGGGCGGTACGGCACGCGCGCAGGTGCGGACAGCACTGGCAGATGCCCGGGCACGTGTGAGCCGGTGGACCCCGCGCCATGAACCGGCGATGGAGGAAGAGCCTGCCCATGCGGGTACGTAAAGCTCGGCTCCCGGATGCGTCGAATATCTACGAGCTTGTGAATTCGCTTTCGCATGACGGCACACTGCTGCGGCGCGTGTTCGCAGAGATTTGCGAGAACGTGCGCGACTTTACGGTTGCCGAAAGTGACGCGGGTGCCTTTCTGGGCTGCGGCGCGCTGCATCTGTACGGGCCGCACCTTGCGGAAGTGCGCTCCATCGTTGTCAGGCCGGAGGCCAAGGGTCAGGGTGTGGGCGGCAAGCTGCTGACAGCTCTTCTGGCAGAAAGTGAAGAGCACAGCATCGGCTGCGTGTGCTTGTTTACGCGCATTCCTGATTTCTTTTTCCGTCACGGCTTTCGAGTGGTGACCGAGCGCGCGGCGCTGCCCGACAAGATTTACAAGGATTGCCAGAGCTGCCCGCGTATCTACCGCTGTGACGAGGTAGCCATGGCGCGCGGCGAGATACCTCGCGTCTCCATCCTGGGGACTCGGGAGCAGGCGGCGCAACTGGTTCAGATCGGCGCGTAAACGCCGGCGAACTATCAAGTTACCGAGCTACCACGCTATCGGACAAAACCGGCACCATCCGCAGGCCAGTAGATAAATGCTGCCTTGCCGTAGATCAAGCCGCGCGGCACCGGCCCGAAGTCGCGGCTGTCACTCGATATGGAGCGGTGGTCGCCCATGACCCAGTAACTACCGGCAGGAATAATCTCCTGCGCCACGGAACGGCCATCCTCAAAGCGGGGCGGCACATACGGCTCGGCCACCCGCTGCCGGTTCACGTATACCGTGCCGTCATCTATGCGTAGATCGTCGCCGGGCAGCGCGATTACGCGCTTGATGTAGCTCTTGGCCGGGTCGCCGGGATAGTGGAAAACCACCACGTCACCGCGCTCAATCTTCTCAAAGGTGTATACAAACTTGTTGATAAATAGCCGGTCGTTGTCATGCAGGCGCGGTTGCATGCTTGTGCCTTCAACACGCACCGGCTGGTAAATCCATATAATGATGAACGCAGAAGCAGCTACGGAAATCGCAAGATCGCGGAGCCAGTTGCGTACATGGCTACCGAAACTTTGTGAATCGGTACCTTCTTCGCTCATATATTTCACCAATCCTTAGGGACAGCCCAGACCGCCCGGCGGACACAGAGTACGGCTATGGGCGGGCTTTGGCAAGGGCCGCTGTGCTGAAGGGTCAAGCTCGGGACCGCTGCCCGAGGATAAATTGGCGGCGGTAAGGGTGAGCGGTCGCTGCAACACCATCTCGACCGTTTGTCCCTGCTCCAGATTGATGTCACTGCCGCGGGTCAACAAGGTATAGACAAGGCCGGTAATGCCGCCTGCGATGGCACCGTAGCCCGCGCCTGAAAGCGGATTGCCGCCGATGGCACCGCCGATGCCGCCGATACCTGCGCCGGCCTCAGCACCGCGCGCGATGGTGCCCGCGTCCTTGCCTTTTTGGCCGCCCTGCTGCACGTTGCCTTCCCCATCCTTCACCTTGGCATCGGTTGCGCCGGGCAGGCTGTCAAGCGTACCGGGCACCTGCACCACGGTGCCGTTTTGAAAGATCATGGTGGTGAAGTGCAGGCTCACCTCAGCCCGGCCCTTGACGCGGCCTGCCCGCTGCACGCGATCTACCACGCCCTGTACATACACGCCCGCCGGAATGGCGACTCGGTTACCGACCACGACCGGGAAGCTGGACGAGAGGTAGACACCGTCGCCGGGCTGTGCCGAACGGGTGTTAACGCCTGAGCGCAACGCAAGCAGCACCTTGGTTCCTGCCGGGACGATGAGGGTATCGCCGGGGGCTGAAGGTTGGGCAGCAGGCGTACTTTGCGAGAACGCCGAAGCGGATAGGCAAAGCAGCATGGCCGCTACCGCGCGATGCCGTACACGGTTGGCATGCCGGGATGCACCGGCACACGTGGGAATCTTCATGGCTGTTCTCCCTGTCTGTAGACGTAGCACAAATGCAGAGGTTACGCAGCAGGGCGGCTCTGTTTGTTCCTACTTTGCTCCATCTTGGGACATATGCGGAGGTATCTTGGGATACACCGAACTGCGCGAATCTGCAGCAAGCTCCCGCTATCCTATGGATTGTGGATTCCCCAACGACCGGTACAGCCGAGATTCTACCGAAACACTTTCTTCCCGTAACGGCTTTTCTGGAGCAAGCTGTGACGGATGGGGCATTCCCCGGCGCAGCTTTTGGAGTTTCGTACCGAGGCACGGTGCTTGCAACCGGTGCCGCAGGCCGTTTTACGTTTCTGCCGGATAGCCCCCAGGTGCTGCCCGGTACCTCGTTTGACCTGGCCAGCTTGAGTAAAGTGCTTTCCACTACGGCCATGGCCATGCTGCTGCGGCAGCGAAATCAGCTGGACCTTGAAACTCCCCTGGCCGAGCTGCTACCCGAGTTTGCAGGTACCGGGTTGGATCGGGAGATGCGCATGCGCGTGACCTTGCGTACCCTGCTCGCCCATTGCAGCGGCTTGCCGGCGATCCAGCCTTTTTTTGAAGTGTGGTCCGGCCCAGACACGATCGTGCGCGAGGCATGCCGCCTGCCGCTTGTTGCCGAGCCTGGAACGCACACGGCGTACTCTGACCCAGGTTTCATCCTGCTTGCGCGTGCCCTGGAACAACTGACAGGGGAGCGGCTTGACATCTTCTGCCATCGAGAGGTTTTTGGTCCCCTCGATATGCCGCGTACCCGGTGGCGGCCTGAACCGGCGGAGCGGCCCCTGATTCCTCCGACAGAAGACGATGTAAGCTTCCGCAGGAAACGGGTACAAGGGCAGGTACACGACGAAAACTGTTGGGCCATGGGTGGTGTCGCAGGCCATGCGGGCCTGTTCGCGCCCGTGTCTGACGTGCTGAAGTTTGGGGAAGCGATGCTGGCTCCCTTGCGAGCAGGCGGCGGCCCGGCTCTATTCCATGCAGAGACGATCAAGCTGTTTACGAGGCGTGCCTATCCACTGTCGGGGTCCTCACGTGCGCTTGGCTGGGATACCCCGAGCGGACCGGACTCCTCATCAGGCAAGCACTTCAGCCGTGAATCTTTCGGGCACCTCGGGTACACAGGCACCTCTATTTGGATCGACCCCCTGCGGGATGTGTCTGTCGTTTTGCTGACGAATAGAACATTTCCTACCCGGAATAATAAGAAAATACAAGCCGTTCGGCCCTTATTCCACAACACAGTGACGAAGGTGTTGATGCAGGCTGAACATTGGTGACAATCCTGGATTGGATGGTGTATTTGAAGCAGCGCATCGTTGATTGGAAGGCATACAATCCAACGTGTTGGAAGGCGAAGAGAAAACGATGGCTACGATTACACCGACACCACTTGAGGCGCATGCCGAGTTTGGCGAAGAGTTTCGACTGCACGAGCTGACAACGGAAAGCTCAAATGAAGCTTCATTGGGATTTGACACAAAATCCGCGCTGGAGATAGCAAGGATCATCAATCACGAAGATGCAAAGGTAGCTACTGCTGTAAAGAAAGCGCTTCCGGAGATCGCACTGGTCATCGATGCCGTGGCGCGCTCCCTCCGCGAAGGCGGGCGGCTTATTTATATAGGTGCCGGTTCCAGCGGACGTATCGCTTCGCTTGACGCTTGCGAGTGTCCACCCTATTTTTCAAATGATCCGCATTCCATTCAGTACATTATGGCGGGAGGTCCCAAGGCACTGGCGTCGCCGGTTGAAGTCAACGAGGATTCCGAGGAGCTCGGCCAGCGAGACATCGCACGGCGCAGGCCTTCGCGCAAGGACGTTGTGATCGGACTTTCAGCCAGCGGGCGTACTCCGTACGTGGTTGCAGCCGTTGCCTATGCCCGGACGCAGGGCGCACGTACCGCCTGTATCACCTGCAATCTGAATTCGCCGATCGCAGAGGCAGCAGACATCACCATCGTTACAGACGTAGGCCCGGAGGTAGTCTCCGGCTCGACCCGTATGAAGGCTGCGACCGCGCAGAAAATGGTCACAAACATGATTACGACCGGTGCCATGACGCGGCTCGGTTACGTGTACGACAACCTGATGGTGCATGTACACATGCAGAACTCAAAGCTGGTGGAGCGCGGTATTTCCATCCTGATGCGGGCCTGCAAGGTGAACCGTGAGAAGGCCGTGAGCGTCATCAAGAGCGCGGGCCGCAGCGTGCCGGTGGCGCTGGTGATGCTGAAGGCCGGCGTGGACAAGCAGGAAGCCGTGCGCCGCCTGGCGCGGGCTGACGGCAATGTTCGCCGCGCGATTGAAGACGCTACGCTGGATTTGTAGTTGAGCTGTTGAGCTGAATTATGGAGTTGAGCTGTTGAGTTGAGCTGAATTATGGAGTTGAGTTGTTGAGCGGTGCGAACTCGTCCGGGTTCGCACCATTTGTTTTCGCAGCTCACTATCAACTGGAGCGTCATGCGCCTGCTTCTCCCTTTACAAGTGCTTTCCACCCTGGCCATGTTCGGCCTGATCTGGTTTGTGCAGGTGGTGCATTACCCGCTGTTTTTGCAGGTAGGCGTTGAAAACTTTCCTGCGTATGAAGCGGCTCATGCCGATCGCACAACCTATGTCGTTGCGCCGCTGATGCTGATAGAGCTGGCTACAGCAGGCTTGCTTCTGCTGCCGGGTTTGCGACCTGGAATGATTTCCGCATGGCAAGCCTGGGCGGGTGCGGCGCTGGTCGGGGTCATCTGGCTTTCGACTGCATTCCTGCAAGTACCACTGCACAACCAGTTGCATGCAGGGTATTCAGCGGACGTAATCGGCAAGCTGGTAGCGACAAACTGGATTCGTACCATTGCCTGGAGCGCGCGCGCCGTGCTGGTGCTGCGCTGGGTGTATCTCTTATAAGCGGGTTGCCAAGAACAGGTTTCCAAGAAGATGTACGCGCCGGCACGACCTGGAACCCGTTAATTCCCCCTATTGCTTGCTGCTCCATGCGCTTTGCAGAAACAGAAACTGGTCTCGCAAATCGTCCTTGTCCGCATGCGAAGCAGGCTGGTTCAAGTACATCACTTGTGAGCCGGAAGCAGGCGCGTACACCGGCCATTTCCGCAGTCCGCCGCCGTTCGGGTTGCCGGTGCGGGCGAAGTTGGTCCAGTAGGTCATCATCTGTTCGCTCATTGCGTAATCCTGGGGACGCCAGCTGATGCCTTTGCGGGAGTCGAGATTGCCGAAGACGTATTCAATGTCATCCGAGTGGAACACGCCGAAACGGGTAGGACGTGCCGGGTCAGGCGGCGGCACCAGGTCAAAGCGGTAGCGATATGCAGGCGCTTGCGCCATGTTCGTTTGTGCTTCAAGCCAGGCCCAGGTACCGTATGCAATGAACTTGTCTGTTGCGTACTGCTGCAGGCGCGTCAGTGCCTCGGCATCCGTTGCTGCCGGAAATGCCTGGAGGAAGTCGCTCGCACGCGCCCCGAAATCCCTGGTTGCCATATCTTGCAGACGCTGCCGGTCGCTCTGCGCGATGGTTGTATTGACAAGGCCGCCTGGAGCCTTGACGGGAGACCGTGCCTCCGAGCTGCCGGTAGGTGTGATGGTAGTTTGCGCGGCACCGCCGCCGCCTTCGTCATGGTTCCAGCCGGCCATCATCGGCACGTCATTTTGCTTGCCTGCGGCGAAGATGGCGGCGGGTGACTGCGGCAGGAAGTAGCCGTCTGTGTCCGGGCCGAATGCGCTTCCACTTCCGGCTGCGGTGAGCAGCTGCTCGGTAGGGAGGGCGCGCAGCGCGGCAAGCGAATCGGCATGGAGCTGGGTGCGGGCGAAGTCGGCATCCTTCTCCTGCCTGACAGCAAGAGGTGGATAGGCCGGCCTGGAGGCACCGAACGCACCGCCGCTCTCACCGATGGCATGGGCGAACAAGCCATGGCCGAGCGGCGAGGCCATCAGCGAGCTCACCGCGTAGGACCCGGCACTCTCACCGAAGATGGTGACGTTGGCCGGGTCGCCTCCGAACGCGCCGATATTGGTCTGTACCCAGCGGAGCGCGGCTACAGCGTCGAGCAGGCCGTAGTTCCCTGCTGCGTGCTCGGGCGACTCCGCGGCAAGCTCCGGGTGCGTGAAGAAGCCGAAGATGCCCAAACGGTAGTTGAACGAGACCACAATCACGTTTTTCGTCGCAAGGTGCGCGCCGTTCTGGCGACCCTCAGAGCTGCCGCCGGTGGTGTTGCCGCCTCCGTACACCCAGACCATGACGGGCAGTTTTTTATCTGGTGCGGCGTTTGCAGGGGTCCACACGTTCAAGGTCAGGCAATCTTCACTGGGGCCCGGATCGTGGAAAATCATGTCGTTATAGAGCGTGGGCTGCATGCAGCGGGAACCGAAGTTGGTAGCGTCGCGCGTGCCGGTCCATTTGGCTGCCGGAACGGGCGGCTTCCAGCGCAGCAGACCGAGAGGCGGCGCGGCATAGGGAATACCCAGGAATGCGCGGGCAGAACCGCCTGACGTATTTACAACCGTGCCGGCGAGCATGCCGGCAGGTGCGTTCACAGAAGGAACGGAAAGGCTATCGGAGCTGCCGGTTGTAGCCGTAGGTGTAGTTTGTGCCGTGAGTGACAGGGCTGCCAGGACAAGGGCGGTAACGGGATAGAGGCGCGTCATCGCCGCCTAGTGTACTCCTTTGTTCCCGCACTCGCGCTGTAGCCCAGTAACCCCTTATCGGCAGTTAAAATGGTGGCGAGGGAGTACAGCAAAACACATGGACAAGTTTGTCATACGCGGCGGCAACCCGTTGCTTGGAACGGTACGCATAAGCGGCGCGAAAAACTCGGCGCTGCCGTGCATGGCCGCGGCCATCCTGACCGCCGAAGAAGTCGTGCTTGAAAATATTCCGCAGGTGCAGGACATCGAGACCCAGCGCAAGCTGCTCGTCTCCATGGGTGCCGAGGTAGAGCTGGGCTATGGGCGCGCGCAGCACCGCACCACGGTAAGCTGCGCCGTGCTGTCTGACCCGGTCGCCAAGTACGAGATTGTGAAGACCATGCGCGCGTCTTCATTGGTTCTAGGCCCGCTGATAGCGCGCGCCGGTGTGGCACGCGTTGCCATGCCGGGCGGCTGCGCCATCGGCGGCAGGCCTATCGACCTGCACATCAAGGGGCTTGAGAAGATGGGTGCCGTCATCTCCTACGAGCACGGCTACATTGAAGCGCGCGCGGAGCGTTTGCGCGGAACCGACATCCTGTTCGACAAGATCACCGTGACCGGTACGGAAGACCTGCTGATGGCCGCTGTGCTGGCCGAGGGCGAAACGCTGTTCGAGAACTGCGCCTGTGAGCCTGAAGTTGTCGATCTTGCCACGATGCTGACAGGTATGGGCGCGCAGATTGAGGGCGCGGGCACGCCGACCATCCGCGTCAAGGGTGTCGACAAACTGCATGGGGTACGTCACCGCATCAACCCGGACCGCATTGAGGCAGGCACCTTCCTGATTGCAGGGGCGATCACCGGCGGCGACCTGCAGCTGACCAACTGCAACCCCGCTCACCTGGGCGCGGTCATCGCCAAGCTTGAGGAAGCCGGTGCGCGCATCGAAATTCTGGGTAAGGAAGCTATCCGCGTCCGCAGCGAGGGCAACCTGAAGGCAGCTAATGTTTCAACACAGGAGTATCCGGGTTTCCCTACCGATATGCAGGCGCAGTACATGGCGCTTGCAACGCAGGCTGAAGGCACGTCTATGGTCGTTGAGAACATCTTTGAAAACCGCTTTATGCACATCGGCGAGCTGATGCGTATGGGCGCAAACATCAAGGTAGACGGTCGCTCGGCAACTATTACCGGTCGCACGCCATTGTCAGCCGCAGCGGTGATGTGCTCAGACCTGCGCGCCTCGGCCTCGCTGGTGCTGGCCGCGCTGGTTGCCGATGGCGAGTCTATTTTGGACCGCGTCTACCACATGGATCGCGGCTATGAGCATATTGAAGAAAAACTGCGCGGGGTCGGTGCACAAATCCGCCGCATGGGCAAAGTCTTCGGCTGACCACCTGCGGTGGGGCCAATTACGCCTTCGGCGTAGGTACATCCAATGGATGGGAGAGGTAATTAATGCTTGACCTGCAACAAACAGCACTGCGTGAGGAGCTTGTGGAACTGCTGCAAGGCGGCAGTGCCCACCTGGAACCTGGAACTGCATTTAACGGTGTACGGGACGGGGACTGGGGTGCGAAAGCCGGGCCGCACACGCTATGGCAGTTACTGGAGCACATGCGCTTTACGTTGCAGGATTTGCTCGCATTTTCAACGCAGCCCGAGTACACCGCACCCAAATGGCCGGATGAGTACTGGCCCCAAAGTAGCGTGCCCGATACGGCGCAGGCTCCCAAGGCATCATTGGCAGCCCTGCACAAGGCGCTTGGGGAGATGATCGCACTGGTAGAGGATGAGACGGTAGACCTGTTCTCGCCGATTCCATGGGGCGATGGGCAAACGCTGCTGCATGAAGTTCTGCTGGCAGGCGACCACACCAGCTACCACCTGGGGCAAGCCATGCTCCTGCGAAAAACCCTTGAAACGTAGCTATTCCCAGCTTACCGCCAGGTGCCAGCGCAGGTTTCTCCCTTGTGATTTCTGAAGCACGCGCCGGTATTCGCTCAGCTCCTGGTAGAGTAGGCCGGCGCTTTGGCCGTAATCGGCCAGATGGGTTTCAACATGCCCCAGCAAGGCTCCTACGGTGGCCAGGCCTTCAGCGGCTGTAAACCATTGGGCGTCCGGCAGCGAGTGGGCCCAGGTAGGATCACCCGCGCCCTGCTCCAGCAAGGTAGCCATGGAGTTGCGATCGGTTGAGAAAAAGTCCAGTAGCGGGCGCACCTTCAGCGAGCCAGCCAGCTGCTCCAGCACTGCCTCATGCCGGGCCAGCGCGTGCCCGTTGACAAAGGTGTCGAAGCCCGGGTCCTCGCCCTCAACCACAATGTAAAAACAGGCAGCCATGCCGCATGATGCGCGTAACTGACGCTCCCCTGCAAGGAATTTACAGGGTTGACCCGAAAAGATGAGTCGGCCGGGTGTTCTCTTCCGGCTGAAGAGCAATCCGCGTACATACAAGTATTGCGAGAGCTGCGGCAAAAGATTGCCATGACGGCCACACCTGTGCCAGGGCTGCGCCTTCAAGCACTGCGATAAGCACTTGCAACCACTGTGCGGTCGCTGCCTGATAGGGTGCCGCTTCACCAAGTGCCAGTAGCCGGTACAACAATGCGTATGGCAAAGCTGTGCCAAGCAAAGCCGGAAGCAGCGATGCCGGGATGGCGGCCCAGGCAAGCCTGGGTGAAGAGTCAAACAGCAGACTGCCCACTGCCAGGAAAGCCGCAGCTACGATACTTTGGAAGGTCATGCTGCCCAGCAGCCCGCGCAACGACACGCCATGCAGGTGTTTTGCTGCAAACCGGAGGGCAAACGCCTGCGAGCCTACAGCCCCCAGCACAGGTATGGCCCAAGCTGCCTGGTTGCATTGGTTGCATTGGAATGGAATGGTGCCGTTGAGCAGCACCAGCACGGCCCCCACCGGCACCACCAGTATGGGTGACCAACGGCCCCGGGAGAAAGCAGTGAATAGAGGCAATAGCGCATACAGCAGCGGTATCCATCCCCCGGCTCCATGCAGCCCTGCCAGCAGTAGGAGGGCCGAAGGCGCGCCAAGCATTGTGAACCCAAGCGTCAGGCCGGTTTGGAGAGGGATGCCTGCTTGCCTCGGCATGGTGCTCGCGCATAAACCCGTAATGGCGGCAGTCAAGGCAAATACAAGTGAATGGGCGGCGAACGGCGGCAAAGAGGATTGTGGAACAAGCCAGCCTGAGCCCCACAGGAAGCTGACACCGCAGAGGGTGAGGATAGCTCGGTTGCGCACAAGTTCATGGTAGACAGCAAAGGCCGCGCATGTAGCGCGGCCTTTGTCGGTTCATACTCAGGACAGTCGTGCCCAGGGAAGCCTAAGCGCGCGCGCCGCCACCCTGCCCGGGACCGCGACCGCCCCCACTGCTTCCGGGACGTCCACCGCGGCCACGACCACGGCGCCGCCGCTGACCTGCACCCGCAGCACTTGCCGGGGCACCGGCTACCGCACCCACTGCCGCAGGATCACGGTTGAAGTTCGGTTCGTCAGCTTCCTCACCCTCGTCGGTACCGTCGAAGTCGTCAAACTCCTCGCCGCCTTCGATGGTGATGGTGCTTTCATTCGAGCTCGGCTGCTGCTCGGCACGTTCGGTACGTTCAGGGCGCGCCGTGCGCTCCGGAGCATCGTGGGAATCCCGACCGCCTTCAGCCGAAGGCATCGGCAAGCCCATCTTTTCGCGCTGTTCTTTCAGCAGGGCTTTGCGCGACAGCTTGATGCGGTTACCGTCGAGTCCGATGACCTTGACCAAAATCTGGTCGCCTTCCTTCAGCTCATCCTTGACTTCCTTGACGCGATGCTCCGCAATCTCGGAAACGTGCAGCAAGCCATCCGTGCCGGGGAACAGCTCGACAAACGCGCCGAACTCCGCCAGCCGGACTACCTTGCCCAGGTAGGTCTTGCCTACTTCAGGCACTGCGGTCAGGTTGTTGATGATCTCAAGCGCCTTGGCCAATCCTTCCGCATCGGACGAAGCCACGGAAACACGACCTGTATCTTCAACATCGATCTTGACACCGGTTTGCTCGATGATGCCGCGAATGACCTTGCCGCCCGGTCCGATCAGGTCACGAATCTTGTCTGTCGGGATCTGCAACGTCTTGATCTGCGGCGCATGCTTCGACTTGATCTCGCGTGCATGGTTCAGGTGGGCATCCATGATGTCGAGCAGGAAGAGCCGACCGCGACGGGCCTGTTCCATTGCTTCACGCATGATGGTCGAGGTAATGCCGCCGATCTTGATGTCCATTTGCAGCGCGGTAATGCCTTCGCGCGTACCGGCTACCTTGAAATCCATATCGCCGTAATGGTCTTCCGCACCGGCAATGTCGGTCAGGATGGCATAATCGTCACCTTCCTTTACCAGACCCATGGCGATGCCTGCGACTGAACCTTTCAGGGTGATACCGGCATCCATCAGGGCCAAACTCGCACCGCAAACTGAAGCCATTGAGGATGAACCGTTCGACTCCAGGATGTCCGAGACGATGCGGTAGGCATACGGGCTTTCCGTTTCGGGCGGCAGTACGGCAGCGATCGCCCGCTCGGCAAGCGCACCGTGGCCGACTTCGCGGCGGCCTGTGCCGGTCATGCGGCCGGTTTCACCAACCGAAAACGGCGGAAAGTTGTAGTGGAGCATGAACTTCTTCTTCTGCTCACCCTCGAACGTCTCCAGGCGCTGCGCGTCATCACCCGTACCCAGTGTGACCGTGACCAGCGCCTGCGTCTCGCCGCGTGTAAACAGGGCCGAGCCGTGGGTGCGCGGCAACACAGAAGTTTCGATAGAAATCGGGCGAATCTGGTCAAATGCGCGACGGTCGGGCCGGATGCGATCTTTGGTGACCTGTTGGCGGAAAATTTGCTCGCGCAGCAGCTCGTAATACTTGCCTAGCTTCTTTTTGGCCGTGCCCTGCTCACCTTCCGGCAGCTGCTTGATCTCGGCGGCAAGCTCGTCCTTGATGCTTTT
>CAXSFX010000073.1:0-17891 GCA_964236655.1 uncultured Acidobacteriaceae bacterium | reverse complement strand
TAGCGGTGCGCAAAGCACGGCTGAAAGCGAGGTAACGGTATGGCAGAAGCAGGACGGTTCTACGAAGTGATGTTTATTATCCGCCCCGATGTGGCGGAAGAGGATGCCGACAAGTTGATTGCCGGCTTTGAAGGCACCGTAACCACCGGCGGCGGCAACGTACGCTCGGTTGAAAAGATGGGCCGCCGCAAGCTGGCCTATACAGTTCGCAAGTTCAACGACGGCAACTATGTGCTGCTGACCATTGATGCCGACGGCAAGCTGGTAGCAGAGCTCGAACGCCGCCTGCGCGTTTCTGAACCCGTTATCAAGTACCTGACTGTACGCATGGATGAAGAAGAAAAGCGCCTCGATAAGGTAAAAGCATTGCGCGCAAGCCGTACCAAGCGCAGCGCCATGCCCGCCGCTCAAAGTCCTCAAAGCAGTCAAAGCACAGATGACGCACCCACCGCGCCTGCTGTAGCAGTAGAAGCTCCAGCACTTGCATAACCGGCAGCACGGCACGCGCCGATAGGAAAGGTAATCCATGGCAGACGAATTCTCATCAGCACCACGCTCCGAATCCTCATCAGCATCGCACTCCGGCGGCGGCTCCGGCGGTCCCGGTGGCCCGCGCCCCCCACGCCCTGCGGGTGGCGGAGGCGGAGGAGGCCGCAAGTTTTTTCGTCGCAAGAAAGTTTGCAAGTTCTGCGTCGAGAAGATTGAAGCTATCCCCTACCGTGATGTACGCCTTCTACAGCAGTTTGTTGCCGAACGCGGCAAGATCACCCCGCGCCGCCTGACCGGTGTTTGCACCACGCACCAGCGCCGCCTCACACGCTCCATCAAGCAGGCACGCAACATCGCGTTGCTTCCGTTTGCCGCGCGTTACTAAGAAATTGGGAGACAAGCATCATGGAAGTGATTCTTAAAGAAGATCTGGACCACCTTGGAAGTCGCGGCGAAGTTGTCAAGGTAGCCGACGGCTACGGCCGCAACTACCTTCTGCCACGTAAGCTCGCCATGCAGGCTACCGCGGCCAACAAGGCAGTTATCGAGCAGATGAAAGAGTCGGCCATCCGCCGCTCGGCAAAAGAGCGTTCGGAAGCCGAGTTGCTGGTAGCGAAATACGACGAGCTTACCCTTGAGTTCGAGCGCAAGCTCGGTGAAAACGAACAATTATTCGGCTCTGTTACCTCATCTGATATCGCGCAGCAGCTTGAGGCAAAAGGTTTTGCAACCGATCGTCGCAAGATCACTTTACCGGAGCCCCTGCGCCACACAGGCGAATTTTTGGTACCGGTCAAGCTGCACCGCGACGTATCAGCGCACGTCAAGGTAATCATCAAGGGCGACGTAGCTTAACGTGCTTCATTATTCCGGCTTCCTATCTGTTAAGTAGGGTTTACTTCGCAAAAGTCTACCAAAGTACTTGAAGTAGGGGAGTCTAAGGTGGACCTATAAAGGGACACATGGATGCGTAAGAGCTTTGCTGAAATGGTAGCAGAAGCACTTCGCGAGATTGGCGTCCTTATTCTTGTGTTTGCAGTATTGGATAGGCTCATAACTGGACCTATCACGCTACTATGGTCCTCAGCAGCAGTTAGCATCGGTGCTTTTTCGTTCTTCGCCGGTTGCTTTATAGAAGGGAGGCGTCCTGATGCATAGTTTTCTTCAGGAGTATGGTTCCTTGCTACTTGGAATCCTCGCGTGTACCGGCCTTTTCCTAACAGGTATGGTAAGCATTTGGCGCGAAGAAGCACGTCGAGCAAAGGAATTGCCGATACCGCAGCGCGGTAAGGCCGTAGGCCGCCATCCTGCTACACGATCACAGCATTAAAGTTTTTTGGAGAATAAGCCGCCCTTACAAGGCGGCTTGTTTTTGCTTTACATCCTGCATACAGGAGTCCCATGCCCAAGCCCATCGCCATCTACTATGAGCAGCCGCACTGGTTCAAGCCGCTCTTTGCCGAGCTTGACCGCCGCGCCGTCTCTTACGAAAAGCTCGATGCCACCACCCATAGCTACGCTATCGAGGACCATCCGGAGCACCAGTACGCCCTGGTAGTCAATCGCATGAGCCCGTCCGCCTGGAACCGCGAGCATGGTGACACCATCTTCTACACGCTCGGCTACCTCGACCATCTTGAAGCACACGGCGTCCGCGTCATCAACGGCTCGCAGGCATTCCGGTCCGAACTCTCAAAGGCTTCGCAACTCTCCATGCTTGATTCGCTCGGCATCGCCTACCCCAGGGCGCGCGTCATCCACAGGCCAAATCAAGCAGCAAGCGCCGCTGCGGGCCTGCGCTTTCCGGTTGTCGTCAAGCCCAACATCGGCGGCTCAGGTGCCGGTGTCAAGCGCTTCGACTCGCCCGAGCAATTAGCGGCTGCCGCAGACGCAGGCGAACTCCTCCTTGGCCTCGATTCCACCGCGCTGGTGCAAGAGTTCATCCCCGCGCGCGGCGGCTATATCGTGCGCTGCGAAGTGCTTGCAGGCAAATTCCTATACGCAATCAAGGTGCACACCACCGGCGAAAGCTTTGATCTGTGCCCGGCTGACATATGCCGTACCGTCGGCGGCGTCGATCTGAACCGTGCCGCCTGCGCACTCGATGCACCCAAGTCCGGCATTCGTGTAGAAGGTTACGAACCGCCCCCCTCTGTTATCAAGGACGTTGAGCGCATCATGGCTACCGCAGGCGTCGAACTGGGCGGTGTTGAGTACATGATTGATGACCGCGACGGCGATGCCGGCATCCCGCTTTACTACGACATCAACGCGCTTTCAAACTTCGTTGCCGACGGCCCGAATGTCATCGGCTTTGACCCGTTTGTACGCCTGGTGGACTGGCTGGTGCTTGAAGCCCAGTCAGACGCGCAGCAGCGGCATGGAAAGAACGATGTTGAACCCGGCATCGCGCAGACGCCGCAACTGATGGGAGCATCCCGCTGATGCGCTACGGTTTCTGGATGCCGGTTTTCGGCGGTTGGCTGCGCAACGTAGAAGATGAAGCAATGGAGGCTAGCTGGGCCTACACACGTCGGCTTGCCGTCCGCGCCGAGCAGCTAGGCTACGATCTTTCACTGATCGCCGAGCTCAACCTGAATGATATCAAGGGTATCGAAGCCCCCTGCCTGGACGCCTGGTCTACTGCTGCCGCCCTTGCCGCTGTAACGGAAAAACTTGAAATCATGGTTGCCGTGCGCCCCACCTTCCACAACCCGGCCCTGCTAGCCAAGCAGGCTGCCAATATCGACCACATCTCAAACGGTCGGCTTACGCTCAACGTGGTTTCGAGCTGGTGGGCCGATGAGGCAACCAAGTACGGCCTGCACTTCGACGAGCATGACGACCGTTACGCTCGTACCAACGAGTGGCTTGATGTACTGAACGGCTGCTGGTCCGGGTCGAACGAGCCTGGAAAGAACTTCTCTTTCGCCGGCAAGTACTACAACGTAGCCGATAACGTACTCTCACCCAAGCCGGTCAGTCAGCCCCGCCCGAAGCTATATGCGGGCGGTGAGTCTGAAACAGCCAAGGACCTGATTTCAAACAAGTGTGACGCCTACCTGATGCATGGCGATTCGCCTGCGCGAGTGGGTGAAAAGATCGCCGACATGCGCGATCGTCGAGAACGCGCCGGCCTGCCGCCTATGGTGTACGGCGTCGCCGGCTACGCCATCGTGCGTGACACGGCAGAAGCCGCGCACAGGGAAGTCATACGCATCACTGACGTACAACAGTCAGCAAAGGGCTACAACAACTACAAGCAATGGATCGAAGGCTCCAAGCTAGAGCGCAAGGTTTCGCTCGAAGACTACTCCGTGTCCAACCGTGGCTTGCAGTCAGGCCTTATCGGCACGCCGGATCAGGTGAAGGAGCAAATTGCCGCATTTGAGCAGGTCGGATGCGATCTGGTACTTCTGCAAATGTCGCCGCAGATGGAAGAGATGGAGCGCTTTGCCGCTCAAGTGATGTAGGCCGGATGGTCCTGGACAGTGAAGCGGAACTTGCTCAAGTGCTCGAAGCGCTGACTGCGCGCGAACCCATCTTTCATCGCCCCGAGTTCGGCACCGGACGCGCGGATTTCGATTGCATGATGG
Organism: uncultured Acidobacteriaceae bacterium; assembly: GCA_964236655.1. Lineage (GTDB taxonomy): Bacteria > Acidobacteriota > Terriglobia > Terriglobales > Acidobacteriaceae > EB88. The sequence continues at coordinate 13,806 of CAXSFX010000073.1, read as the reverse complement.
CTGCGGAGTTCTGGGAGATCGGCGCATCCGGCAAGATCTACGAGCGCAAGTTTGTTCTCGATCTGCTGGAAGAGCGCCACCAAACGCCGCAGCCGGAAGACCTGCAACCCACAGGCTTCCAGATACAGCAGCTCTCGGCGGATACCTACCTGTTGCACTACACGCTGCTGCAAGGCACACGCAAAACGCGCCGGACTACTGTATGGAGACGCGAAAACAGTACGTGGGTGATTGTCTTCCATCAAGGCACGATTGTTCAGGAATGACTCTCGCTTATAAAGCTATATGACCATGGTAGTATGACCATAGCAGGGGAAACTGAAATGCAAACAATAGCAGCCGGTGTATTTAAAGCAAAATGTCTTGCCATTATGGATGATGTTCAGACTAAGCGTGAACCCGTAACAATCACAAAAAACGGCAAACCGGTTGCCCGCCTGGTTCCTGTTGAGGAAGAAAAAGACAGTATCTTTGGTTTTTACGCTGGCAAGCTGGAGATATTAGGCGATATTGAGTCCCCCATTCCAAGGAGAAACTGGAAGCGTCTTAAGTGATTGTTGCTGACACTTGCGTCGTCATATGGCTTGCTAATGATCCTGACTCCTTGTCGAAAGCGGCTACGGAGGCGATTGCAGCAGCCCGGAAGGGTAGAGGAATCGCAATTTCCGGAATCACGCTCTATGAATTGGCATGGCTCATCAGAAATAAACGAATTGGAGCTGTAGGGTCGCTTGAATCCTTCCTTGCGGAAGTAGAAACCTATTTCATCGTCCTGCCGGTGACAGCTGCAATTGCTCGACTAGCTACTGAGTTCACCGCTCCATATCCATTGGACCCCATGGACAGAATCATCGGAGCGACGGCACTCGCCCATGGCGTCCCGCTGGTCACGCGCGACAAAGCTATTCGTAAATCGAAAGCCGTTCCGGTGATCTGGTGATTTCAATTCAAGGTTGAATACAAACAGGGAGTCGTACGCAAGACTCGACCCGCGGGGCCGTAAACGGGCTTGCCGGTGAACCCGTCCTAAGACGGCGGGACCTCTCCGCGGCTCTTTAGGCATTCCGAACTGGCGGACACTGCACACCGAGCCGATAGCGAGTCGAGATCCCTTGTTCAATGAATTATAGGTTCAACCGGCTTGACCCAACCTACCTGCTTTGCAGGCCGAGTCTTGCTGATTCGGATGCTAGCGGCATCCCCGTCGCTTTGCAAGCCCTGCCGGCAAACTGAAGTTTGCGCTTCTACATTAAAAGTTTTATCAACCGGTACGGCGCTCGTCTTCGAGCACTTGATCGAGCACATTGGCCAGTGAGTGCGTCCGGCTTCGCTGCTGCTCCTCGCTGCCCGTCAATGTGCTAAGCCGAGCCTGCGCCATCGCGAGTTCATCGGCAATGTTCAGTGAAGCCAGTACCGCTACCCGCAGCGAATCCACCGTAGTGCCGTGCGATGCTACCGCTCGCATCTTACCGTCCACAACAGCCGCAAGCCGCTCAATGTATTGAGGATTGTGCCCGCGCAGATGGTAGGTCTGGTCATAAATGGAGACGGTGACGAACTCACCGTCCTTCTGGGGGTTTTGCGGACTCATCACTTCGGGTCACCGTTTCCGGAGTGAGTGTTCAAGAGCCGATCTCATCCAACTGCTTCAGCAGCCGCTCTACACGTCCGCGCACCTGGTCGCGTTCGCGGCCCAGGGTACGCAGCTCTTCATGGGCGTGGTCCAGTTGGCTGCCCTGCTCATCAAGCAGCTGTTGCAGGGTGGCCGCTGTCTCCTCAGCCCTCGCTCGCTCACGCCGTTCGGTGTGCAGCAGTTCCACCATGCGCATCACCCGCTCTTCCAGCGCGCTAAAATCGTCTGCCTGGCTCTGTTCTTCCGCGTGTAGTTGCGTGGCTGTCGACATGAGAGATCTCCAGCCAAAAGTATAACGCGGGCCCGGCACCTCAAAGCGCCTGTGTCTATCCTGGGTAACAGTGCATATCAAGTTACCCGCCCGAGAGGCAGGAGGAGGGTGCCGCAGAAACCTATAAAATAGGGTAGTGCCCTTCGCGTCCACTCCGCGCACTACGCTGGAGCCCGCAGGTGTGGGTGGAGCGTGAGATGAGCGAGCAAAAAACTGCAGTCATGATCGGTGCAGGCCCTGCGGGTTTAACGGCGTCACTTGAATTTGTGCGCCGTTCTGAGGTCAAACCCGTCGTATTCGAGGCAAGCCATGAGATCGGCGGCATCTCGCGCACGGTCCGCTACAAGGGCAACCGGATGGATATCGGCGGCCACCGGTTCTTCTCAAAGTCGGACCGGGTCATGGATTGGTGGCGTGAAATTATGCCCATCACAAGTGAAGAAAGCGCAGGCGATCACGCCATCCGCTATCAAAACCGCGAAACGCGCGTGAGTGCAAGCGTCCGTGCAGCGGGAGATAGCGATTTGGTGATGCTGGTGCGGCCGCGCAAAAGCCGTATCTATTTTCTACGTTCCTTTTTTAACTACCCTTTGTCGCTCGATGCGCAAACGCTTCGGCAGTTAGGCTTCTGGCGCACCGTAAAAATCGGTACCGGCTACATTCGTGCCAGGCTGTTTCCGCGTAAGCCCGAACTGACGCTTGAAGATTTCCTCATCAACCGTTTCGGCATGGAGCTTTACTTGACCTTCTTCAAGTCCTATACGGAGAAGGTCTGGGGCGTGCCATGCAACGAAATCAGCGCGGAGTGGGGCGCACAGCGTATCAAGGGTCTATCACTTCGCACAGCGCTGGTCCACTTTGTACGCAAGGCCCTCTCCCGTAAAAAGCCTTCGACCGACATCGCCCAAAATATCGCCCAGAAGGGAACGGAAACCTCACTGATCGAGAAGTTCCTCTACCCCAAGCTCGGCCCCGGCCAGCTGTGGGAGCACGTTGCCGAGATGGTGCAGGCGCGTGGCGGGGAGATCGCTACAGGCTGGAAAGTAACGAAGCTCCATGTACAAGATGGAGTAACGGGCAAGCGCATCCGGCAGGTAGAAGCCGTGCACGAAAGCGGCGAGCGCCGAGTAGTAGACGCGGATTACGTCTTCTCAACGATGCCGATCCGTCAGCTCATCGAGGCGCTTGACTGCCCCGAACATCAGGTGCCGAAGAATGTGCGCGAAGTAAGCGACGGCCTGGTATACCGCGACTTCATCACCGTAGGCCTGCTGGTGGACCGGTTGACCGTGACGGAAACGGATGGCTCATTACTGAAAGACACCTGGATTTACATTCAGGAGCCCGATGTCACCGTGGGCCGCTTGCAGATCTTCAACAACTGGAGCCCGTACATGGTGGCCGATCCGACAAAGGTCTGGATCGGCCTCGAATACTTCTGCTACGACTCCGATCCGCTGTGGCATATGTCAAACGACGAGATCGCCCGGTACGCCATCGCCGAAATCGAAAAAATCGGCATCCTGAACGCAGCAGACGTGCGAGACGCGCATGTAGTGCGCGTGCCGAAGACTTATCCTGCATACTTCGGCACTTACAACCGTTTCGACGAGATTGTAACTTTCATGAACACGTTCGAGAATCTGTACCTGGTAGGCCGCAATGGTATGCACAAGTACAACAACCAGGACCACTCCATGCTGACAGCAATGAGCGCGGTAGATGACATTCTTGCCGGGCGGCTCGACAAGGCTCCGCTATGGAAGATCAACACGGAGCAGGAATATAACGAAGAAAAAAAAGGTTAGATTACTTGGCGTTGAGTGCCGCCGTATACTGATCCCGCTGCTGCACTAGAATTTGCCCCAGTGCTTTCAAATCGATCGTAACCGTTGCGGTATCGTGGATTAGTCGGTCAGACTCGATTGCGGAAAGTTTCTCATCCTTTTCCATTAGCAGCGGTGCCGTAGCTTCGATTTGCTGGCGAAACATCTGTACCGCTTGTGTATTTGTGACATCTTGCTGGAGATATAAAAGCGCATAACGCTGTACTTCGGCATATGGCATGTATGCCAGTGCTCCTGTATCTCGCGCTGTACGCCAGGCAGCGTCGCTCGTTGAAGACCAGCTGATATTAGAGCTTACGGAGTGGTGCCCTATCTTGGGGCTGTCACGTAGCGCACGCTCTTCTTCAAGGTTGTGCTCAAAACTAGCCTCATCCTGCTTGACATTCTCGATATCTTCTATCGTCAGCTTCTTGTTGTCCTCAATCTCACGCCGGATATTCTCGCGCGCCTCCCGCACCAGCCCGCGATGGTGCCCCCACTCCACAAAGGATTCCAGGCTCAACGCAATCAGCAACCCGCACGTAATTGTGAACAAGTGGATGAAGAAGTCGCGCTTGCTCTCAATTGGATGGTGCGGCGGTTCAATATCCATGCAGGTTCACAGCCTCCAATGTATTTGCTTGCCATCCTAGCGTAAGCGATGCCTCGGTACGATTGTTTTCCCTCGCTGTGTGTACCCCTTCACTCAGTAGCACTTGGTGCTATAGTGATACCGTGGCTGCAAAATCGACCGCACCACTACAGGTCTATAAAAACAAGCCTTTCGCGCGTTTCGCACGAAAAGCGAGGATCACGGACAACGAGCTGTGGCAAGCAGCGCAGCAAGTGAACGACGGCCAGATAGATGCTGATTTGGGCGGAGGTGTCATCAAGCAGCGCATCGCACGCTCCGGCGCAGGCAAGTCCGGTGGCTCACGCTCTATCATCCTTTTCAGAAAGGGTGATCGCGCGGTCTATGTTTATGGATTTGAGAAGAAGAATCGAACAAACATCCGACCGGATGAGCTTAGAGTTCTTCAGTCACTTGCCGAAACCATTCTCGGTTATACAACAGTCGATTTGGCGAGAGAGGTAAAAGCCGGATCACTCATTAGCGTGAATGAACGAGAGGAGAATCAGAATGAAGAAGTACCGTAGCAGCATCATGGCCGCTGTTCATGAAACAGCAGTCGGTCTATACCGCAGTGGCGGCTTGAACCAGAGAACCATGCGCGAATTCGACGTCATGTGCCTTACCCCGATCCAGGCCATGACCCCGGAAAAAATCCGTGCCCTTCGCACCCGAGAAAAAGCAAGCCAGACCGTCTTCGCCGCCTACCTCAACGTCACCCCAAGCCTGGTCAGCAAGTGGGAGCGCGGAGAAAAGCACCCCCAGGGTGCCTCACTCAAACTGCTGTCGCTTGTAGAGAAAAAGGGTCTTGACATCGTTGCCTGAGAAAGCACGTAAGCCGCAAACCTTTCTGTTTCAACCGGTTTGGTGATGCCTGCGTCGGTTAAACTGGATGGAGTGCCTGACACGCGAAAGCTGCCCTGTATAGCTTTCGCAAACGGCGCGACCCACCTATGGCAGATGATGAAATTCCACAGCTCCCCCTGGACGAAAGCAACAGCGGCATAAGCAACCTCCCCAACGGCGCAGGCGACCCACCCTCCCCCATCAATGCCCCCGGCGCTCCCGGTGCCGCCACCCTGCTCTCTATCAACCTTGAAGACGAGATGCGCCGGTCGTACCTCGACTACTCCATGTCCGTCATTATCGGGCGCGCTCTGCCCGAGGTGCGCGACGGCCTCAAGCCCGTGCATCGCCGCGTACTGTACGGTATGCACGATATGGGCCTGCAGCCTAATAAGAAGTACACCAAGTGCGCCAAGGTCGTCGGCCACGTCATGGGTAACTACCACCCGCATGGTGACGCCTCGATCTACGACACCATGGTACGCATGGCGCAACCCTTCTCGCTCCGCTACCCGCTGGTAGACGGCCAGGGCAACTTCGGTTCGGTAGATGGCGATCCGCCTGCGGCCATGCGGTACACCGAGGCCAAAATGGCCAAGATCACCGCCGAGCTGCTCGCCGACATCGACATGGAAACTGTCGATTTTGTCCCCAACTACGACGAGTCAACCTTTGAGCCTGCGGTACTGCCCGCGCGTATCCCCAACCTCATCGTCAACGGCTCCAATGGCATCGCGGTCGGCATGGCCACCAACATCCCGCCGCATAACCTGACAGAAACCATCAACGCCACCATCGCGCTAGTCAACAACCCGCACGGTGGCCTGGCCGAGGTTCTTGAGCACGTTCAAGGCCCGGACTTCCCAACCGGCGGTTTCATCTTCGGCAAAAGCGGCATTGCCAATGCCTACCGTACCGGTCGCGGTCGCTTCCTGATGCGTGCCCGTGTCGCCATGGAAAACATCACCGGCGGCCGCCAGGCCATCATCGTCACGGAAATTCCGTACCAGGTCAACAAGTCCAAACTTATTGAGCGCATCGCCGAGCTCGTCCACGAGAAAGTCATCGACGACATCAGCGATGTGCGCGATGAGAGCGACCGCGACGGCATGCGCATCATGATCGAGCTCAAGCGCGGCGTCGAGTCGCAAATTGTGCTCAACCAGCTCTACAAACACTCGCAAATGCAGGAAAGCTTCTCCATGATCTTTCTCGCCGTGGTCAACAACCAGCCGCGCGAGCTGCCCCTGCATGAGGCCATCGGTCATTTCATCGATCACCGCGTTGATGTTGTCCGCCGCCGCACCGCGTTCCAGCTGCGTAAGGCACGTGACCGCGAGCACATCCTGCTCGGCTACCAGATCGCCCTCGACCACCTCGATAACGTCATTCGCACCATCCGCGGCTCGTCCTCAAGAGCCGATGCGCGTGAAAACCTCTTCCAATTCTTCTCCGGACGCACCATTACCGTGCGCGGTGACGCGATTCAAGGCGTCACGCTCGACCCGGCTAAATACCTGAACGACGGCATCACAATCCTGCCCGCAACGCTCATCCTCAGTTATCGGCAGATCGACGCCATTCTTGAGCTGCAACTCTATCGCCTCACGCAAATCTCCATTGACGAGCTGCTGCGCGAGCTGAGTGAAGTCCGCGGCAACATCGCCGAGTTTGAGTCCATCCTCGCCAGTGAGCCCAAGCTGCGCTCCGTCATCATCAAGGAACTCGAAGCCGTCCGCGACCAGTACGGCGATGCCCGCCGCACCCAAATCCTCGATGAAACCGCCGAACTCCAGCTTGAAGACCTGATTGCCGACGAACAGGTAGCCGTCACCGTCTCGCACTCGCAGTACCTCAAGCGCACGCCCATCTCCATCTACCGTCAGCAGCGGCGCGGCGGCGTTGGCCGCCTCGGCATGAAGACCCGCGAAGAAGACTTTGTGCAGCAGCTCATCGTCAACTCTACCCATGCCTACCTGCTTTGCTTCACCAACACGGGCCGCATGTACTGGCTCAAGGTGTATGAGATTCCGGATGTGGGCGCGGCAGGCAAGGGCAAGTCCATGGCCAGCCTGCTCAACCTGCAGCCGGGCGAGCAGGTTCGCAACATCCTCGCGGTTCGCAACCTTGAAGAAGAAGGTAAATTCATCTTTTTCGCCACCCGTAAAGGCACCGTCAAAAAGACCCCGCTCAAGGACTTCTGCAACGTTCAGTCGCGCGGCATCATCGCCATCGGTATCGACGATGACGACGAACTGATCGGCGTCCGCATCACCGACGGCAAGCAGATTGTCTTTCTCGCCACGCATGCAGGCCTTGCCATCCGTTTCGGCGAAGAAAATGTGCGCTCCATGGGTCGCCCGGCCTACGGTGTGCGCGGCATCGACCTCCAAAAGAGCGACTACGTTGTCGGCCTTGCCATCACCCACGCCGAGCGCACCCAGAGCGAAGCCGGTGTCCAAAACCCGTCACTCATCCTCACCGTCACTTCAAACGGCTTCGGCAAGCGTACTGACGTCGATGCTTACCGGCTCCAGACCCGCGGCGGCAAGGGCGTCATCAACTTGAAGACAAGCAAGAAAAACGGCATGGTCAATGCCATTCAGCTTGTTGATGAAACGTCGGAACTCATGGTGATCTCGCAGTACGGCAAAATCATCCGTATTGATACCAAGACCATCCGCGCAGCAGGCCGCTCCACGCAAGGCGTCAAGCTGCTCAACCTTGATAGCGAAGACCAGGTCGCAGCCGCGGTCGTCATCCCGCCTGAAGAGCTGAAGGACGACGCACCTGCAATGTTGCAGTAACGTCAAACAGAATCGTCAAGGGCGTGGAGCAATCCACGCCCTTCTGTTCTGAACCGTACAAAAGCATCCGCATCGTATTTAGGACAAGCAGCGGTTCCCGAATATCAACCGCGCTGACCATTACAAGGGAGCACATACCATGGCAAGCAAAGGATTGGCGCTGGTAACAGGCGCATCAAGCGGAATCGGTTATCACATGGCCCTGCAGCTCGCGCAGGACGGTTTCGACCTCATTATCGCAGGTAAGGAAGCGGATAAAACAGCCCAGGCAGAAGCCGACTTCAAGGCAACAGGCGTGTCCGTAAGCTCTTATGTAGGCGACCTAAGCAAGTTTGACGCCAATACGGAGCTATGGAACAAGGTAGAAGCAGCAGGGCAGCCGCTTGAAGTTGCCTGCATCAACTCCGGTCTGGGTGTCGGCGGCGACTTTGCCACCACCTCGCTCGACAAGGAAATGGAAATCATCGGCGTCAACTGCGGCTCTACCGTACAGATGGCCAAGTACGTTGTGCAGCACATGACACGCAACGGCAAGGGTCGCATCCTGTTCACGGCTTCGATCGTAAGCGAGATGCTCGCGCCCGGTGAGTCGGTTTACGGAGCCTCCAAGGCGTTCGTGCTGCAATTTGCAAAAAATCTGCGCTATGAGCTTAAAGATTCCGGCATCAGCGTCACCGCTCTGCAGCCGGGACCGGTGAACACCAACTTCTTCAACAACGCCGACTCCGGGGACACCAAGGTAGGTACAGAAGGCAAAAATGACAGCCAGCCGGATGACGTAGCGCGCCAGGGCCTCAAGGCCATGTTCGCCGGCGATGAGCATGTATACGCCGCGTCCCTCAAAATGAAAATTCAGGGCGCGGTCATGGGCCTTGTACCGGAAGCCCTGCAAAGCGCCGCGCACAAGGGCATGATGGAACCGGCCGAGAAGTAGCCATTGCACACAAGGGGCGTTCACGGAGCGCCCCTTGTGATTTCACTAGCCAAATCCTGAAAACAGGCGCTACACTCCCTGCGAGATCGTTCCTCTTGCGGAGCACGCCATGGCAACAGCCCTTGATAGAAATGCATCCGGCACTCCGGCAGATTTTGAAGCCGACCCTTCTGTACCGACCCCATTTCAGCGCGTCCTTCTCACTTTCACATCGCCCACGCAGGCTTTCCGGCATCTGGGCTCCGGGGCAAGCTGGTGGCTTCCCTACGTCCTTATCCTGCTGGTCAGCCTGGCGTTTGGAGCAACCATTGAGAAGCAGGTAGGCTGGCAAACCGTTGCAAGAAACACCCTCGCGGCCTCTCCAAAACAGCAGGCTAAGATCGATCAGCTAACGCCGGCGCAGCAAAGTATGCAGATCAGCGTCGTTAGCAGGGTTACCCGCACCGTCAGCTACATTAGCTCCTTTATAGGTACGCCCATCCTTGCAGCCGTAGTGGCAGGGCTGCTCCTGCTATCGCTGAACTTCGGCTTGGGAGGCCATTCGCGCTTTGGCCCACTCTTCGCACTCTATCTTTTCTCAACCTTGCCGCAGATGCTCAAGCTGCTATTAGTCATCCTGCTGCTTTTCTTCGGCGTAGGGAATGACGCTTTTCAAATAGGGAACCCGCTCGGCAGCAATCCGGCATTTTACCTGCAAGGGTCTGCGACGCCGCAGTGGCTGCTCAGCATCCTGAAGTGGTTGGACGTCTTTCTCATCTGGCAACTGGTATTACTCGTCATCGGCTCCTCCCTTATCGCAAAGGTAAGTCGCGGCAAAGCGGCAACGGTCATCACTGCCTGGGTCGTGCTGCTTGTCATGATCTCTGCCGCATCAGCCCTGTTTTCCTGACGTGTTAACGCGGTACCCATCACCCTCCGGCAGCAGTAAAAACGGTGCATCGGGCTTTCGCTCTTCCAGCGCCTGCCGCAGCCGCTCCACGGGCTCCTGCAGTCCATCATCGGCCAGCAAAAATGTCCCGTAATGGATAGCGACGCTCGTCGCAGCTCGCACAATCTCATGCGCCTCCACCGCCTGCTCCGGAGTCATGTGGATCGGCCCCATGAACCACTCCGGGCGGAACGCCCCTATCGGCAGCAGCGCCAGCCGTATTGCTCTAAAACGCTCGGCAATCGCCTTGAAGAGTGGCCCAAAACCGGTATCCCCTGCGTAATACACCTGGCTTCCATCAGCATCGAGCACCCAGCCGCACCACAGTGTACGGTTACGATCAAACGGCGTACGGGCAGAAAAGTGCTGCGCCGGTACACAGTGCACCTTGAAGCCGCTCCAGCTCTGCACCTCCCACCAGTCCATCTCATGCACGTCCGTGTAGCCCAGCTTCCTGAGCAGCACTCCCAGCCCAAGCGGGCAAAAGGCAACCGGCCGGTCCCGCTTCCACAGCCGCTTCAGCGTCGCTGTATCGAAGTGGTCGTAATGGTTGTGGCTTATAAGGATGCAATCGATCGGCGGCAGATCCTCAAAGCGAATCCCGGGTGCCCGGAGCCGTCTCGGCCCAAAGCGCGAAAACGGCCCCACACGCTCGGACCACACCGGATCCGTCAGGATGTTTTTGCCCTCGGTCTGCAACAGCACCGTAGCATGGTGGATGAAAGTAACAACCGGCTCCCCGGACGCAACACGCTCCAGCGGTTTTGGTCCCGGTTCTGACAGGATGCGCTTCGGCTTGGGACCGCGTTCCCGATGCGTCATCCAGCGCACAAACTCGGCAAAACCCCTTGCATTGGCACCGGGGTTGAAGAACCTGCCATCTGCATAGTGATCTGAATTAGGTCGCAAGCAAATCCTTTCCGCCGTTACAAATTTGCGGCGAGTTCACGGTCAACTCATACGTTAGTGGCTTCCGTGCTTCGCCTGCCATGGATGGCGCTTGGCGACATAATGGCCGATCAGCCACCCGGCGGCGCTGCCCAGCAGCACATCGGTAGGGAAGTGCTGCTGCCCCAGCACCCGGGTCAGGCTTACCCCGGTCGCAAATGTATACACACCCACCCGAGCCCAGGTTGAAGGGTACTCCTCAGCCAGCACCGCGGCTGAAGACCAGGCCAGTACCGCGTGCGACGACGGAAACGAGGAATTGCCTCCGGCGCTCCCCTGAAAAAACAACCCGCGTCCATTGTCCTGCGCAGGCCGCTCACGGAAGAAGATCAGCTTTGCCCCCTGCTCCACGATCACACCATCCACCAGCGCCTCACCGCCCAGCAGCCCGGCCTCACGCGCATGCTCATGATGCTCCAAGGCACCCCAGCCGTACAGCCCCGCAGGCAGCGCGATAAAGCCGCCGATCAGCACATTCGAAGCATTCGTATTCCCGTTGTTAAACCCCGGATCATGGCTCACAACTTCTGTCGAAGCCTTGCTGTCGGTCGCAATGCTGGCCGCCGTAGCCACGGCCAGCGGCAGCAGCCATACCAGCTGCGGCTTCCGAATATGCAAGGGACTGGTCCAGATAGGCCCCTGGTCCTTCAAAATGTTCAACGGGAAGTTTTTAAGCGTGAGATCGCTCCTGTCCTGAGCGGCAAGGGGAAGCGGCGCTTCAGGCAGCACGCTCTCCACTCCCGAGGCCCACGCAGCCGGAGCAAGCAACGGAAACACAAGAATCGCCGAACAAAACCGGGCCATCCTGAAAAGTTGTGTACGAAACATGTACTCCTTCAAAACATGTACTCCTTCAAGCTACGCAAACCTCATATCGTCCCGCAAAGCTACGCAAACCTCATATCGTCCCGCAAAGCTACACAAACCCAGTGTCATCCTGAGCGAAGTCGAAGGACCTGCTTTTGACCCTTTACCCTCGCGCCCGAGACAGGCAGGTCTTTCGACCTCGCTGCGCTCCGCTCCGGATGACACCGGTTGTCAGCTTGCAACTTTGCACATACCCTCTCAGGAGAATTCTTAAAAAGCAATCTTCCACGGTGCCGGTACGATCAGAAACCCTCTCAATTCTTAATCTACTAAGAAATTAAAGTCACCTGAAGAGAAAAGCATCATTTTGCCCTTGTTGATGCTAGCCTATTGGCATCAAGGAGTACCATGGCGCTGATAAAGCTCAAAGCCCCGCTACTCCCAACCCCGGCGGAAATGCGGCTTCTGCAAGCCTTGTGGGCACTTGGCGAAGCTACAGTCGAAGAACTGATCAACTCATTTCCCCCGCCGGAAACGCCCAACTATAAAACGGCGCAAACCATCCTTCGCATTATGGAAACCAAGGGGTTTATCGACCACACCCCCCGGGGCAAGGTTTTTGTCTTTCACCCCATTCTCACGCAGAGCGAGGCAGCCGGCTTGTCCGTTCGTGCGCTGATGCGGCAAAATTTCGGCGGTTCTGTACGCGGCCTGTTTATGAACCTGCTGCAAGCTGAAGCCCTGAAGCCTGACGAGCTTGAAGAAATCGAGCTGCTCATCCGTGACTACCGGGAGAGCAAGGACTCCCCGGAGCCGGTGCGATGAACTTCCAGGATGTGTCAGGAAATTTATGCTGGGGGCCAGGGGCGGCCCTGCTCATTCTTACGAACCTGTGCCGCTTTCTGCTGGTAAGCTGCGCCGCCTACGGTCTGTGCTGGTTCCTGGCACGTCTGGCTACTTCTGCCGCGTACCGCTTCACAATCTGGCTGCTCTACATAGTCGTAATGTCGGGGTACTGGGTTGCCGACCTTGGTTTCCTGTTCCGAGCCTTGCAGGTAGCCATTGACGCTCCCCGCCTGGTACCGACACCCGGCAGCCACCCCGGTCTGCAGCCTGTGCTTTCGCTAACACTTTCAGGTGCGCTCGCCTCATCCATCGGCAGCCACCTTTCCCTTGTATTTGAAACCTATCTGGCAGTTTTTGTCGGGCTCGCACTACTGGGCATCTTCAGGCGCAGGCAGCTTGCCCGCGCACTACAATTTCGGCTTACCCCTTCCATCGCTTTGACGAGGATGTTTGACGCGCTTGCCGCCGAGGTCGGCGTCTCGGGCTGCCGCCTATGGCTTATGCCGGGCATCACCACGCCGGCAGCCATCTACTGGCTGCACCCCGCTGTATGCCTGCCCGCGGCTTGCACAGAAGACACCTTCGATCTCGAAAACATCTTGCGTCATGAGCTGTGTCATATCCGTCGCCGCGACAATCTCTGGGAGAGCGTAGCCCGCTTCGGTCGCAACCTGCTCTTTTTCCATCCACTTTTGTACCGGGCATTTGCCTCACTCCGCTTTGAACGTGAAGTTGCGTGCGATATGGAAGTCATCCGCTCGCACCCCGACAAGCGCGACCGCTACGCCGATACCCTGGTCCGCTTCGGCTGGCTTACCTTGAATGCACAACCTCGCTCTATGGGCATTCGCTTCGCGGCGCAGGCGGGCGTGCTGCACGCGCGTGTTCGCTCTATTCTGGCCGGTGAACCGTTGTACTCCCGCAGCTCGCAGCGTCAGCGTACCCTGTTCAGCGCAGCCGGTATGTGGATGTTCGCGGCAGCAATGCCGGCTTGCTGGGTCGGCATCGGTCTCACGCGATCTACGCTTCCCGCACAGAGTACCGCTTCTATCCCTGCCCCTCCTCAGCCGAAAGCGCATCATGCCGTTCGTCTTGCAGCCGAGTCTGTCACCCGGTCCCCGGCTCCTATCCTTTCGACACCCGCTGGCACCAGCCCCAGCCTTCTGCCGGAGTTGACCCCGGCACCGCTGCCGGAGGTGCGCTACCAAAGTCAGCATGTCGGACAACGGCTGTCCGTCGCGGGTGAGGCAAAGGAACCGCAGGATGACGAGGGCACCGTCTCGCAAACCCAGCAGTTTCCAACCGGCGGCAACCGCAAGCTGTCACCGG
>CAXSFX010000072.1:0-17942 GCA_964236655.1 uncultured Acidobacteriaceae bacterium | reverse complement strand
TGTTTGGGTAACTCCATTTCAAGTTACTTCGTTTAAGTAACTTCTTATGACTTTCCCCGTCAAAAGCAGGTATGAACATAAGTAGCTTATAAACTTATGACAAAAATACCTAGATTTCCTATACGGATTTTTAACTGCCTCAGCATACAACTAATCTTCATGAGTTTGACCGGCTGTACCCATCCCGTGCAGCAGCCGCATGCGGCCCCGCCAAAATCGGCCCTCGTCGTAAAGCAGGCCCCGCCGACCCCGGTACAGGAGAAGCGGGTCGAGCTCGGCGGCCCCACCTGGGACCCGCAATGGGATGCCCTGATCGAGCGATCCCTGCCGCCTGCCCTGGAGACTGCGCAGGTGCCTCGGGACGTGCGGCGCTTCTGCCCGCATTTCTTCGGGATGAATACGCTCGATAAAAAAACATACTGGGCCTACTTCTTTCAGGCGCTTGCCGCAGCCGAGTCCGGCCTTGATACCAGGACAAACGTGTTGCACAGCAGTATGCAGGGCCAGACAGATCGTGTCACAAAGCACTTGATCCGCAGCGAGGGGCTGCTGCAAATGACCTATGAAGACCGGGAACGCTACGGATGCGACTTCGACTGGCAAAACGATCGTCATTTGGCGCTGAAGGATGGCCGCAAGACTATCCTTCAGCCGCAGAACGGTCTACTCTGCGGTATCAAGATTTTGGACCGGCAGATTATTTCTCAACACAAGCCGCTGTTCGCTGCAACTTCTTACTGGTCTACGCTGCGATCCGGCACTGCGAGCTACCAGGTTTTTGCGAAACAAATGACGAACCCACCGGCTGCCTGCGAACTTGGGACATCAAAACCCCGCCCAGGAAGACATGAAGTAGCACTCGCAGCCGGGCAGCCTTAGATTCCGTACATCTTGCGCTCAGCCGCATGGATAACGCGACGCGGCAGCAGCTTGGCACCCAGCACTGCCAGGCGCGCCTGGAAAAAGTTGCCGTAGCGAACAACCGGGGGAGGCCGCTGTGCGTCAACCACTCGCGCCAGCACCCGGGCTGCCTGCTGGGGCGTTACTGTACGCGCCATCTCCTTCTCCATCGATTTCCAGATATTGGTCATGGCAGGCTCGTAGCTGCGATTGACTTCCTTTTTCGGGCGCGGTGTCAGCGCAAGCATCTCTGTCGCAATGTCGCCGAGACGGACATCGACCACATGCACGCCATGGCTGGATAGCTCAAGCCGCATAGCTTCAGAAAGTGCGCTGAGAGCACCCTTGGCGGCGCTGTATGCCGACATAAAAGGAATGGGAAAGTCGACGGCCAGTGAGGAGACATTGACAATGGAACCGCTGCGCCGACTACGCATATACGGCAAAGCTAACCGCATCAGCTCGGAAGGGCCGAAAACGTGTACCTGGAATTGCGCTCGGTACGATGGGTCATCAGCCAATGCTTCAAAAGAGCCGAAGATACCATCGCCCGCATTGTTTACCAGGACATCGAAGCCGCCCCCAGCCTCTGCGGCAGCTGCGGCAAACCCCCTGTGTATGGAAGCATCCTCTGACAAGTCCAGCTGGACCGGATGAAAGCCGGGCAGCTCAGGCAGCCGTGATACATCTCTGGCTGTACCCCAGACCTGGTAACCACGCTTGCTGAGCTCTGTGGCCAGGTGCAAGCCGATGCCCCGACTTGCACCTGTGAGAAAGACACGTCGCGGAATTGAACTGCTGCGGCTACTCAAGCGTCGCGCATGGATGCGAAGATATCAAGCGCAGCCTGTAAATGCGCTTCTGTGTGCGTAGCGGTTACGCAAAGCCGTAACCGCGAGGCTCCCTGTGCCACTGCCGGGAACATGACCGGCGCAGCCAGGATGCCACGGTTGCGCAGCTCGCGCGCGAATAGCGCAGTGCGCGTATCGTCGTACAACATCAAGGGGATCAAAGCCGTCTCGGACAGTCCAGTATCGAAGCCGATGTTTTGCAGACCTTCCCGAAAGAAGTCCCCATTGTCACGAAGCCGGGTGATGCGCTGCGGCTCGGACTCTATGATCCGAATGGCCTCCAAAGCGACTGCAGCTGAAGTAGCAGGCATAGCTGCCGAAAAGATAAATGGCGACGAACCGTGCTTCAAATAAATCATCAACTCATGCGAACCGGCCACAAATCCGCCGCTTGAAGGAAATGACTTGGTCATGGAAGCGGTCCAAATATCGACTTCGCTCGTCGCAATGCCAAAATGCTCGTCAACTCCGCGCCCGCTCGCTCCTAGCATGCCGATCGCATGGGAATCGTCGATGAGCAGGTAGCAGCCGAACTCTTTCTTAATCGCGATAAGCTCCGGCAGACAGCAAATGTCGCCGTCCATTGAAAACACTCCCTCAGAGACAATGAGCGTCCGATTCGCCTGTACGCCGTTCTGGATTTCGTGCCGCAAAGAATCTGGATTGTTGTGCTCAAATTTTTGCATCTGGACACCTGCCATACGGCAAGCATCAATCAAGCTGCGGTGCGCACATCCGTCGACAATGACGCGATCCGCGGGCCCGAACAAAGCAGTGATTACACCTACGTTCGCGTTGTACCCGGAAGTGAAGGTAAGCGCACCCTCGGTCCCCTTGAAACGTGCAATCGCTTCTTCAGTCTGATTGTGCAGCTCCAATGTGCCGGCCAGCATACGCGCTCCGCCTGTACTGGTGCCGTAGCGCTTGACCGCTTCAATGGCTGCTGCATCAATCCGCGGATCACCGATCAATCCCAGGTAATCGTAGCTCGAAAGCATGAGCAGCTGATGTCCATCAGTCATGATGCATGGACCGCTCTTCTGACTCAGCGCAGCTTGAAAAGGATAGGCATCGAAGGAGCAGGCAAGAGCAGTAGATTCAAAAATGCGGCGTGCTCGTGCGTCGAGCATGTCCCGTTTTTTGAAGCTCCAGGTACGCCCCTCAGTAAAGTACCCGTTAAAAATCTCACCGGAGGAAGAGCGGAAATGCTTCCTGGTAGTGACACTGTCGCTTGGCGCTTGTACTTCTTCAGCTATTGTCTTCATCGAAACATAGATTAGAGCAGAATTGACACATCAGTCTAGCGAAGTTGTATGAGGAAATCAAAGTGTCTGGCAGGCAACCTCTCAGCTTGTCGGCTGAGAGTGAACAAAATGGCGTCCCCGACGGGATTCGAACCCGTGTTACCGCCGTGAAAGGGCGGTGTCCTAGGCCACTGGACGACGGGGACGCATGCAGGCGCGAGTTGCACCGTCCTAACGGTAGCAAGCCCTCCGCTGGGTGTCAAAGAATTTGAGTACGCTCTTTTGATCGGGAAGAAGGGCCCGGCAAGATTCTGAACAAAGCTCGTTCGCAGCTACTGAAACCCATTTTGGGAATTTCACAGTACTTCAAGAAGAAACTTTGTAGTCGTGCTTGGGCTTGCTTGTTTTGATTTCAGTAATGTACTTATATCTGCGACGTCGGCACGGGAGCAGAGGAGGAGCGCTCACCGGACACCCGACCGAAATGCGTACTAAAGTGAAATCTTTTGAGAAGGGTGGCAGCCTGGAATTTGGCGCTGCTGCAATGGAAGGCAAGCCGGCACAGTCGCAAAATGTGCTTGCAATGCATTCGCAGGTGGGTAGAAAACAACAGCTCAGCACTTGCTTTCGCTGGGCATGGGGGTAATCGGTGGTCGATAATTGTGCAAACCCGGAATGCAACAAAACTCTTCACTATCTACGAGAAGGCAGGATTTTTGTTCTCGATGTGGCAAGTGCCGCTCTAGGTACTGACGGCAAACGGGTACGGCATATGAAGCATTACTGGCTGTGCGGTGACTGCGCGCCATCGTTTGTAGTCGAATGCAGTCAGGATAGCGGTATCCTGGTTCGCCAAAAGCATGCCGAAGCTGCTGGAACGCTCCAGCTCTTGGCTTCCTGACTAAGGGCGGTCCCACATGTGCCAGAAAATAAGGGCATATGCAGGTTCTCTTCGATACGCGACCAAAGGAAGCAGCTGGGCATGTCCCAACTGCTTCCTGGCTATAAAGCATCTCAAACCCTCTCAAGCTTTCCACATACTTCGCATCTCACCTCCAACCGCTTGTGCTGCGTAGAAAGCGATTCCGATGACGTCAAATGGTACGACCACAACTATGACTCGTACCAAAGCTGACCTTGTTGAGGAGGTGCTTACTCTCGGCAGTCTTACCCGCAGGGATAGCGAGGTGATCGTGGAAACGATTTTTGAGGGTGTGACTGGAGCCTTGAAGCGGGGCGAGAAAATTGAGATTCGCGGCTTCGGTTCTTTCCGAATCCGGCAGCGTAAACCGCGTATAGGGCGCAATCCCAAGACGGGGGCCAAGGTAGAAGTGCCTGCCAAGCGCATACCTTACTTCAAGCCGAGTAAGGAGCTTCGAGATATGGTGAACCCTGCGCCGACCGGACTTGCCGCTACAGCCCAATAACCGAGAGCATGCGCCCTGTAAATCCCTGCTCGGCCCGGTAAGAGAAGAAAAGATCCGTGCGGCAGCTTGTACACAGCGGTATGACCTCGATAGCTGTTTCGCTTAGTCCAGCCGCCAATAACTGGCGCTTGTTTGCTTCCGCGAGGTCCAGATGACTTTTTAGATCGCAGCTGAACAGTGCATCTGCATATAAAAACTCCCTACAGAATTTTTGCCGAACTTCATCACCGACGCTGTAACAACATTGCCGGATCGAAGGGCCGATGGCTGCCCTCAAATCTGCCGGGGCCGACCCAAAATCCTCCCGCATGCGGCTAACGCCAACTTCTACAATTCGCTGCAACGTACCCCGCCAACCTGCGTGAAATGCAGCCACTACGCCACGCTGCTTGTCCGCGACCAGCACAGGAACGCAATCGGCAGTTTGGATGCCCAGGACGATACCCGGCTCATTGGTCATCAACCCATCGCCATGCAGCACGGCTTCCTCACTTGTGTTTGCATGGCCTATGCGATGTATCACGCCCGAGTGGATCTGGTGCAGGGTCACCAGCGGTCGATCCTCACCAAATACGTTCGTTAGCAGGCGTTGACGGTTCTCCTGTACATTCTCTCGGGTGTCGGAAGCGGTAAAGCCAAGATTCAACTCGCCTTTCAAATCCTGCACATCTGCATCAGAGCGGCGGCGCAGATAGGCTGTAGAGGCTCCGCTGATGCGGGTAGCAAACCCGTGCAAGATACCTGCCTCTTCAAGCGTTTTAGCGTGAACAACATGCACATTTTGTTTCACCATGCGCTGCACCTGGCTTCCTTTGTACGAGTTCTACGGCTAGAACACCTGTCAAGATTGCATATGCGTTGACATGTAGACAATCGCATACTAAGTTACACACAATGCCGCGATTCACCCGAAAGTGGTAACTCGCTGCCTATGGTCTGTGGATCGTGCAAATTGGCGGGCATTTTGGAGGTTCTTTGAGGTTTCGCACGCGCGCTCTTGCGCTCTCAGCATGTTTCTACGTAGGCGCAGCGGCTTATGCGCAGTCCACGGCAACCTTGTCAGGCAGCGTCACAGACCCATCAGGCGCGGTAGTACCCCAGGCGCGGATTGTGCTCCACGGGCTGAATACCGGCATCGATCGCACGGTCGTCTCGGATAGCGCCGGCGACTACTCTGTACCCTCGCTCCAGCCGGGCAACTACAGCGTCACTATCGAGGCCACAGGCTTTTCAAAGTACATAGTCAGTAGCGTCACACTACAGGTTGACCAGAACGTGACAGCTGATGCCAGGCTCGGTCTTGCTTCGTCAGGAGAAGTGGTGCAGGTGCAGGGTGCGGCACCCATCATTGACGCGCAGACGATCACGGTCGGCCAGGTCATTGATCAGAAGACCGTGCAGGAAATTCCTCTCAACGGCCGCCACTTTCTGGACCTTACAAACCTGACGCCCGGCACCGTGGTACCACCCGTCACAGGCGGGCTTACCAGTGCCAGCCGTGGCCTGGGCGCAAATTCATTCGACACAGCCGGCCAGCGCGAAGACTCGGTCAACTTTCTGGTCAATGGCGTGAACCTGAACGACTTGACGCAGAACCAGATTACGTTTCAGCCCTCGATCAACACCACCGCCGAGTTCAAAATTTCAAACTCTACCTATTCAGCAGAGTATGGGCGCTCTTCAGGCGCGATCGTCAATGTTGCCACACGCTCGGGCACTAACCAGTTCCACGGTGAAGCGTTCGATTACCTGCGAAACAACTATTTCGACGCGCGCAACTACTTCAACCGCAAGCCGCAGCGGCAGAACCAGTTCATTCGCAACAACTTCGGCGGTGCGATCTCCGGCCCTGTGTGGCGTGACCACACTTTCTTCTTCCTGAGCTACGAGGGACTGCGCCAGCAGCAGGCGCTGCCGCTTACCAGCGGCGTGCTCAACCAGACACAGCGCAATGCACTAGCTGCCAGCACTATTCCAGGCTACGCAGGGCTGCTGCAGTTCATTCCGGCCCCGGTAGCCGGTACCTCCTCCAATGGGCAGGCCACGGTTACCGGATTTGCGCCGGGTCCAGTACGTACCGACCAGTTCTCAGGTGACCTGTTCCACACCATCAGCCAAAAAGATAATGTCCATGCCTACTACGCATGGCAGCAGGATGCGCGAACGGAACCCAACCTGCAAGGCAACACGGTAGCCGGCTTTGGCGATCACCGCACGGCGCACCGGCAGATCGGCACTGTCAATGAAGTCCACATCGTCTCGTCCAATGTGGTCAATGAGGCGCGTGTAGGCTTCAACCGCATCGCTATTGCGTTTACACCGAATACGCCTGAAAACCCGGCGAACTTCGGCATCCAGAATGGTGTAGCGTTTAACGCGGCTTTGCCGGACATCACTGTTTCAGACATTGGACTCAACTTCGGCGGGCCGGCCGGCTTTCCGCAGGGCCGGTTTGTTACGACCGGCATCTTCTCTGACACGCTTTCCATCAATCGCGGCAAGCACACAGTCAAGGCAGGTGGCGAGTACCGCCGCGCCATTGTCGACAGTTTTTCGAGAACTGCGGGTGCGCTCAATTTCGACACTGCAAACAATTTTGTGCAGGGCCTTGCCAACAGCTTCAGCGTGACACCGACGGAGGTGGCCAGCCGCATTTTTGCCAATGCTGTCGGCGCTTTTGTGGTGGACAATTACAAGATCACACCGCGCTTCAATGCGGAGATCGGCTTTCGTTATGAGTGGAACGGGACGCCCACTGATGGCGGCAACCGGCTTGTCAACTTTCTAGCTGCAAGCGATTCGCTGACCCCCGTGCATCAGCCCTACACACAGAACTACAACTATGAGCCACGCGTCGGTTTTATCTGGGACGTACGCGGCAACCAAGCGACTGTGCTGCGCGGCGGTTTCGGCATTCAGGCCGACCAGCCTGTGACCGGTGTTGCCGGCAACCTGGCCGGCAACCCGCCGTTTGCCAACCCTGTCAGCCTGGTCGCGCCGCTTAACAAAGCCAATGTCAAGCAGTATGTGCCGGTGGGCACACTGTTCAGCAGCGCAGGACTTGCCGGCACGGCACCCAGCGCCGTCAATCCCCTGCTGACGAACGCCTATGTCGAAAGCTACAACCTGAACCTGCAGCAACAGCTAGGCAGCGGTGTAGTGGCAGAAATCGGCTTTATCGGCTCTGAGGGTAAGCACCTCCGCGTCGCGCGCAATCCGAATCAGTTCTTCTATCCCAACGGCAATGGTGCGGCAGCCCAGCGACCGTTTGCGCGTTTGGCGGCTGACAGCCCTGTGCGTCCGGGCGTGGCCCTGGGTGCGGTCAGCGAGATCGACTCCGATTCTGCTTCAAACTACAACGCCCTATGGTTTACCGTGCGCAAGGCGCTTCAGCACGGTTTGCAGGTGAACTCAAGCTACGTCTGGTCCAAGTCGCAGGATGACAATTCGCTCGGCTCGCAAGGCGGCTTTTCCTTGCAGGACAGTACCAATCTGCACGGCGACTATGGGCTCTCGGATTTCGATACACGCAACCACTTTGTCTTTTCCGGGACCTGGAACCTGCCTTTCCATGGTGACCGTTTCCGCGAGGGCTGGCTGCTGGCCAATATCACGCAACTGCAAACCGGCAACCCACTCAATGTAGTCACCACGTCTGCCTTTGACGGCAATGGCTCAACCGGCACCATCCGGCCCTCGCTGCTGGCAACCCCATCCACCGGTCGCACACCCACGCTGGCCAGCGGCAATGTGCCGTATCTTACCGGGCCAGCCGGTTCTCCCGCAGTCTGCGCGGTGCGTACCGCAGGGTGCATCTTTTATGCGCCGACTGCCGGTTATGGAACTTTACGCCGCAATGCATTCACCGGACCCGGCTTTGCGGATGCAGACATATCACTCGAAAAGACAACAAAAATTGCCGAGCAGACGGCCCTGGTGCTACGTGTAGATTCATTCGACACGTTAAACCATGCCAACTTTAACAATCCCAATCTGACGGCCACTACGTCGGCAACCAGTACGTTTGGGCAAATTACGCAGACACGGACAGCGACCGGAGATGCCGGGTCATCACGGCAGCTGCAATTTGCCGCGCGGTTTGAGTTTTAGATCGGCTACTCTACTCCCGTCATCCTGTAGATCAGGGTGACGATCAGCCTCGATGCTTCGACACCATAGCCGCTTTCACTACTCCAGTTGTTGTCAGCAAGCAACTCTTTACCCGAGGAGGCGATAAAGAAGTTAGAAGTTCTGGACTGGACTTCTAAGAGAGGTCACGCATGGGAAGCATAGGGCATATCGGGTCTCATATATTCCAGGATTTTGGGCAAAATCTCGAAGATGGATCTTCAAACTCTGGAGCTTTGGCGAGCTCGCCGTCGGCAAAGCTTTCTACCCACCTGCCCTCACAGGACGCAGGGTCTACGCAAGGACTTCAGAGTCAAGGGACGACCTCCAACTCCGAGCGGCTGAGTGCAATGCAGAGCATAGGCGACGAACTCGAACAATTGCAGCAACTTATTTTGAAATTGTCGCAGCAGCCGGGTTCCACCGGATCGGCAGGAAATTCAAATAATGCCGGGGCAGCTCCGGCCAGTACAGCAGCCCCCACCAATACAGCAACCCCAGCTAGTGCAGCAGCTCCGGCGGGTGCAGCAGCTCCGCCTAGCGCGGCAACCCCAGCTAGTGCAGCAACCCTGCCTAGTGCGGCAGCTCCAGCCAGTGCAGCAAACGGGTCAAGCGTTGACATTGACGGTGGCAATGTCAGCGGCCACGGCGTCATTGAGCAGGTTGACAACAACACAGGGGCAGCTGCTCGCTTCGGGTGGGAAAACGCTCAAGGCAAACTCGTCGGCGAGCAGGATCTTCAGCAAGGACAAACAGGCTCATTCGACGTCAATGCCGACGGGCCGGACGGCAAGTCCGCCCGACTCATCAAGCTCAATCAGGACGGAAGCATTCCGGACAGCTCAAACCTGGACGAGGCGAACCTCGCGGTCAACCCGGACGGATCACTGCAAGTCTCGCAAGATGTCAGCCAGATCACGGCAGGAAACGATGCGACCCAGATCCAAATCACCGACGGCAACGGACAGCTCAGTGGAAACAACGCTCCTGGGGGTGCTTACCAGTATCCCATGCAGGACCAGGTCCCAGATCCGAGTGGAAACCCCATGAAAATGGCAATGGACACTTCAAAGTTCTACGACAACAACTTCACAGGGTGACGCCGAACGACTTTCCTGGGATGCGGTATGAGACAAGCTCCTGCATCTACCAAGGTCACAGAAAGATTCAGGATTAAAGGGTATAAGTCCGATTACTCATTCGAGGCTAGCGACTGCGTATAGGAGCTTTGACGAGTTTGCGAAGTTGTCACGTTGTCTGACAGGTGTTGTAATCACCAGTTGGATTGACGTGTCCAGCCAACGAGAGTTTTCTACCAGGCTGATTTCCGGTAAGTTCTGATGCCATGCTCAACTTCAAGTGAGAGACCCCGCTATGGAAAAGGTGAGACATAGGGTTCCGTTAATGATAGGAGAAGTAGGTCAATGAGCTTTCCGCTGAACCCGTCTGCAAACGTAATCGGCAAGGACGTAGCGGAGGCATTTGATTTCGGATTTGCGCCGCCGGAAAGCAACCCGGCAGAAGCGAATCAAGTTCCGGCTCCGAACCCGTCTGCAAATGCACTTGCCCAGAATGTAGTGGGGTCCTTTGATTTTGAATTTTTGCCGCAGCAAGGTGAGCCGGCAGGAGCAAATCAAGTTCCGGCGCAGACGAAAGAACCTTCAATCCATGCGTACTCGATGCATTTACACCATGCACAACCATCGGCAGGCAAGCCAGGCCAAGTCAAGCTTGCGCCGGTGCGCCGCCGACGCTTTGAGACGGGCGCACACAAGCTGGATAAATTATCGACAATTACAGAAGAGGAACCGAAAGAAGCCGGCTCGGTAGAAGTAAATCAAGTTCCGGTGCAGCCAAGAGATTCTTCGGACTATTTATCCGCAGAGCACATGTACCACAATATATTGGCTGACATTGTAAAGAAGCCGCCGGAGGGCAACCCGGCAGGAGCGAATCAAGTTCCGGCACAACACTCATTTGTAAATGCTGAGGACGTAGCGGGAGCATCTGATTTTGAATTTGCGCCGCAGCAAAGCAACCCGGTAGAAATGAGTCAAACTCCGGTGCAGCCAAAAGGCTCTTTGGGCTACTTATCCGCAGTGCATTTATATCACAACAAGTACCATAATATGTTAGCTGACATTGCAAAGAAGCCGCCACAAGCCCCTTCTGAAGAAGCAAGTCAGGATCCGGCGCAGCAGAAAAATTCCCTAGATGATTTACATACAGAACGTATGTACCACAATGTGCTATCTGACATTGCAAAGGAGCCGATATCTTCGCAGAAGGCTGCGGCTAAAGATAGCGGAACGCCACCTAAAACCCCTGGCCGCTTCGTCGTGCCATCACGGAAGTTTACCGATCGAAGCGCACAACCATTGGGATTGAACAGTAACAGGCCGCACATAACAGGGGAGATTGCACGTATTCCCGGACGGCAGCCGATCGCCGCAGCGGCTTACGGGACAGCCATGCCGGGCTCGACAAATCCCGCTATCCAGCAGATAGGATTCGGAGTGCTGGCGGGTCAGCGTGGGCTTCACGCAGCAGGGCTCGCCTTCAATGCAGCTGCGTCGCATGACAAAAAGCAACGATACGCCAAGCATCTTGACAGTTTTCTTCAAGACGACGTTAAGAAGTTCAACGAATCAGTTGCTAGTGGAAAAAGGGTAGATGCGGTAAATGAAGCGTTGTTAGGACAAAATCCTCCCCTTCCAAAATCGAAGGCCTACCCGGCCCAAGACACCTTGATTTTGACGAAGGATAGTAAAGGGAAATTTCAGTACGATATAGAAAAAGTCTGGAAACAAGCCAAGTCGAAAGAACCGACAGTGGCGGAGGCGAGTCTTCATGCCAAGGACATATTACTCGCAGACCATATCGCCAATCAGATTGCTGTGAAACAAAGGGATCGCTCGTTGTACGATCTGGCGCACAGCGCCGCGGCTGTAGTGGGTTCTGCCATGATTGCCGGTGCCTCGCATGGCGCAAGCGTAGCCGCCGAAAGCTCCCTGCGAACAGCCGGCTATACAGTAACCGGCGTCAGCAGCATAGATCCGAGCAGACTTCTTCGCGGCTATAAAAGGGGCGCACGCGAAATGAAAGATAACAAAATAAAAAGCGCCGATTTAATCAATAGATACGATTTTGCTCAAGGTTCGAAAGATGGTTTCACGGATCCCGAAGTGCATATCCGAAACGAAGCGAACGAGATCATAGGAACTCTTCCCGCTCGCACCGTTCCCGCAGATGAAATGCCGGCGAAGGCAGTTAATGCAGCCCACGAAGCTCTTCGCCGTCAAGCGGTGCAATCCGTGGAGAAGAAACACATTTTCGGCAAAATCTTTCCAAGCAGGTTTG
The DNA here is from genome assembly GCA_964236655.1 of uncultured Acidobacteriaceae bacterium. Classification (GTDB taxonomy): domain Bacteria; phylum Acidobacteriota; class Terriglobia; order Terriglobales; family Acidobacteriaceae; genus EB88. The sequence continues at coordinate 6,032 of CAXSFX010000072.1, read as the reverse complement.
TTAATGAAGACAAGACAGAGCTGGCAAAAAAACAGCGGCGGGAAGAGATTGCAGAGCACGCGTACAACTCCATTAAATCCTACATGGGCGTAGGCGATCCGGATAGGATTCCCGGTATTGTGAGTACACTTAGGCAAATTCAGGCGGCAAAGCCAAAAGATCAGGACAAGGTAGTTGAAAAATTGATTAAGGATAATCCTGAAATTGGTATGGCATATCAATTGGTGCGGGACTTCGGGACTGGTAAAAACGAAGCCATAGGATTGATAGTGCGCACAATGGAAATAGCAGTGGAGAGAGATATGCAAGGAAATAAGTTTACAGCTCCACTGGCTGGAAACAGGGATTTGTCGAAAATAGAGAAAGACGAGATTATCAAGGCGATGTCAGATGCGGGCAAACGCAGGTAGGTGATCCGGCTCTTTTGCAAATGGGTACTGTCATCCAATAGAGCCATTTTCAAGACATGCAGTTTACGGTTAGGCTACGCTGCCGATTGCGGTAGTTGATCTCGTACTTGCAGTACCGGCGAACACATAGCAGAATAATTTTAACCGCGAAGCGATGACGCTTGAGTATTAACCTGTTATACCCGCTGATAACTTCCGTCTCCTTGGAGCCGCTCGTTAATGCAACAGAGCCCGGGTGCTCTCAGCACGGTCGAGCTCTGAAGAGTTGATTGCAAATTTAACGGCAGCCCGCACTCTGAAGCATCTATGGAAGCTCCGGCTCTGAGTCGGTAGGTGATGCGAGAAAGGCTTCACTTTCAACTTGACTCGGTGTTCGATTGAAGAAGTTTAGCAGTGGTTCTCTGACTTGACGAGCACGCTCTGCCATGGTGTCTACCACGGGTTGAAGATTGTTCACTTGCTGATTTCTTTGCTGCTGCTCCATTTGACTCAAATTAGGTTCCATCTGCCTTCGCCGCGCTCGCCCAAGCTGCGCCGAAGCTAAGTGCAAGGGGGAATTTCCATCCCTATTCTGAAACCTGACTGCCGTGGGTTGATCCCCTTCCGGCACGTTCTCTAACAAGTCATGCAGAATCTCCGGCGGCATCTGAGTGCTTCGCAACAATTCATGAAATGCATTACGGTCAGAAATCCCGATCGGTCTATCAGGCCTGGCACCCCTTGATAACATGGTTTGTACCAGAGGTACATCTCCAGATGCTATTCCTGCCTGTAGCCGATGCTCTACATCGTGCCACGGCCTCATGCCATCCACTAAGCCGCGAATGTTGTCCGCTTGATCCCGTCTTCGCTGGTGCTCATCCGGCATTAGACCCTCTTCCATACGGCTAAAATCCGCTTCCTCAAACGCTGATTCAGCTTGTTCCACAGGAGTCTCGCCATTTCGGTCTGGAGCGTGGACTGCCGCAGTACGCTCCCTCTCCGGTACATTTGCAAGCATTTGCTCTGTAATACCGCCTAGACTTTCGGGTGGAAAAGGCGTACCTCCAGAAGCTTGGTGAAATGCATTCTGGCGGTACGGCCTAGACTGCATAGCGGGATTAGCCCCCCTGGACAACATAGTTTGTACCCGGGGTACATCTCCCCTCCACACCCCTTCTCGAAGCCGCTCTGCCTCGGCAGCTTCCGGGTCAAACGGCTCTATCACATCCATCAAGCCTTGAAGGTTGTTCGCCAGGTGTTCTCTACGCCCCTGCCCCATTGCATCCAAATCAGGTGACCTTTGCTCCCGTCTTACTCGGTTAAGCTGGTGCCGGGCGTGCTGTATAGGAGATATACCGGCATGGTCTTGAGCCTGGACTGCAGCAGCGCGATTTTGGACGGGTACTGCGTTGAGCAGTTCATCGGTAATACCGTTGAGTGTTCCGGACAGGAAACGACTGGTTAGTGCTGCTTCATGAAACGCGTTATAGCGACTATTTTCAGCCTGTATATCGGGCCTTGCCCCTCTTGCTAACATATTTTGTACCAAGTCGACCCTACCTGATCTAACTGTAGCTCGCAGCATATCTGCTGCCCCGTCTTCTCGAGATTGCAAGTCATACGGCGTCATAGCACCCACTAAACCGTTGAGGTTATCTGCCAGCTGTTCGCTTCGCTGATGCGCGTCCGGGGACAGCCCCGGCTCTGCTTGCTGCCGCATCGCCTCATCGCGCTGCGCCCGGGCCATTTGTAGTGGAGATGTACCGGTCCTGTCTGGAGCATGGACTGCCGTGAAACGATTCTGATGCGATATTGATTCCAACATCTCAGTTGCGAACCCGTTCAGGGTTCCTGCCGGAAAACCGGTACTCAGCGCCGCTTTGTGAAATGCATTGTGGCGATTTGTCCTTGACTGTGCATCAGGCCGTACACCGCTTGACAACATGTTGCGTGCCAAAGATGAGTCTCCGGCTGCAATCACTTCCCGCAGCCGGTGTTCCGCTCTTGCTTGCGGGTTCAACGGATGACTGAAGAGGTTACGCCTTCTGGGTGGGGGTGCAACCGGGCCAGGTGCTATTTCGGCTGGTGCTCCTTGGCGCATGGATTGGAAGAAGCCGGGCAATCGGTCCATGACCGATTGGCCTACCATATCAAGTGTTTGTACAGGATTATGTGTTAGCGGCGGCAGCAACGACTGCTCGCTTGATGCCTCAGACCCAGACTCAGACTCGGCTAAACCCTCAACCAAGTTGGAATCAATATACCTTTCAGAGTTCCTAGCAACTTGTGTGTAAGTTGGTGGCGGCCCGGAGGACTCCTGCTCGTTGATTTGAAGGAACCCCTGATTAGGCAAGGCGGAAGCGTGAGGGTGTGGATCAGCCTCTTGGTAAGTCGGGGGAAGAGCCTCATGCAAGGGGTTTTGCGTCCGTATTGAAGAGGGGCTATCTTCCACTTCTTCATCTTCTCCTGGACCGCGAGAGGTAGATCCCGTTGCTCCTCGGCTTGCCGGCCTGGAGCTCTCTGCCAAGGATCTGCGCCGCAAGGGTTGCATAGACTGCTGCCCGCGCGCCGTTCCTTGCGAATGGGAGGCACCCGGTGCCCGAGTGCCTGAAGACTCAGCGGCGAACGTTGTGACTACCTGGGCTATTTCGCTTTGCGTGCCTGGGAGCGGGGCACCCACGAGACCGGTAGAAACAGGTCGCGTGGACGAATCCTGCCGCGGAACGGCAGTGGATTCGCCGGAGCGGTCCAGAGCTGCTTCTTCCAGTTGCGAGGCAAGAGAAGACGTGGAAGAGGTTTGGCTAAGGTTATTCATCATTACACCTTCCTAAAATAAGGGTTCGTCGCCGGAAGCGGTCGCAGATTCAGCTAAGCCTATTAGCCCAAAGGACTAACCGTTTCAAAGTTATCGAGAGTTCTTTCCATTTGTTGTGGGACTCGCAGGCACGATCTACTCTGAGGTAATTTGCAGGAACGTAATCTTAACTGTCGCACTTACATCCACGGTGCACCGAAACCTACCCCTGCGATAACCGCCGCGATTCATTTTGCAGTCGCAGGGCGGCTGCCTGGAGCGATACAAGCGGGAGCCTCATGGCTGCTTGTGGCGGCTGTGACAACCCCATTTTTCCTACGACAACGTTCATCGCCGAAGATCTATTCGGCGATGAACGCATTGACTCATTTTCCCGGCGCAGGGCAGCTGCCTGGGACGATTTAAGTGGGAGCCTCATAGCTTCCTGCGGCGGCCGTGGCAACCCCATTCCTCCCGGGACGGCGTTTTGCGCTGAAAGCTTATCCGGTGATGACCGCATCGATTCAATTTGCCGACGCAGGGCAGCTGCCGGAGCCGATGCCAACGACCGCATGAAAGACGATTGCGGCAGACGCGGCGGCGCAAACTCTCCTGCGACAGTGTTCTGCGCCGGAACCTTATCCTGCGGTCGCCTTGACTCGTTTTCCAGTCGTAGAGCGGCTGCCGGGGCCGATGCCAATGACCGCTCAAAAGACGCTCGCGCACCTGGCTGCTGAGCACGCTCACTTAACCCTGAAGGAGATTGGCCGCCTGCTTCGGCAATCGCTTCAGCCGGTTGGTGTTCGCCTGACTGGAAATGTTCGGGAGACGAGCAAAGAGAAGAAAACTGCTCATGATCTGGGACGTCAGGCTGGAGGCTCAGTTCATAACATTCGAACTCGTCAAGGTCCTCACTCCCACGGAGTCCAGACACCGGGAGCCTCTTCACGCGATTCCTAAGTGCCGGCTCCTGGCGCGGCTGCTGCCGACGTGCATGCCCGTGATGCTGGGTAGGACCATGCGCAGCGGGAGGGCGCTCCAACGCTCCCGCATCGGCCTGGGCTGCTCCTTCTGAGCTGGAGCTTGGTGCGCCGGCCGGAACCGCTACTGGAGCGGTCGCTGATGAGACTGCCTCCAGGGGCACCGTCCCATGATCTGGACTTAATCTCTCAAGTTGCGAGGAGGGTACGAAAGATGAGGTAAGAGGATTCAAGGCTGTGCCTTTCGGGAAAGGCAAAGACTATTTCCACAAACAACCATCCGTCGCTGATGAAACACGGCATGCATTCTATGGGAGTGATCGAGAGTTCCGGCACAAAGTTGCTACTTTGTGTCCCATGAGCTCGGGCTTATGAGTGATACCAAACACAAACATACTGAGTGGCTTCATCGGTGAAGAAGAGCAGTCGATAGCAGCTCAAAACAGGCACCCGGCATTAGAATCCAACCGTACTGGCAACAGCGCAGGTTACGCCACCTCCTCGCTTCTGCTCAAAATGGTTTATTCGCTACTGCACATGCATCGTATGCACGGATCTCTAGTATGTCATTGTCTTTCCTGTTCGAAATAAACTCTGTCCATACCTAACCTATCCACGTTGCAATGCACCTTTCTCACTACCCTGTTTTGCTTTTGCTTTCATATCTGACGCACTATCCTGAGCACCTTCTGACGCGACCTGCTTACCTCCCTCCTTCGCGCTGCGTGCAGCAAGGTCTGTAATCCCCTTGACACCTTCACCGAGCGCCTTCCCGGCACCTGGTGCGGTGAGGGCGTTAAGCGCTGTTTCTCCAACTTGTACGCCGAGTTGCTTTGCGGCACCCTTTACATCGCCGCCTTCCAGAGCTGTTTGCCCAACGTTCGCGGCTTGACTTAACGCTTCGGCTCCCACGGAGGCGGCACCGGCGAGCTGACTGATGCCTGGAATCTTTAGATCGGCGACGAATCCCGCTATCTTGGAAGCGACATTCTCGAAGACCTTGACCACCTTCAATAGTCCCTTTGCAAACTTTTTAAGACCATTTAAGGCTTCTTTGTCCTCGTGTTTTACAGTGCTCTGCGTTGTACCGTCTTTATTTACATAACTATCATTCGTCTTCGAGAGGTTATGATTGCTTGTCTGCAGCGCGGAGTAACCGGATTTGCCGAAGTTTTGCAGCAAGCCGGCTTCCGTTCCATCGCGAGCTTGCCCATCTTTCGTAAACCCATCGATCTTTCCGTCCTTTGTGACATCATCTGATCGCTTCGAGCCATCCGATGCATTGCAGGTTTTTACGAAAGTGATAACTTCACTTGCCCGGTAGGCCGCGTCAGCGCGCTGGTCCGGCGAGAGCTTGGGGTCTGTCCAATCGCCAACCTGTTTTTTCAGGTTGCCTTCAACGTTGCTCTGATTCCCTAAATTCTTCAAGGTAGGGTTGCTATTGATAATTTGGTCTGCGCTGCGGGTGTCGCCCGGGGGCCTCGTATCTCCTGGCTGAGGAATACGAGTTCCATCGGAAGCAGCTGAGCCAGAAGGCGGTGGTGCAGCCGGGGCAGAAGGCGGTGCGGCCGGGAACGCGGATGTATAAGGAGGAGGGGCATCCGCTCCTACACTCTCGTACGGAGGGGGAGTGACTTCGTTCGCGTTTTGCTCGAAAACATGGCTTAGAAAAAGTGCACTCACCCCTGAGCTATTGTTCAAGGCCTGATGCTGGTCCGGTGACATCATTTCTCCTGAAAGGGAGTTGTGCCTATCATCTGATTGTTCGGCCAAGGCTGGCTGAGGATTGGCAATGTTACTGAGCTGCGATCTCAAAACCGGCATAAGTTACTTCCCTCTAAGGCTGGGTAAGAGCCATGTGGAATA
>CAXSFX010000071.1:0-17967 GCA_964236655.1 uncultured Acidobacteriaceae bacterium | reverse complement strand
GTTCGAGCGATTGAAGGAGTTTAACGAGAACATCGTCGAATCCACCAACATAGGCATCGTCGCGGTCGATCTTGAAGAGCGCATCGAAAGCTGGAACGCGCAGATGGAAGTATTGTTCGCCGTGCCGCGCGCCCTGGTACTGGGTCAGCGGCTCAGCGATGTATTTGATAAAGCGTTTGTACGCGAGTTCGATCAAGTCAAGAACAACCCGGGCGTACACCATTTGTACAAGTTTCCGCTGGCGAGTCGTGCCCAGGCTGCACCCCGGATTACGCTCCAGGCCGTGCCGCAGGAAGAAAGCCGGGTCGCCAACATCTCCATTGCGCCGCTGGTCTCGCGCGAGTTCCAAATCCTGGGTCGCATTGTGCTGATTGATGACATCACGGCGCGCGTAGGCCTTGAAGCGCAGTTGGCGCAGGCAGAAAAGCTTTCCTCCATCGGACTGCTGGCTGCGGGCGTGGCGCACGAGGTCAACACACCCCTCGCCGTCATCTCCTCGTATACGCAAATGCTGGGCAAGCAGCTGCGCGGGCGCGGTGAAGAAGCGGACAGGCTTGCGCCGCTGCTCGATAAAATCACCAGGCAGACCTTTCGTGCGTCAGAGATTGTAAACGGGTTGTTGAACTTTTCTCGTACCGGCGGCGCAGAGTTTCGCGCGACTGACGTAAACGCCGTTGTGCGTGAAACGCTGAACCTGCTGGAGCACCAGTTGCGTACCGCTCGCATCGAGGTTATTACAGAGCTCGATCCCGAACTGCCTCCCATCCACGGCAATAGCGGCAAGCTGCAGCAGGTATTTCTCAACCTGTTCCTGAACGCCAGGGACGCGATGGGAGAAGGCGGCTGCCTGCGGGTGCATACCGGCTTCGACACCGCCGTGACTATGAAGGTGAATGATACGGGCTCCGGCATCGCGCCTGAGTACATGGCGCGCATTTACGATCCTTTTTTTACAACCAAGACTGCCGTGAAAGAAGGCCAGCGCCGCGGCACAGGTCTCGGCCTGGCGGTAACCTACGGCATCATGCAGGAGCATGCCGGCAAGATTCATGTGGAAAGCCGGCCCGGCGCAGGCACCACGTTCGCACTTGAATTTCCTCTTCTCACAGCTTCGGCCACGGACATACAGGAGAAGATAGCGCATGCCTGAAACGATGTACGCGCCACCGGTCATAGACGCAGCCGCAAGCCACGGCACCGGGCACACCATCCTCATCGTAGACGACGAAGCAAGCATCCGCGAGACACTTGAAACCCTGCTGGAGCTCGAAGGCTATGGCGTAGATATGGCCATTGACGGCGAAGCAGGTTTGAACCGTATTGGACAGCGGCCCTACGATCTGGTGCTGCTCGACCTGGCGCTACCCGGCAAGAATGGTATCGAAATTCTACAGCTCATCCGCGAACGCAGCCCGGACCTGCCGGTGATCATGCTGACTGCCTATGGCACGGTTGACAACGTGGTGGACGCGATGCACGCCGGGGCGCAGAACTTCGTTCAGAAGCCCTGGGATAACGAAAAGCTGCTCGCTGATATTCGCACTGCCATCGCGCGTTATCGCGCCGAGGAGGAAAACGTCCAGCTCAAGCGCGCGCTCAAGCAGCGCTACAGCTTCCCAAACATCATCGGCAAAAGCGAAGTCATGCTGCGTGTATTCGACCTTGTCGCACAGGTAGCGCCCTCGCGCTCCACCGTGCTCATCCAGGGTGAAAGCGGCACAGGCAAAGAGCTGATCGCAAAAGCAGTCCACGCGAACTCGCCGCGCAAGGACAAGCCGTTTATCCCCATCAACACGGGTGCTGTGCCGACAGATTTACTGGAATCCACCCTTTTCGGGCACGTGAAAGGGGCCTTTACTTCGGCCATCTCGGCGAAAAAGGGCTTGTTTGAAGTCGCCAGCGGCGGCACGCTGTTTCTTGACGAAATCGGCACCATGCCGCTTGATACGCAGGCAAAAATCCTGCGCGTGCTGCAGGACAAACGCTTCATGCACCTTGGCGGTACCCAGGAAATCCAGGTAGACGTGCGCATCATCACTGCCACCAATGTGGACCTGCGCCAGGCGGTGAAAGAAGGCAAGTTCCGCGAAGACCTGTTCTACCGGCTCGATGTTATCCGATTTGAGCTGCCGCCGTTGCGGGCGCGCCGTGAAGACATCCCGGCGCTTGCCACCTTTTTTCTGCGGCGCTACTCCGAAGAAAACGAATTGGCCGACCGCACTCTCTCCCCGGAAGCTCTGCGCGCGCTGCTCGACTACGACTGGCCCGGCAACGTCCGCGAGCTTGAGAATGTCATGGAGCGCGGCGTCGTCCTCAGCTCCGGCCCTGTCATCGGCCTGGAGCTGCTGCCCTCGCACCTTACCGGACGTTCCTACTCTTCAAGCCTGCTGGAACATTCTGCAAATGCTTCACTGTTCGACATCATGGAAGACATTGAGCGCAGAATCATCATCGACAAACTGGAGCGCTCCAACTGGAACCAGACCGAAGCCGCAGAGCAGTTCCACATCCCGCTTTCAACCCTAAACCAGAAGATCAAGCGCCTCAATATCGAGATCAAGAAGCGCATCCGGGAAGCATGATCCGGCAAGCATAACCCGACGCCCGGTACGTCGTGCTGCATCCAAGCCGAAGCCGCCTTTACAATGGTGCTACACACTTCATGGCAGACAGCACGCTGGATCGTTTTGCGAAAAACTCGTTTCTTGCCCTGCAGGAGTACGCGCTGCTTACCGGGCGCGCGCTGCTCAATCTTTTCAAGCGCCCGCTCTATGTAGCCGATATCGTCACGCAGGCCGACTCCATCGGTGTCGGTTCCATACCCATTGTGCTGCTCACCGGCTTCTTTACAGGCGGCGTGCTCGCGCTCCAATCGGCATCCTCGCTGTCGCAGTTCGGTGCCGCCGCTATCACCGGCCAGCTGGTGTCGCTGTCCATGATCAAGGAACTCGGCCCGGTGCTCACCAGCCTCATGGTCTCCGGACGCAATGCTTCCGGCATGGCGTCAGAGCTCGGGTCTATGGTCGTGACCGAACAGATTGATGCCATGCGCGCACTCGGCACGGACCCGCTCAAAAAGCTCATCATGCCGCGGATCGTGGCGACCATTTTCACGCTCTTTTTTTTGACTATCCTTTCTGACGCCGTGGGTACTCTCGGCGGCGGTACAGTCGCCGTGTTTCTCCTCGGCCAGGGCGGCTCGCAGTATTTTCACTCCGCATTTCAGGCGCTTGTTTTCGGCGACATCTTTCAGGGCCTCATCAAGCCTGTGTTCTTCGGCTTCATCATCGCAACCATCGGCTGCTACTACGGCATGACCACCAAGGGCGGCACGCAAGGCGTAGGCCGATCCACAACCCAGGCCGTTGTCGTTTCCTCCATCCTGATCATTGTGAGCGACTTCATTCTCAGCCGCTTCATGATCGGCATCTTTGGACGCTAAACCCATGCCGGATGAAAAAGAGCATAAAAGCTGGAGCGAAGAGCACCCTGGGGAGCCGGTTATCGTCTTCGATGAGGTGTCTCTACAATCAGGCACCCACACTGTTCTCGATAAAATCTCATTTGAGCTCGGCGGCGGTCAGACGCGCATCATCCTTGGCCCGGCAGGCGTGGGCAAAAGCGTGCTGCTCAAGCTCGCCAACGGGCTCATCCGGCCTGACTCGGGGACTATCCGGATCTTCGGGCAGGACCTGGGCACTCTTAAGGATGAAGACATGTTTGCCCTGCGCGACCATATCGGCATGGTCTTTCAGGAAGGCGCTCTTTTTGACTCGCTCACAGTGCGCGACAACGTAGCCTACCGTCTCAACGAAGATCACGTCCCTGCCGATGAAATCGATAAGCGTGTCCGCGAAGTCTTATGTTTCGTCGAGCTTGAGCAAACCATTGACAAGTTTCCTTCGCAATTGTCAGGCGGTATGCGCCGTCGCGTATCCATCGCACGTGCCATCATCAGCCACCCGGAGCTGGTGCTGTATGACTCACCTACCGGGGGCCTCGACCCCATTACCTCGACTACCATCATCGAGCTCGTCATCAAGCAGCGCGATGTTTCCGGATCGAGCGCCCTGCTGGTTTCGCACCGGCTGCAAGACGCCTTTATGCTGGCTACGCACCGCTTCAACAAAGAGACGAACAAGATGGAAAAACTGCCGGACGGCGGGGTAGACGAAAGCACCGCCTTCCTTATGCTGCATGACGGCAAACTCGTCTTCAACGGCTCCACGATGGACCTGGTGCACTCCGACGACCCGTTTATCAAGGAGTACCTCGGCTAACCCATCCCTAAAACCACCCGATAGAGTACAGCCGCAGCCGTACAGCCGCAATTGCACCGCAGCCACAGCAGAGGGGTCATCCTGAGCAAAGCGAAGGATCTGCTTTTCCTGCTACTCAAGAATAGAGCCATCCTGAGCACAATCAAAGAACCTGCTTCCCCCCCCATCACTCAAAGAAAAGAGTCATCCTGAGCGAAGCCGAAGGACTTGCTTTCCTCCATCCGCTCTAAACACCGGCAGCTCGGTCCCAGCTTACGAGCGGTCTAATGAGCTTGACGCGCCTGCTGCGCAAGGTAGCGTCGGTCAAGAGCCTCACGGAGCATGGTCTTGATAACGGCCTGCCGGCTGATGTTCAGCGTCTCGGCCTCACGATCCAGCTCCTTGAGCATCGGTGCGGTGAAATCTACATTCACTCGCTGGACTGGCCTGACAACGGTAAACTGATTCGTGAAATGCGCTGAGATGTCTTGTCCTCGATCCGCCATCTCGGCGATCTCCTCAGCAGCGACCGGTTTACTAGATGTTTTCGGCATACGCTCCTCTTTCCTCTTTCGTTGCCTTCCATAAAGTCACAAGGTGATAGAACTCACCATCGGCATCCTGTCGAACTTCATAGATCACGCTGTACAGCGTGCCGCTCACCCACCCGATGGCACGGAACTGCTCGGGATCATCGGAGCGCCTGTCGGTGATGTGTTCCGCGCCAAAGAGTGCCTGCACTTCCTCAAAGCCGATGCCCCGCTCGGGATTCGCTTTGAGCCGCTTGCTTTTCTCGGGATCAAAGTCGAATTGCATATGTATAACAGCTATACCATCATAATTGCCCGGAGCCTGCCCTTGTACTCCGTTCGTGGTTGAAACGCTGGTTTCCGTGAGTACAAGATCGCCCAGGGCAGCAGGCTCGGTGTTCCAACTGCGCGAAGCCTTTCACTAAAAAGCTACTATTCTCAAATGGCAATCACCTATGAACTCTGGATTGCGAACCTTCTCCAAGGCGCAAGAGCTGTTGCGGATGAGGAAACGCAAACACGAAGGTGGACTGCTCCAGATGCGCATGCTTGGGAGCGTCCGGCTGAACTACTATGCGTCTTACTTGATGACATGCATCTGGAGCTGTTCATAGAGGACAATCATGCGCGCTTTTCTGACCAGCAGCTCCGCACCGCCAAGGAATTCGCTCAAGTGATTCTAGATTTCGACTGTGGACCCGACAGCTGGAGAGACGCCAACGGTGTCCTCCGGGATCCCCTGTGGGAGGGCGTTCGCGGCAAGGCGCGAGCGTTCGTCTCTGCTTATGAACCAAAACTGGGGCTGGGCCCATCACCCACGTCATCCATATAACCGACTTTCGGGACTTCGTCGCTCTTGAATTTATCCACGACGACTCCAGTTGTCGTAGTGAGGTGAGCCTTGGTTAGTCCTGATAAACGCCTTTGTCGTAACTTATCTACCCTCAGCCCCACCCGCCGACCTATACCTTCCAACATTCAGCGCAGCCGCCCCAACTCCGCGCAACTCCATTCGGCAAATCCCGTCTAATCCACCAGCATGCGCTTCCCTAAACTCCAGCGACGGCCCGAACTCGATGCTCTTCGCGGCCTCTTCCTGGTGTGGATGACGCTGACGCACCTCCCCACACGCATCAGCGAGTGGGTCAACCAGCCCTTCGGTTTCCTCTCCTCGGCAGAAGGATTTGTATTCCTTTCAGCTCTCCTGGTAGCGCGCATTTACAGCCGTCAGGCAGCGGAAGACAGCGCCGGGCTGCGCAGCAAGTTGTGGCACAGGGCGCTCAAAATCTACGGAATTCACCTGCTTATGCTGACACTGGCCTTTACGGTGGTAGCGGCTCTGGCTGTGACCACGCATCGCGCAGCCATCTACAACCTGCTCAACTTCTATCTTGCGCATCCCGCAACTGCGATTGCCGGGTCTGTGCTGCTACTGTACTGCCCACCATTGCTCGATATTCTGCCGTTGTATGTTCTGTTTTTAGCCGGCACGCCGCTGGTGCTGGGCTGGGCGGCACGTCGCGGCTGGCGCGTTCCCCTGCTGGCGAGCTTTGCCTTGTGGGTGGGCGCACAGCTCGGCCTGCGAGAATGGTGCCACAGCGGCATCGTTCGCCTGACGCACTTGCAGATCCCGGTGCAGGAGGGCGGCGCATTCAACCTGCTGGCATGGCAGGCGGTGTGGATGATGGGCCTGTGGCTGGGCGCTTCCTCAGCAGAAGGCCGCAACCCGCTGCGACGCGTTAACGGCCCCATTGCTGCCGGTGCACTGGCCGTATGCCTGTTCTTCCTGGGTGTGCGGCACGGCTGGCTTGGAGCTCACCTCACTGAAACCCATCTGGCTTTTCAGCTCGACAAGTGGCATATCGGGCCCTTGCGCGCCTTAAATCTGATGGCATTTACTGCCCTTTTTTATTGGCTGCGGCGTTTCGTGTTCCCAATCGTCCAGCGTGAGCCTTTCCTCACCCTCGGCAAGGCTTCGCTTGAAGTTTTCTGCGCGCATATTGTGTTTGTGTTTCTTGCCCTTGCCCTGCTCTACAACGATGTGTCGGAGCTGCACGGCGCGGCTGCTCTCATCATGCTTGCCGTTACATTTGGGGGCCTCTTTGTACTTGCTTCGCAACTGGTCAAGCGGCGGCGGGCGGCACGCGACAAGAGCCGCACAGCAGAACTGCCAAGTAAACCGAATGAACAGCCCGGCATTCCCCTTGCCCTGCAAACCTCCCCGGCTGCAACTTCGCTGCTTCCCATAAAAGAGGAAAACGTGCAGCTGCCTCCGGCTGCCTGAGTGCGGCAAGCCCGTTACAGCGTCAAACTTTGACGTTCGCTCCCGAGCTCGATTGGAGTCGCCCCAGTCAAGTCTTCATCTTTCGCTTCCCGGATCATAAACAGCCCGACAAGTGAAAGCGCGGCAGCAGCCGTTATGTAGTAACCCACGTAGCGAAGCCCATATTGCTTGGCAAGTGAGACAGCGATGTAGGGCGCAAACGAAGCCCCCAGGATGCCTGCCAGGCTGAACGCCAACGAACTGCCGGTATAACGCACAGATGTGGGGAATAGTTCAGAAATAACTGTTCCGAGCGGCCCGTAGCTGAAGCCGGTCACGGCGAATCCGGCCACCATCATGACTACAACCCCGAGAGGACCTGAGACAAACAAGGGTGCCATCACCAGGCCGAAACAACCGGTAAGCACCGTGGCAAGGATCATGGCGCGGCGTCGTCCGCGTTCCGCAAACAAAGCTGACATGGGGATCGCAAGCGCAAAGGTGCAGACGCCGACAAGCTGTATGAGCAGAAACGTCTGGCGTTTGTAGCCGAGTGCGGATGTGCCCCAGGAGAGTGTGAATACACTCATCAAATAGAAGATTACGAATGTGCAAGTAGAAAGAAGAACACCGGCCAGTAACGCCCTGCCGTGGCTGCGGAAGACGGTGAGCATGGGTGCCTTGACCTGCTCGCCGCGTTCGAGCGCCTTGCGGAACACCGGCGTCTCCCGGATTGTGCCTCGCACATACAAGCCGACGAAAACAAGAACCGCGCTGGCGAGGAAGGGCAGCCGCCAGCCGTAGGAAAGAAATTGCAGTGGCGTCAGATATCGCGATAAAAGCAGAAACACAACAGCGGAGAGAAAGAAGCCGAGGGGCGCTCCGAGCTGCGAGAACATCCCGAACCAGGCACGCTTTTTCGGCGGCGCGTTCTCTACTGCAAGCAGAACGGCTCCGGCCCACTCTCCGCCCAGCCCGATCCCCTGGCCGAAACGGCATAACGACAACAGCAGCGGAGCGGCGATGCCTGCCGATGCATAGGTAGGAAGAAGACCAATGGCCACCGTGGAAAACCCCATTGTGGAAAGGGCAAGTACCAGGGTTGTTTTGCGTCCGATGCGGTCGCCGAAATGCCCAAAGAGCGCAGAGCGTATGGGACGCGCGAGGAAAGCGATGCCGAATGTCGCCAGGGAGGCAAGCGTTGCCGAAGCTGGATTCGAAGCCGGGAAGAACAGGCGAGGAAAAACAAGTACCGCGGCCGTGGCATAGATGTAGAAGTCGAAAAATTCGATTGTGGTACCGATGAGGCTAGCCAGGAGTACGTGAAAGACAGTGTTTGCGCGAATGTCAGGAGAAACCGTTTCTGTGCTCATGGTTACCCATAAAGGTAAACGGTTTCTCTAGCGGCGGATCGGCTCGCAGACTGGACAAAGCCACACTCTACACGGCAACCGTGAAGGTATCCTCGGTACGTGTCACTGCGCGGTACAACGTGTCGCGTTCAAACGGCACCCGCCCAGCCGCCTTGATCAGTCGCACCAGTTCTTCGCGGCGCATGCCCTGTGGCGTGGTCGCTCCCGCATCGTGGTAAATCTTCTCCTCCACAACAGTGCCGTCAATGTCATCGGCACCGAAGCGCAGCGAAATCTGTGCCATCTTGGGCGACACCATCTGCCAGTAGCTCTTGATATGCGCAAAGTTATCGAGCATCAGCCGGCCGATCGCAAGCTGCTTGATATCAGACAAGCCGGTGGTTTTCGGCAGGTGGTGCAGCGCCGTATTGTCCGGGTGGAACGAAAGAGGAATGAAGGTCTGGAAGCCGCCCGTACGGTCCTGCACCGCGCGCAGCCGGCACATATGGTCGATACGGTCTTCATCGTTCTCCACGTGGCCGTACAACATGGTTGCATTGGACCGCAGCCCAAGCTGGTGCGCGGTTTCGGCAGTCTCCAACCATTCATTACCGTCAATCTTGTGATCGCAAATGATAGACCGTACGCGGTCGGCAAAGATCTCCGCGCCGCCGCCCGGCAGCGAATCCACCCCTGCCGCGCGCACTCGCTCCAGCGTCTCACGGATTGTCAACTTGGCGCGCTTGGCCAGGAACGCGACCTCAACCATGGTGAATGCCTTGACGTGAACCAGTGGAAAGCGCTGTTTCAAACCCGTAACCAGGTCCAGGAAGTACTCCAGGGGCAAGTCCGGGTGCAAGCCACCGACAATATGGAATTCGGTTACGGCTTCGCTGTAACCTTCCGCAGCCGTTGCCCATGCCTCTTCAAGCGCCATGGTGTACGTTCCCTCGGCACCTTTCTTGCGACCGAACGCACATAGCCTGCATGAGGCAACACACACATTGGTTGGGTTGATATGGCGATTCACGTTAAAAAAAGCCAGGTCACCGTGGAGGCGCTCACGTACCGAGTTCGCCAGCCAGCCAATAGCCAGGATGTCCGGCGAGCGGTATAGAGCAAGACCATCCTCAAAGCTCAACCTTTCACCTGCCGCGACTTTCTCGGCAATCGGTTCAAGCGCAAGGTCGTCTGTCGCAAAGCTGTGCCGGGTAGCATGAGGTGCAATTGAAAGTGCGGATGCCTGTGCCATAAGTACCTTCCCTATCCAGTTTACTGGAGCATCAGTACGGGCTACGATCTCCCGCAGCGTTCCTGCTACAACAGGGGTCACTGTGTAAAAACGAAAGTGGCATGAGATGAATCGCGTCACTGTTACTATGCCGACAGATGCCGATATGGTCATGTTCCCTATGGCGTACTTTTCTGCTGCTTGCCTGCGCAGGTTCGGCAGCCGCTCCGCTTTGTGGGCAAGTCCAGCAAAGTGCCGCCTCCAGGGAGAGCGCGCGCGAAACTTCGCCGCTTCCTGTTTTCCCAACTATTGCTGCGGAATCGCTCGATAAAACGCCCATCCTTTTGCCCTCACAGCTTGAGGGCACAGAAAACCTGCTGCTGTTATCGTGGGCACGCGATCAGGGTCCGCAACTCGATACCTGGACATCAGTGGCACAGGCGTTACAACATACGGATTCCGGATTTCGCGTCTACAGAATGCTTGTCAGTGCGCCTGAAAATGTACTGTACCGATGGTGGGAGATTGCCTCGCTCCGTGCTGATGAGACTGACCCGGAATTGCTGCACTGGAACGTACCTTTATACACGGACAAAACCGCGCTGCGGCGTAGTCTCGGTCTTGAGAATGACGAGCACTCCGTGGTAGCCCTGCTGGTTGACAAGGCAGGCCATGTGCTATGGAAAGCAGAAGGTCCTTCGACCACCTCCACCCGTGCGGCCTTGCTGGCCGTGGCCATCGCCAAACCCTAACTTGACGGCAGCTGCCGCTCCATTTCAAGGGCGTCCGTAACGCCGTTGTAATAGCCCGCGATCGTTGCCACTTCAACAAAGCCGAAGCGCCGGTAGAAGCATTGCGCCACACGATTGTCGACTGCGACCTCAAGCACAACGGCAGTCGTTCCGAGCTTTGCAGCTCGCTCAAAAACCCATTGCATCAGCAACGCACCGACACCTTGCCGCCGTGCCTGCGTTGCTACATCAATGGTAAGCAAATGCAGTACAGGCTTGATGCTACGCGCACCGGGCTGCCGGGGCAGGCGGCGTACAGGTCGCACAATGGCAAAACCCGTAATGCCGCCGTCCAAACAGGCCACGGTCGTAAACGCACTTGGATGGTGCAGAAAGCTGCTGAGCTCGGCCATGGTATATGCGATATCAGGCGGAAAGCAGCTTTGGTCCAACGCGTACAGCGTCGGCAAGTCTCCTTCCGCATAGTCCCGCAGCCATGCAGGAGGCACGCTACTGTACGCCGGGTGCCGGAGCCGGGTTTGTAACCCCTGCCTGCTCCGATTTTGCATCCGGCTTGGACTCAAGCACAACTCCGTCAAACAGCGAGGCACCCACCAGGCGATCTCCCTGCTGCAACACCTGGTGTACCCGCCAACCGGCCTGCCAGTACTTCCAGGGTGTGCCGCTTGCATCCACGCCAAAAATTGAGGTGGAGGTTCGTGAGGACACCATAACCCGTTTCAGCGCGGGGTTGTAATCCAGGCCGTCAACCTCTCCGAGCGGCAGGTTCTTAACCTGGTCCCAGCTACCGCCGCCATCCTTGCTGAAGAAAACACCTTCGCGGCCACCAACCCACATAGCAGTATCAGCGGAGATTGCAAGCGCGTTCACACTTGAAAGCCCCGTAGGCAGGCTTACCGCCTTCCAGGTGCGACCGTCATCGTCAGACAGCTTGAGTACATTGCGCTGACCGGCGATCACGCGCGAGCCAAGCGCATCGAGATAACGGTACTCGGCAGGTGGCAGCGGCGCGGCTTCCCAGCTTTGGCCATGATCGGTAGAGCGGTACACACCCTTCGCGGCAGCGGCATACCAGACATTATTTTCAAGATCGAGACCGTAAACGCGGCCATCGATGTTGCCTGTCTTGTGAATCTCTTCGGTTGTACGAGCCGGGGCATGTGTGGGCCGATGCCCGTGCTCCCGCACCGGAGTTTTGCGGCTTGTACGGGTTACCAGCTCGCCGCCGGCCTGCCACTTGCCGTCTACCAGCTTGGCAATCCCGCTCCCCGTGCCTGCGTAGATAGCGCCGTCCTCTGCTTGCGCCAAGGCAAATACATCACGGCCGGCCAAGCCATCGGATTGCTGCTGCCAACTCGCGCCGTCATCCTTGCTGACAAAAACTCCGCCGTAAATCTTGTCGTTGAGCACACCGGCGTACAAGGTTTGCGGCTGCTTGGCATCTACCAGCAGGGTTTGCACAATACGTTGTGAAAAGCCGCTATTCGCGCTGCTGAAGGTCTTGCCGCCATCTCCGCTTGCCAGAACACCGCTGCGATCGGTGGCAATCAGGAGTCGCTGGTCGTCAGACGGGTCCACGTAGACGTCATTGATGATGACATCCGGGCCTGTGAGTCGGCTCCAGTTTGCGCCGGCATCTGCCGTCTTGTACAGCCCTTCCGTGGTGCCTGCATAGACAATTGCAGCATTTTTAGGATCCTGCATCAGCACGCGCGTGCGTCGCGCCGTCGAGGGAATGCCCTGAACTTTTTGGAAGAGATCACCGGCAGTTTCGCTCTTGTAAATGCCGGAGCAGGCACTGGCATACACCACGGAAGGGGTATGCGGGTCAATGATGATTGAGAATACGTCAGAGTCATCGATCAAACCATTCTTGATATTGGACCAGTGTGCGCCGCCGTCGGTCGTTTTCCAGGGCAGATGCCAGGTACCCGCGTACATCGTGTTGGTATCTGCCGGGTCGATTGCGACCGACTCCACCTCATGCAGTTCTGTCGATTCCGGGCTGATCTTGCTCCAGTGCTGACCGCCATCCACCGAGCGAAAAACGCCGGACACTGTGCCGGCCACGTACAGTTTCGAGTTGGAGGGAGCTTGCGCCAAGGCGCGGACACTTTGCCCCGCCATGTCAGGTGCAGTGGTCCAGGTCTTACCACTGTCATGGGAGATGTAAATGCCCCCACCGCGCTCGCCAAGCTGAAACACGCCCGCGACAATCGTTTTCGGATCGCTGGTGTCGATGAAGATGTTGTCAACCGCCAGATCGTCTCCGCTGCCGAGCCTTGCCAGGCGGTGCCAACTCTTACCGGCGTCCTTTGTTTCGTACATCCAGGAACTGAGCGTACCCAGGTACAGATGCTTGGGATCGCGGGGGTCAGCCGCGAAGGAGCGGGCATCGCCGCCATCGGGGCCTACCGAATTCCAGGCATGCGGGGCGGAGGACGTTTGTGCATGCAGAGTCATAGCTGAAGCGATAGCTGTGAAGGCCAGAGCGGCGCAGGCTGTGCGGCGCAGGCTCGACATCTGTAAATAAGCAATAGGCAGGAAGCAGTTTTTCATAGTGTCAGTGCCGGCAATAAGCCGGTCTCCTCAAATTAGATATTTATTAACGTGGTGCAAACACAACGAAGGGCCAGCCGTTTGTACGGCTAGCCCCTCGCAAGTGAGGGAGAGTAATTTCTACTCTCCCTCAATGTACTACTTGCTGTGGTGCCGGTGGTGCTTGTGCGCAGCAGGAGCGGTACGGGGCTGAGCCTTCAAGGCCGACTCGTCCACGGTCGTGGTACCCGGGATGTCGCTCTCGAAGTTCGCGCCTGCCGGTACCAGGTAGTCATCCACCTCGTTCGTACCCTTGGTGCCGGTGCGGACCGTGACGCGTGAAGCATCAATGCCCTTCTCCTTTACCAGGTAGTCCTTGGTGTTGACTGCACGCTGGGCAGCGAGCTGCTCAGGCGTTGCGGCTGCTTTGTGTGCATGCTTGCCGTGCTTGGTCGGTGTTGCCTGGCCCTCGGCTGCGTTGCCCACCAGGGTCAGTGTGGCATCGGCAGAGCGCTGTGCGTTGAGCGCGAGATCATCCAGGCAAGCCTTGGCTTCGTTATCTACACGGGCCGGGCGCTTGGTGTCACGGTCAAAGGTGATGGTGCATAGTGTCTGCGTCTTGGGTGCCGGCGGTGGCGGCGGTGCATTGACGGTGACGGTTGTTGTCGTCGTTGCAGTCTGGCCCTTGTCGTCAGCCACGTTGCAGGTTACGGTAATTGCGCCGGCCGGTGCGCCTGCTGTTGCCAGCGTTGCGGTATTGGTCGTGCCGGAAATCTGGCCGGCCGATGCCGAGTAGCTGTAGGTCAGCGGACGATTCTGCGGGCTTACGCCTACTGAGTTGATCGTTGAGCTGTCACCTGGCATAACGGTAGCCGGGTTGGCGGAGCACGAGATGGTTGGCGGCTCAAACTGCTTGACCGTGAAGCTCACATTGCAATCAGCAAACTGACCGGGTTTCGGTCCTTCACTGACATGCCCCATAACGGTGTAGTCGCCCGGCTGAAGAGTTGCCGTATCGACGGTTGCCGTTGAGCTGTCTCCCTTAACCTGTACGCCTTGGCCGGACCATGTATAAGTCGCGGTCTTTTTAGGATTCAGATTCGCTGCATTGCCGGTAATTGTGACTGGATCTCCGGGGAATACAGTCGTCGGATTGACGGTGCAGGCATAGGTAATCGGCGGCGGTGGGATGATGTTGCCGAACTTGAAGATAAGACCCGCGCTCAGCTCGGCAGAAGAAATGTTAGCGCGACCGCCTGTGATTGCCTGCGGACCGAAGTTCGCATGTGTGTACACGTAATCAGCCTGAAACAGGCGAACAGCCAGGCGATGATTTAAGAACGGCGTGTCATAGTCCAAACCGCCGCCGACCTTGACGAGTGGACCCCACTGATAGCCATGGACCACATCGGGCTCTGCATTGGGACCACCTACACGCGCAGCGCCTGCCATGCCATGGGCAAATGGAGTTACACCAAGTTGGGTCGGGTAGCGGAAGATGATGCCTGCTGCCGCGTTCTCGAAGCTGTCATTTTTGCCAAGCTCATGATCCGCATACTCAACGACTCCACCCACATACCGGTTGAAGAAGTAAGCTACTGAGCCGATAGCCCCGTAATCTACAGAACCATACCGAACAGGAAAGGGCTGGTTGGTAATGGCGCTATTCGTAGTTACAGTACCGTGTGGGGCGTAATAAGAGTAGCCCGCAAAAATATCAATGCGAGAAATAGGCGCTTGTTTGGGCCCTGCCGCAGATGGTGCCGCAGGCGTTGCTGCCGCTGGAGGGGTTGCCGCCGGCGTTGTGGGTGCCGGCGTTTGTGGCGGTGTCGTCTCTGTTGGAGACGTCCCCTGCGCCGGTGCTGCCGGCGGTGTTGGAGTCGTATCCTGCGCGTGAATGGTTGTGGCACCTAAGCCCACAGCACATCCGACAAGCAGTATTCGGCTCAGAGAGTCCAGTGGACCACGATACATGCGTCTATCCTCCGCAACCTAACTTAAAGTCGAACAAAATTCCCGGTGAAAACGCGGTGTTTCCCCTCGTTTCGGATCCAATGCGTCCGCAAAACCGAAGCTACCAATACGCTTACCACCTTAGAGCATCAGAACTCTGGCAGGTTGCCCTGGAGCCAGTGTTTTTCGCCCCGTATCCGATTCGATAACCGTGCAGATGTACGAGTCTGTTCTGCCCGGCCTTGCGTTTTATCGGCTATGGAACTTGCAACATCAAGAGTGGCTGCTCCCCATGCACAAAGCAAGTAAAATCGCCATGCTCCTACTACTTTCATCCCAAAATGGCTCATAAACTAAAAAAGCCGCTCCGAAGAGCGGCTTTTCCATACAATTCGATAGCTGCTTTAAGACAGGTTTAGCGTGCGTCGGGTGGTTCCCTTTTCATTCTGAATCTTTTCTTGCAGCAGTGTCAGTGCATACATCAACTGCTCAGGCCGCGGCGGGCAACCGGGCACGTAAATATCCACCGGAATGATCTGGTTGACACCCTGCACGATAGCGTAATTGTTAAATACGCCCCCTGAAGTCGCGCAGGCTCCCATGGAAATCACCCATTTCGGCTCAGGCATCTGGTCGTAAAGCCGCCGGATTACCGGTGCCATCTTATTCGACACACGTCCGGCAATCACCATAAGGTCTGCCTGGCGCGGCGAGGGGCGAAACACCTCCATGCCGAACCGTGCAATGTCGTAGCGCGAGGCACCCATCGACATCATCTCGATGGCGCAGCATGCCAGGCCGAACGTCATGGGCCAAACAGAGCTTTTGCGTGCCCAGTTCAATGCAGAATCCAGCGATGCCAGCAGGATGCCTTCAGGCTCCTGCTCTCCATAGGTGACTTCTCGTAACTTCTCCCTGTTCTTTGAGAAAGAGCCGAGATTTCCAAAGTGGTAGCGATCCTGCTGGGCTGAAGTACTCATATTTCCAATATACCGCTCGCGCGGACGTACCTGGGATGGGACGTCATTTTGCTTTGCGCTGCAGCAATGCGCGACCGACTGATACCGCATTTGTTTGTTCCATATGCTCTTTGAATGATGCCGCGTTACAGTTTTCTTCGGCTTTCCGGCTGAAGTATGTAAAAGTATGGGCAATACAGAACACATTTCTGCGTCTTGCGAAATGCCGGTTCGAAAAAAGCTTTTCTGGAGTGCCATGTCAACCTGCTGCTCCTCTCGCTATCGCTACCTCCTCCTTGCAGCACTGCCGCTGCTGTGCGGCGCTTCCGGGCTTGCGCAAGGTGCGGCTCCCGGCATTACCGAAGCGCGAATCGCCAAGCTTGAAGCCGCTGCCGCTGCCGCGCAGAGCGGTGCCGATAATACCTGGATGTTGGTGTCAGCAGCACTGGTGCTGCTGATGACCGGTCCCGGTCTGGCGCTGTTCTACTCCGGCCTCGTTCGGCGCAAGAACGTGCTGTCCACCATGATGCAGAGCTTCGCCATGATGGCGATTGTGACCGTATTATGGGCCGTCTGCTCCTACTCGCTTGCCTTCGACTCCGGGAGCGGCTTTATCGGCGGCCTGCATCACCTGTTCTTACGCGGTGTAGGCCTTGCTCCGGACCCCGACTATGCCGCGACGATTCCGCTCCAGACCTACATGATCTACCAGCTCATGTTCGCCATCATTACTCCGGCGCTGATTACAGGCGCGTTTGCGGAGCGGATGAAGTTTTCTGCCATGGCAGTGTTTCTAACGCTGTGGTCGCTGCTGGTGTACTCGCCCATGGCGCACATGGTGTGGGGCAAGGGCGGCATGTTGAACGCAAGCCTGGGCGGCCGGTTCCCTACGCTCGACTTTGCCGGGGGCACCGTTGTGCACATCACTTCCGGCGTTTCCGCGCTGGTGTGCGCGCTCTACCTGGGCAAGCGGGTGGGCTACCCCAAGGAACCCATGATGCCGCATTCCGTTGTTCTATCGCTGGTCGGGGCATGCTTTCTGTGGGTGGGCTGGTTCGGCTTCAACGCGGGCTCGGCGCTTACCTCCGGGCCGCTTGCAACCAGCGCGTTTGTCAACACGCACTTTGCTGCAGCGACTGCTGCGCTGTCCTGGGCGGCGGCAGAGTGGGTCCGCAGCGGCAAGCCTTCCGCGCTGGGTGCAATCTCAGGTGCGGTGGCAGGGCTGGTAGCGATCACACCTGCGGCAGGCTACGTGCAGCCCATGAGCGCACTCGCTATCGGCGTGGCGGCGGGGTTGTTCTGCTATGCCATGGTGATCTGGGTCAAGGGGTGGTTCGGCTATGACGACTCCCTCGATGCCTTCGGCGTGCACGGCGCAGGCGGGACGCTGGGCGCGATACTGACCGGGATTTTTGCGTCATCGGCGATCAATCCCATCTTCAAAGACGCGAAAGGCAATGCGCTGCCGTCAGGCGCAGTGGACGGCAACTGGCACCAGGTGGGTAACCAGCTGGTAGGTGTCGGCATTGCATGGGTGCTTTCTGGGGTGGGGACGCTGGTGCTGCTCAAGCTGGTAGACCTCGTTATCGGGCTCCGAGTTTCCACGGAAGATGAGACGGAGGGCTTGGACATCTCGCAGCATGGTGAAGAAGGGTACGACTTCGCCGCCTAGTTCTGTTTTGAACCGGGCTGTGCCGATTTGGAACGTGCTTGCAGGTGAGTCAGGATATCAAGCAGAAGGCGGCCATAACGGGCGCATACTGGCCACATAGGAAGAAGGGCAATCGAACGATGTTCAAGATAGAAGCGATTCTGCAGCCCTCGCGGCTGGATGCAGTGAAAGACGCGCTTGTCGAAGCAGGCATCGAAGGCATGACCATTCTGGAAGCGCGCGGGCACGGGCGTCAGAAAGGCCATACGGAGTTTTACCGCGGGCGCGAGTACACAGTTGACCTGCTGCCGAAAATAAAGCTTGAAACCGTGGTACCTGACGAGCTGGTGGAAAAGGCGATCAGCGCCATTTCAAATGCAGCCCGCACCGGCAAGATCGGTGACGGCAAAATCTTTTTGACACGAATTGACGAGGCAGTGCGCATTCGCAATGACGAACGCGGTCCATCCGCGCTCTAG
>CAXSFX010000070.1:0-18095 GCA_964236655.1 uncultured Acidobacteriaceae bacterium | reverse complement strand
AAGCCTGCTGAGCTGGATGCGCAACATGATCTCCTTGCGCAAGCTGTTCCAGGTATTTGGCCGCGGTACGCTGCGTTTTCTTGCACCGGACAACCGTAAAATCCTTGCATATATTCGTGAGGACGCAAACCAGACCATCCTGTGCATCGCCAACCTGTCGCGCTTTGCGCAGCCGGCAACACTCGACCTGGCAGAGTTCGAGGGCATGGTGCCTATCGAGATGCTGGGCTATGTCGAGTTTCCGACGATCACCAAGACTCCCTACAACGTCACGCTTGGCTCCTACGGTTTTTTCTGGCTGGAACTGCAGCCGTCGCCGGATCGGCAATCCATTGAATACGCCGGGACGCCGGATGCCGTGGCACAAATCTCTTTACGTCACGAGCGCGACTGGGAAGGTGTATATGCTGCCGCAGGGCGCTTGTTTGAAGAGCGGCTGCTGCCGGACTACCTGCCGCGCCAACGTTGGTTCGGTTCGAAAAGTCGAGCGATTGTAGGTACTTCCATTACAGATTGGGCACCGCTTGCCGGCACTGCGGAGTCGGCTATTTCGCTGGCACTGGTAGAGGTGAGCTATACCACGGGTGAGCCTGAAACCTACCTGATGCCCTTGGCGCTGGTGTTCAACGAAGCGGCGGACGCGTTGCGCGAGACTGCGCCGAACGCGGTCCTCGGTGTAGTGCTTGCACCGGGTCGCAGCGGTGTACTGGCTGATGCCATGTACGCAGATGAGGCATCGTTAGCATTGCTGGACTTGATCGGGCAATCGGGCGAGTTGCCGATGCGCAAGGGTGCTCTGCGGGGTGTGCCTTCTTCCATATTCACAACCCTGCGGGGCGAAGGCCAGCTGGCACCCCGTCGCTCCTCTGCCGAGCAGAGCAATACCTCCATCTTCTTCGGCGATCGCCTTATCATGAAGCTCTTTCGTCGGCAGCAGTTCGGACCCAATCCCGATACGGAGATCGGTCGCTACCTGACGGAGGAGTCCGCCTTCCGCAACATCGCACCCTTTGGGGGGGCGATCGAGTACACGCCTGCAGATTCTTCTCCGGGTGCAGGCGAACCGGCGACAGTCGCCATGCTTCAAGGCCTGGTGCAGAATGAGGGTGACGGCTGGCAGTGGACGCTGGAGGAACTGGCTCGCTACTACGAAGGCGCGCTGGCTTCGCAGTTTCCGCAATCGCAGTTGCCGCAATCCGGCAAGCCTTTAGAGCTCAAAGGACCGGCCATGCTGCATGTCCGCGACGCCGCCGGCTACTACCTGGAAGCTGCTGCCACACTAGGCCGTCGCACCGCAGAGCTGCACCTGGCGCTTGCGCAACCTGCGAGTGATCCTGCGTTTACCCCGCAACTCACAACGGTTGAAGACCTGCGTGCGCTGGAAGAGGAACTTTCCGCCCAGGGTTCGCGGGCATTTGATGTTCTACGCGGAAGCCTGTCCAAGCTGGGTGAAGAGGCCGAGGAAAACACTGTAGAGCTGGCCGGCTTGCTGCTGAGCCAGCGGCGAGCCATCCTGGCCAAGTTCTCTGTGTTGTCGGGCATCGGGGCAGGCTCGCTGCGGACCCGCGTGCACGGCGACTACCACCTGGGCCAGGTATTGCGTTCGAAGGGCGACTTTATCCTGCTCGATTTTGAAGGGGAGCCGGCACGGCCGCTTGAAGAACGCCGTGCCATGCAGTCGCCTATGAAGGACGTGGCAGGCATGTTGCGCTCATTCTCCTACGCCACCTATGCCGGTCTGACGCGGATTACAAACCGTCGTCCGCAAGACTTTGAAACATTGGAGCCGTGGGCGCGCCTGTGGGAAGCTGCGGTCTCATCCGAGTTTCTTGAGTCCTACCGTAAAGTGATTGCCGGTAGCAGCATTGCACCTGCCGACGATGCCGGTTTCCGGCAGTTACTTGATGTATACCTGCTGGACAAGGCGCTGTACGAGCTGGTGTACGAACTCAACAATCGCCCTGCCTGGGTCCGCATACCGTTGACCGGCATTTTGCAGCTTTCACGTGACCCCATGTAGCAGCTTTCTGCCTGGGAGAGGTGCGGTTTTCCGGGAGGAGAGCCGCAGCCAACCTCGAAACGCAACTCCGCAGCAACAGCAAAACTGCTTTAGCATAAGGGTGGAGTAATCCAGTATGTCCGAGTCTTTAACCGAGCGCCCGCAGTCCGAGCTTGCCCCGAGCCCAGTTCACCAGGCCGGGCAGTCCGACACCATTCAGCGCTCCACCACCTTTTTTATCGGCATCTCCGGCTCTGTCCAGACAGATGAGATCCAGAACCGCATGCAGGCGCTTGTTGCCTCCGGGTTGCTGGGTGGCCTGCGGCTGACGCTTGCCTACCCCGGTGCGGATAATACCCGGACTGCGGTAGACGATCAGCTGGAAATCCTGACCTACCCGCTACCTACTGCCGAGGGTACTAATTCTCCCTGGGCGCATGCTTCAGCGGCACAAGGCGCGCTACTGGCACTTGCCGGGCAGGCGCAGGCACAAGTGATCCTGGTGGTGCATCCTGACCTTGCCGCGCTGACCCCGGAAGCCTTTTCGCGGTTGACAAGCCCGATACATGCGCGAGAGGCAGAACTGGCCGTTGCCGAGTACACTCGCGGACCGTTTGATGGCCTGTTGAACAGCAGCATATTAGCTCCACTCACCCGTGCGCTGTATGGCCGACGGGTCCGGTTTCCCCTGGCACCGGATTTTGCCGTGTCCCCACGGCTTGCCATGCGGCTTGCCATGATCGCTGCCGGTCGCGCACAGGGCGGGGTCACACCCATTCTCTGGCCTACTACCGTGGCTGCCGGCATGGATGCAGTGGTTGTTGAGGTGCCGCTTGGCATCGACCATCCAAGCCCGATTGCTGATATCGATCTGGCAACTGCAATTGCGCAGATTGTGGGCTCAACGTTTGCAGAAATGGAAACACACGCGCCGCTATGGCAGCGGGTGCGCTCTACACCGCATGCGGCACCTGTTCATTCTGCTACCGCGCGGAGCACCGTAGCGGCGGAGGCGGCTAAAATCGACCTTGCGCCGATGATCAAGTCTTTCAATCTGGGCGCGCGTAGCCTGCAGGCTGTTTGGGGACTGGTGCTACCGCCGGTCACCCTGCTCGACCTGAAGCGCCTGACCCTGCTCGCGCCGGAGAAGTTCCGCATGCCCGACGAGCTCTGGGTCCGCATTCTCTATGATTTTGCAATGGGCTACCGCCTGCGCACCATCAACCGGACTCATCTGCTTGGAGCCCTCACGCCGCTCTACCTGGGCTGGGTAGCTTCCTTTATCAATGAGGCCACTACAGACCCGGCGTTTGACGCGGAAGCACGTACCGAGCGACTGGCACGCGCCTTTGAAGAAGGCAAGCCTTACCTTGTACGGCGTTGGCGCTGGCCGGACCGTTTCAACCCGTAATACCCGGCGCAGCAATTTGTTAGAGGCGCTACGCTGGAGGCAATGAGAGGAGCACCATGGGGCAACAGATTACACAGTCGCTGCTGGATTCCATAGGGCGGGTCGTTACCAAAATCGTGATGCTGCTGCCCGGCCTCGTCGCTTTCGCGGTAGTTCTGCTTATATTTTTAGGCATTGGGGCAGGGCTTGCCTGGATTACGCAGCGTATTCTCGCCGCGCTACGCTTTGATACCCGTTTTGAGCAGCATGAAAACCTGTCAGAGTGGACGCACTCGCCTTCACGCCTGGTCTCGCGGATCGTCTTCTGGAGTGTTCTGCTGATCGGCGTCCTGGTCGGCATCTCGGCTTTTGAGGCGGGCTCATCCTCAACCGGCGTTTCAGAGTACGTGTTCTCGTATGTGCCTCGTGTGGTCGGCGCGTTGATCCTGTTCTTCGTCGGTACGCTGATCGCTCGTATCCTCGGACGGTCCGTGCTGATTTCAGGTGTCAACATGAACCTCCAGTACGCACGCCTCCTGGGTACCGGCGTCAAGTGGCTGGTGCTTATATTGACCGCTGCCATGGTGCTGGACCATCTTGCCATCGGAGGCCGCATTGTGGATCTTGCTTTCGGGATTCTGTTCGGCGGCATTGTGTTCGCTCTCGCTCTTGCAGTAGGCCTCGGCTCACGTGATTTAGTGACACGTTCGCTGGAACATGAAGTGGCTTCCGCTCGCCCGACGCCGGTTGTTGTTGAGGAAGAGCGGATTCATCATTTTTAGACCACTTGGCTGGACCGGCTGTGAAGGGAACCATGGCTAGAAAGTCGGAACCTGCTTCAGCCAATAAGGAGGTAGACAAGGTAGATGAGGTAGACGAAACAGGGGAAGTCGATAAGCAGTTAGCGCGCTACAAGGCTATGCGCGACTTCTCTGTAACGGCGGAACCAAGCGGTGACGCCGGGTTGAACTGGGCTCCCCCAGGCGGTTTGCCTTTCGTCATTCAAAAGCATGCGGCCACCCGGCTGCACTATGATTTTCGCCTGGGCTGGCGCGGTGTCTTGAAAAGCTGGGCCTGCGCCAAAGGACCCAGCTACAACACCCGTGACAAGCGGCTTGCCGTGCAGGTTGAAGACCACCCGCTTGAATACGGAGGTTTTGAAGGCACCATCCCCAAAGGCCAGTATGGAGGCGGCACTGTGTTGCTGTGGGACCAGGGCACATGGGAACCGCTGCCCGGCACTGACTTTGACGAAGGGCTGCGCAAAGGGACGCTCAAGTTCACCCTGCACGGCCATAAACTTGAGGGCCGCTGGACACTTGTGCGCATGGGCGGACACGCGGCAAATGAGTCCAAGCCGAACTGGCTGCTCATCAAGGAGCACGACGGTAGGGAGCGCAACGAGGAGAGCACGCTTGCCATTACTGATTCCGCGCCGAACTCGGTCGTGACCGGTCGTGACCTGGCCGCCATTGCCGAAGCCGGCGATCATGTTTGGAACTCTAAGCCGGTTGAGGATGGCAAGGTCCCGGCAAACCGTTCGCGCCTGGCACAAAAGCTTAAAAACGCGCACCTGCATGGCACTCTGCCCGTAGTGACAGTGCCTGAAGTAAAGGAGTGGAAATCCGCTCCACCAGGCAAACAAGCTGGTCGCAAGGTGGCAGCCGGCAAAGCGCCGGCCGCAAAAAGTAAATCCGCTACCGAGCCGGCACATGCACCGGCCGAGGCCATGCCGGGATTTATCCCACCCCAGCTCGCCTCCGTATCCGACTCGGTTCCACCGGGCACGGGATGGCTGCATGAGCTCAAGCTGGATGGCTACAGGATGCAAGCGCACTTGATAGCGGGAACAGGAGGTAAGCGGCAGGTCGCTCTATTCACGCGCTCCGGCCTGGACTGGACCCACCGCATGCCTCCAATCGCAAAAGCCCTGGAAGCAGTTGCAGTCGAACAAGCAGTGCTGGATGGCGAACTTGTGGTGCTCGACCGGGAAGGGAAAAGCAGCTTCAGCAAGCTGCAAGGAGCTTTTGAAAAGGGTGAACTTGGAGCTTTTACCTACTTCGTGTTCGACCTGCTGCACCTGGACGGCTACAACCTGCGCGGCTTGCCGCTTGAGGCACGTAAAGCTCTCCTACAGCCGCTCATCGAAGCCGTCGCTTCGTCGAAGATCCAGTTCAGCCAGCATCTTGCGATAGATGCAAAAGAAGTGCTGGCCCATGCCTGCAGCCTTGGTGTGGAGGGCATTCTGGCCAAGCAGGGCAGCGCGCCGTATACCGGTGGACGCTCGGATACATGGCTGAAACTGAAATGCACGCACCGTCAGGAGTTTGTGGTTGCCGGTTTTACGCTGCCCAAGGATGGCGGGTCGGGGCTGGGCTCTCTGCTGTTGGGCTACTACCGCGAAGGCGCGCTGGTGTACTGCGGACGCTGCGGCACCGGCTTTTCGCAGGTTTCAGCCCGTGCCGTGCGCAAGCAGTTGGAACCCCTGCGACAGGCTAAGCCACCCTACGCGGCACCGCTGAGCCGGGAAGTAAAGAAGGGCGCGGTATGGGTGCGCCCGGAGCTTGTATGCGAGGCCCAGTTTGCAACCTGGACCGAGGATGGGCTGCTGCGTCATGCGTCATTCCAGGGCATGCGGACGGACAAGCCTGCCCTTCAGGTGGTGAAAGAAACCGGCGTTCCACTGAATGCTGACGGGATTGAAGACGAAGCCCCCGGCGTAAGTAGCAAACCGGTCGTGCGTACGGGCCGCCCATCGGCGGCCAAGAAGACAGCGAGGCTGACCCATCCGGACAAAGTTCTTGACCCTACTAGCGGCACGACAAAACAGCAGCTTTCGGATTACCTAATCGCTGTTGCGCCCGTCATGCTCCCGCACATTGCCGCGCGTCCGGTCTCTATCGTTCGCTGTCCAAACGGTACCGGCAAGCCATGCTTTTTTCAGAAACATGCTGCCGTGGGCCTGCCTGCCGGCCTCGGGTCCGTGGCTGTGCCGGATCATGACGATCCCGGGCATGGTAAGCCGTACATCACTGTTGATTCTGCGGAAGCCCTGG
The DNA here is from genome assembly GCA_964236655.1 of uncultured Acidobacteriaceae bacterium. Lineage (GTDB taxonomy): Bacteria > Acidobacteriota > Terriglobia > Terriglobales > Acidobacteriaceae > EB88. Next base: position 11,650 of record CAXSFX010000070.1, on the reverse strand, counting down.
CCGCGCTCGCCCAGCTCGGTGTGCTGGAGCTGCACCCATGGGGATCGAAGGCCGATGCACTGGAGCAGCCGGACCAGCTGATTTTGGATCTTGACCCGGATGCAGCCATCCCGTGGGCAACTTTGGTCGAAAGCGCACTGGCTATCCGTGCTTTTTTGAAAGATTTGCAGCTGGAAAGCTGGGTCAAAACCACCGGCGGTAAGGGCTTGCATATCGTTGCACCGCTTGAACCATCGGTGGAGTGGCCCGAGTTCAGACGTTTTGCGCGCGGCATTGCTGCTGCGATTGAGAGTAGCGCGCCCAAGCTCTACCTCATCAAGATGACCAAGGCAGCGCGCAAGGGCCGCATCTTTCTGGACTGGATGCGGAATGAGCGCGGCTCTACAGCGGTCGCACCCTGGTCGCCCCGCGCAAGGGCAGGTATGCGTGTCGCTGTGCCCCTGGACTGGGATGAGCTGGCGAGCGGATCGCCGGAGTTTGCCATAGCGAACTTTGAGCAGTGGCGCAAACGTGCAACATCCGCGCATGATCCCTGGGCGGCCATGCACCCGCAACCTCTTCAACCGGAAGTATTGCGAGCCGTGCTGGCCCAGAGCGAGTAGCCTACCAGCGCCGCAGCGCCGCCTGCGCCGCGTGGTACCCGCACATGCCGTGAACCCCACCCCCGGGCGGCGTGGATGATGAACAGAGAAACAGGCGCGGATCAGGCGTGCTATAGCCTTGCCAGGTGGGTCGCAGCAGTAGCTGGACTATATCCATGGCGCCGCCGCTTACGTCACCGCCTCGCAGGTTGGTATCCAGCTCTTCCAGGCGCGCAGGTCCACTTGCAGTGCGCGCCAGAACACACTCTCGAAAGCCCGGCGCAAAACGCTCGATCTGCGCTTCAATTTGTTCCGTCGCGTCTTCGCGCGTACCCCATGGCACATGGCAGTATGCCCAGGCCACGTGCTTGCCGGCGGGCGCGCGCGTAGGGTCGGCAAGTGTCGGCTGGGCCAGCAGCACGTAAGGCTGCCGGGGTACCCGCCCGCGCAGCATGGTTCGCTCGCTGCGGGTGATCTCCGCCAGGGTGCCGCCGAGGTGAACCGTACCCGCGCGACGGCAAGCGGAAGCTGCCCATGGGATCGGCTCACTGAGCGCGTAGTCCAGCTTGAAGGCTCCCGGTCCGGGGCGGAACCGCCGCAGTTTGCCTGCATACATCCTTGGGAGCCTTTGCCCCGCCAGTGCTGCCAGCTTTGCGGGCGTTGTGTCGCACAGCACAATGGCGTCATCCGGGTAGTCGGGCCCGAACTCATTCACGGAAGTCACCGGTGAAGCCGTGCGCAGGGTACCGCCCGCCGCCGTCAATGCTCCAAGAAGCGCTTTTGTAATGGTGCTTGACCCGCCTTGTGGAATAGGCCAGCCAACCGCATGTGCTGCCGCACCCAGCACCAGGGCAATAGCCGAGGAAAACGGCGCGTCGAGCGACTGAAACGAGTGACCGGCCAACCCTGCGAACATGGCTCGTGCCCGCTCCGTGCGGAACATCGTGCATGCCAGCAGACGCGCCGGCATGGCCGCGAGCGCCCCGAATCGCGCCAGGCGCAACGGATGCCGAGGCAGGTGCAATACCGGGCCAAGCAGCTCAGGCACGAGCTCTTCCCAATGCTCTACCAGCGGACCTACCATTGCGCGCCATGCCGGGCCGTCTACGCCCAACTCAGTAACTGCGTCATCCAGATTTCTCTCCAGGGTCATGGCCGCTCCCCCATCGAGCGGGTGCGCCAGCGGTGCCTGGTGATGCAGCCAATGAAGGCCGTACGTCTCAAGCGAGAGCTGCTGAAAGAAGGGCGAACCGGCGGCCATGGGGTATACGGCAGAGCCGAAATCGTGCAGGAAACCGGGCAAAGTGAGAGGCAGGCTGCGGCAGGCACCTCCGGGGGTAGCCTGGGCTTCGCGCACCTCCGTTGCAAATCCTGCGCGTGCCATGGCGATGGCTGCTGCCAGTCCGTTTGGCCCCGAGCCGATCACGCCGACCCGCAATGGTATGTGTGCGTTGTTTGCCAAGCGCCCTCCTTGCTGACTGCATCGAGTTCCAGATTGGAACTTACCTCTTACCTCAGTGCTGTTCTATGCCTCTACAAACGAGCAGGAAGCCTACCGGGCAGCCTATGCTGCCAACAAAGCCATTGCAACCAAGGAGGTTGAGCCTGAATTCAGTAGCGATACATGCGTCTGTCAGCGTAGTGATTCCAACTCGCAACCGCCCGCAGATGGTTCTTGCGGCGGTACGTAGTGCTTTATCTCAGACCCTGCCCCCGGCGGAGGTAATCGTCGTTATCGACGGTCCTGCGACTTTGGATGCTGAGGCCCCGCAGCCGATAGCAGAGGATGGAACAGAAGCAGCCCTGGCACAGTTTGCCGATGTGCGGCTGCGGATTCTAATGTTACCCTCGCAGGTGGGCGGCGCTGAAGCGCGCAATGTGGGTGTGCGTGCCGCAACAGGGAACTGGATTGCATTTTTGGATGATGACGACCTGTGGCTACCCGGCAAGCTGGCTGTTCAGTTAGGCTTTTCAGCCAATTTGCCGGCTGATGTGACGCCGGTCCTGAGCTGCCCGGTGCTAGCCCGCAGCCCGCACTGGGAGGAGCTTTGGCCGCGTACGGCCTACCGTCCAGGTGAACCTATGACGGAGTATCTGTTTTGCCGGCGCGGGTGGCGGTACGGATCGGCTCTGCTCCAGACTTCCACTCTGCTGGCACCGCGGGAACTATTAATACGCGTTCCTTTTACGCTGGGGTTACGCAAGCATCAGGACTGGGACTGGTTACTTTGTGTAACGGCTGAGCCGGGGGTAATCGTCTACCCTGTCGGAAAAGTGCCGTTGGCAGTCTTCCATGTGGAAGGGGAACGTAGCAGTGTCGGCCGAGCTTGCGACTGGCGGTTTTCACTGGCTTGGGCCTCTGAGCGCCAAAGCTACTTCACCCCACGCGCCTTCAACGGCTTTCTTGTTACAGAGTGCGCAGCTCAAGCCGGTGCGCAAGGTTGGCGCGAGCGATTTGCTTTTATCGCGGCATTGTTGCAGATCGACTCGCTTCATCTGACGTTCCGGCACTTGCTACAGCTTGCGGTGTTTTTGATGCTCTCGCAAAAAGTGCGCAGGGGCATGCGGGTAGTTCTGCAAACTACGCAATGGGCGCGTCAAGATACACCGGCGATCTGTCAGGCACCAACCTGTCAAGCACGTTGAGGTTGAAACCCAGTTCTCTATTACCTTGACACTGTACAAAGCACTTAAAATGCGTTCAAGTAACTTCATCAAGGCCTACTACTTATCCCGTAAACTCAAAACCTCTTAACCATATTGTTTGATCTAAATTTCTATGCAAATATTCTTGCTGAAACCAAGTAGTTTCAACTTAACTCACTCCACCAAATGCGGGTAATCTTGCAAGCATCATCTCTCTGACGAACTGCCTCTGTCGTACTAGATACTTATGCACTGCCTGGCCCATGATCCCTTCTTGTGCACTGACAAAGAATACATAGTGCAAAGTAGGACCACATAGCCAAGCCGCAGGAACAGGTCCCTCGCATTGAGCCGCCGACTGCACTCCGCAGTCGGCGAGCATCGGGCAATTAGGTGCTCTTGATAGTACCGTTGACGCCGCTGGGAAAGAACCCGCCGGCCGTTACTCCGGCAGTAGTCTTGTTGTACACAATCATCAACACTTGTGATGTATTCCGGGTTGTGTTCAAACCCGTGGCTACACCAGTGTTGAAAGTTGTTACCGTCGCCGGATTGGTCCCCGAAGGAGCTGCGTAGGGGGGAAGATCGCCCGCGTCCACGGCAGCTGAGACAACATGGTTGGCAATGCAATACTGCCGCAGGATGCCTTCATGCTGGCCTTCGGTGTCATGGATTTGCGCCGCATAGGTGAGGGCAGTTGTGTTCGAGACCAGTGCTGTAATGGCTCCTTCATAAGCACTGACGCCGGTCGTTTCAAGTTGTCGTGCAAGGGCTAGAAACTGTGCATCGGTGGTCACCGGGGTTGCCGTTCCGCCTGTAAGGTCAAGTGCCGGCATGTCCACGGGAGTCAGGCTAAGCGACTGCATAGTGGCACGAAGAAATTGCACATGCGCCATTTCATCCGCGGCAAGCTGGTTTGCCAGGGCCTGTATACCGGGATTTACAAAGGTAATGCGCCCCTGGCCGCCGGTGACAGCACCCGGGCTGGTGCCCATAGCTGTGGAAGGCAATCCGCTACCGGTAGTTACGGTGAGGTAGAAGGTCGCTTCAAGGTATTCGAGGTTGAGCGCAAAGTTAAGAACATCTGCAACGGAGGGTGTTGTACCGACAACCGGGGGCGATGTGACTCCGGTCTGATTTCCCTCACCGCAGCCTGCCAGGCTGACCGCTCCGGCGGCAAGGCCTGCTTGCGCTAGAAAGCTGCGCCGATTGGAGCGGGTAGCTTGGCGCTGTTGGGTCAAGACATTCATTTCATGAGCAAGGTGCTCGCCTGTAACATTTTCAACGGGCTGGAGCATAGGCGTATCGCAATTTGACATAAACTTCTCTCCAAACAATGACTTTAGGTGAGCAAACGGGGACTACTTCGGCTGATGTAGTTGTGGCATACACCTGTTTACGTAGATGTGACGTTGCCGTTGACTCCATTCGGAAAGAAGCCGCCTTTACGGCTTCCAGGCGCGGGTGTCGTAGTCGCCGGTGTGGAGACGCCGTAAGCAATACCCAGCACCTGCTGCGGCGTACGTGCTATGCCAAGTGCAGGCGCTGCAGCTGTCAGCGGGGTGACCGTAAAGATTGTTGGAATACCGCTTGCCGGGATGCTGTTTGGAGGAACATCCTGCGCATCAATCTGCAAGTCAGGGGATGGAGTCGTAATACCGAGCGTGATGCACAGGTAGTTGACAGCACCGAGATGCTGAGCTTCCGCGCCCAAAATCTGAGATGCTGTTTCAAGGATAGCTGCATTGCTGATCAGGCTTGCTGCAGCACCGGCATAGGCACTGTTGCCTAACGCGGTAAACTGACGTGCCGCAGCGAAGTAAGCCGTATTTGTCGTAATAGCGGGAATGGTGCCGCCGGCGCTAAAGTCGATGCTGGGTTCTGTGATTGGAGTGCCGCCTAGGCCGATAATGGCTGTCTGGAGACCTGCGATATGGTGTGCTTCATCCTGAAGAAGAGCTGCAGCAATAATTTGCTGGTTGCCGGTCAATGTCACCATAGGCTGATGAGAAACATTGCTCGCTGTAATCGTCGGAGGACTTGCAATGAGGGGCGTCTTGCTTGCTGCTGTTGCGGCATTGCTGGCGGCGACGTTAGCTGCGAGAGACATGCCGGTTGAGCCGTAGGAATAAAACTCTGCTTCGAGAAATTCAAAGTTCAATGCAAAGTTCAAGACATCGATGACAGATGGTGTGGCAGCGGCTTGAGCCTCAGCCCGGCCCACTCCGAAGGTCCCTCCGGTGGCGATAATCGCTCCGGCGGCAGTAAGGGTCGAGAAGAAGCGGCGTCGGTTTAAAAACTGAAGATTCCGGCCTAACGCCAGGATGCCTTCTTCCGTTGCAAGTTGCTCTCCGGTCACCCTTGTGTGGGGAGCCAGAAGTGATGTAAAGATTGATTTGGGCACGCTTGGACCTCCTAAAAATGTTGCGTATGTACTATGTGCGAGCGATGTATCGCTTCGGTAGAAGCCCGAGGAGCCTTTCAAAGGCCCCTCAGGCAATTAGGTATTAGAAGCTGTATTTGAGGGAAAATTCCGCAATACGACGACCGGTTCGCAATGGTGCCGCACCGAAGGTGTTTGTCTGGGGCGCAGTTGCAATAGCAGTCCCGATGGGCCGTGCAGAGGTCCCTGTAGTTGCAGTTCCGTTGTTGTAGTTGAGCACCAGCGCGTTGGGCTGTACAGAAGTTGTGAACGTGCTGTTCGCATGGTTGATGAAGTTGAAAGCCGCAAACCGGAGCTGGAGACTCTGGTTCTCGTGTACGTGAAAGTCTTTGGCGGCAGTCAAATCCGTGTCAGTGAAAGCCGGTCCGTGAATGTAGGGCAGACGTACTGTTCCCTGCTGCCCCAGCTGGGGTAGTGAGAAGGCGGCACCATTCACATACTGCTTCGAAGCTGTATGAATCGCAGGATTTCCAGTTACGACCGGCTGTAGCAACACGTCCGGCGTACCTAGAAAATTAGTGGGATTGATACCTAGCGTAGTAGGCTGTCCCGTTGGTGTTAGCACCGCCAGGTTGCCGCTCAACCCGAAGTTCGGCTGGTTGCCTTGTGCCGTTAGGTTGACGCCGCTCTGGATATTTGTAATGCCAGAGACCAGCCAGCCATTGGTCAGACCTCCGACAAACCGGTTCGCCACAACTTTACCGACAGTGTAGGAGTAGGACGCATTGAAGATATGAGTCCGATCAAAGTCGAGCGCCTGGTAATCGTCGCGGTAGTTGAATGGGTCTACAGGTTGACCGGTTCCTTCACCGTTTGGACCGCCGCCAAGTACACCGAGCACTTTCGAGAAGGTGTAGTTAACGCCGTAGGTCGCGCGACCTTGCTGCTTATTCCATTGTGCCTGTAACGAGTTGTAGTTGGCATAGGCGTTGTGCTGTGAAACGCTCAACGTGTGATAGAGGGGGAACGGACGATACTGGTCAACTTGGTTTGCGCCGAGATTGGTAATGCTGTTTGCGCTATTGGGGCTGTTAATGGAGCCGTTTGCAGGCAGCAGGGGGAGTGTGACTCCAGTGATTGGGTTGGGGCGGAACAGAGAACCAATCGGAAGAGCATTGATATTGTTCAGCGGTGCGTTTCCGCCGCCGTCATTCAGAACATGCTCTGTGCGGTTGCCCACGTAAGCAATTTCAAGAAACGAATTGAAAAATGCCTTCTGGTCCACTGCGAAATTGTAGGTGAACACCTGCGGCATCTGGTCGTCGCCTGCCAACAGCGCGCTGGCACTGGTGCTTTGTACAAAACCTGTGCTGCTGGTAACAGCTGCGGCTTGTGAGCTTACAGAGGAAAGCAGGATGTTATTAACTGACGCACTACGTTGTCCATCTACAGTAGAGATGCCTGCAGTGACATCGTTTGAAGAATCATGAGAACGGTAAATACCAAAGCCGCCGCGGACCACTGTTTGCCCAGCGCCGTAGGCATCCCACGCAAAGCCGACACGTGGCTCCGTGTAAGCCCACTTTGAAGGGACACCGCTCAAGGGAACGTTCGGATTGATAGCATGCCACTCAATACCGGGTAGCGATGGATTGCTGCGACTCGCGTATGCCGTTGGGTCCCAGACCGGTAGACCAAGTTTGTGCGCGTCGGACCACGGTGAGAGATGATCGAAGCGAACACCGTAATCGACAGTCAGGTGCGGCGTGACGCGGAAGTGATCCTGAGCGTAGCCATCGATGTTCCAGAAGTAAATGTTTGGGGTCGGCGCAAGGTTTACCTGGTTGTAGTTGAAAACACCACCTTCCAGGAAGTTGGCTAGATAATTGCCGCCGTTGCCGCTGCCAACAGCGCCCGTGTAGTGCACCAGGCCCTGTACCGGGTCCGTGATAGTTTCCGGGAAATAGTACAGCTGAACAGCACCATTTGTTGGAAGGAAACCGGTGACCTGCTTGTTGGTATCGAGCTGGCCGAAGATGCCGATACGGAAGGTATGCTTACCAATCACCTTGGTCAGGTTGTCGCCTGCCGTGCGCACAAACTTCTTGGCATAGATACCGCCAAAGCTGCCATCTGACTCAAGATTGAGGGGAAGGCCGTCATTTCCATAATCCTGAAACTCAGGAATTGCTTTTGAGCCGTTATTGAAGAGACCAGTGTTGTTATAGGCTCCGTTCGCGGTAGTGGCTGCGAAGTTTACGGGTGTGAAATTCTGAAGCAGGTATGCGCCGGCGATGTAAGCTTCGTTAGTAATTGTCGGTGAAACCACTGTGGTGTAGTTCAGCGAGCCAATTTCGGAGTTCACGGTACTTACCAGACCACCGCCGGGAGCGTTGACACCGCCTAGATTGCCGCGCGGTGAGTAGTACTGCACTTGCGGCACACCCTGCTTGCCTGTTTCCTTACTGTACAAAACAAATAACTTGTTTTTGTCATTGATATCGTAGTCAATGCGCCCGCGAGCTTGCCACAAGTTATTGCTGATCAGGTTGGTTGTTGTGTAGTTGAAGCCGTTGGCGCTTGTTTCATTCGGAAGCGGCAAAGTATTGAGAAGCGCCTGTGTTTGCGGGTCGATGTTTGTGACTTGACCATTCATAAGCGGCTGGCCGTTTTTGCCGGTCACTGGAACGGACGCAATGTTCGCATATGTGCCGCTACCGATTTCATTGCCCAGGTACTGGGCAATTTGTGCTTGACTGAAATCGCCGGTACGCATTGCTGCAGTCGGCACCAAGGCACTTAGAATGGCACTTCCGGCACTGCCATAGGCATAGGCGTTGCGCTGCGCGTATTGCTCGGCACCGACAAAGAATGTCAAGCGCTTGTTCTTATTAAAATCAAGATGCGGCACATAGATGGGACCTCCCAGCGTGAAGCCTGGATACACCTGCCGGTCCGGCGGTTTGCCGGTGCCTGTGTAATTGGCCAGCCAGTCGGTGGAGTCTACCTGATATGTACGGGCAAAGGTGTAAAGCGAACCGTGAAAGCGATCGCCTCCTGATTTACCGACCGCGTTAATAACGATCGGCCCTCGCGCTTCATCAGCGGTAAAGCTGGCAGTCTGAACCTTAACTTCGGCTACCTGCTCGTAATTGATGTTTTGAAAGGCGGAGCCGAAATTGCCGGGGTCCGTGACGTCCGCGCCGTCCGATAGGATTGCGGTGCCGTTGACATTGTTGCCTGCACCGGCAAAGGCGCCGAGAGCACCGCCGATAGTGACCTGGGATGGATCATAACCGGTATTCAAACCGCCGCCCGCGTTACCGGTAATGGCAAAGCCGGGTAGAATCTTCAGCAGCTCCGTGACATCCCGGCCTTCTACCGAAAGATGGATGATGTCCTGTGCCGAGATCAGCGAACTCTGCTCACCGGAGTCAAGCGTGATCGAGTTTGTCGCTTCCTTTACATCAACCTGTGTAGCTTGTGAGCCCGGTACCAGCTTCAGCTCGTGAAGGCTGCGCTGATCGCCTGGATCCAGGTGAATCCCACTCTCTTTGAATTGCTGAAAGCCCGGTGTCGTCACATCAATCTCATAGTCACCGACCGGAACTGCTGAAAAGGTGAAGTCGCCCGAGCCATTGCTTGTGCCTTCCCGGACGTCGCCGCTTGCGGCATTCCTCAGCGTGATAGCTGCATTCGGGATAATAGCCCCACTGGGGTCGGTGACTGTGCCGTTCAAGGTCGCTGTGGTTCCCTGTGCCTGCAAAGCGCAGGGCGCAAGCAGCAGCATGGCCGAAAGAGCAGCGGTTTGTGACGCAGCGCGTGCGCGTTTTGACTTCAGCCAAACAGTACGACGGTGTAAAACAGCCATTGTGGTGCCTCCTAAAAGACTTCAGTGACGACAATTCAATTTCTTTGCCCTGCGCCATAAAGCAAACGCATGGGTACACGTACGATTCCTATTTTCCAGGTACGCACGCAGCATGGGATGAGACCTCACATATATAAAGTCCTGCGCAAGCGCTTGTCAAGGTTACTTCTAAATTCATTGAAGTGAGTAGTTGCTTGAAAACGCTACAGGCAAGGTGGCGGAGGTAGCTTGAAGGTGGCTTGCAGGTAAAAGAGGGAAGTACGTGCAATCAGGGTTTCGCGCTTGGTCAGCCAATATCTTGGTGAGGTCCCTCCCGGTTTCCAGTATGGTGAGTTGGATGAATCGTCCTCGATAATGCTTCGGCTTTGATGCCAAGGTAGCAGCGACCGAATACCTTTCAGTTCCGGCGGAAACAGGGTGCGAATGAGTGAATGAAGCGGGTGAATGAAAAGGATGTGCTCCAGCACCTAAGAGTCACTTAGGAATGCTTGGTACAGATGGCCGAAAATAGGACGATACCGATCTCGCTAAAGACATCAGAATATTCTCTTGCGTAAGCATGCCAACCGTAGCGGCCTTGAGGAACAGGGTGAACAGGCATGCTACTGCATGAGGTCTCTCTTATCCAGCTATCTGGTTTACAGAGAAATTAGTGTCAAGTCCAGAGTTTGAAGATGGGAGCATGTTACTTCCAGGAACACCATGGCTCCTGCCCTATTTACAGGAAAGTAAAAATCAGACAGACGATGAGCCGGCCGGGAGCTTGTCAGTAGCTTCCGCAAAACCTTTTCTATAAGGCAGATGAAACACATTCGGACAGCCCCAGTGAGAAAGACCGTGGTCGGTCATAGGGATGGTCGCTTCGTCGCTCCAGATTTTCAACTCCTGCCTTGACACCTCAGTTTGAGCAGGTCTATAAGACTCTCGGGCTTAGAGTCAACTGCTTTTATAAAACTCATAATCGGAATGCCCGAGCTGTGAACACAGGCCCCGCACACGGAGTCTGCACAGTACCGACCCCCAGGAGCACCAGCATGTCAGTTTTTCTCCACCGCCGTACCCTTGGAACCTGCCTCACAGGCCTAGCCTTTTTACTCACATGTTCCGGCATGCAGGCAGGTGCCCAAACGCGCACTCTCCCTGCTAATACCCGCTTCTACGTCCCTCCACCGGCTACCGGTTCGGAACCGCAGGCCATTAATCTCATACTCCAAGGTCAATGGCATAATGCTTTGCTGCTCGCCGCCATGGAACTGACCCCCCAGGCTGTGTGGCTTACCAGCGGCTCACCTTCCGCCGTCGGCACCCAGGTACAGACAGTGCTTAAGGGTGCCGCAAGCCAGCAAGCCGTACCTATCCTGGTCCTCTACAACATACCTGGTCGGGATTGCGGCAGCTACTCTGCCGGAGGGGCTGAAAACACAGCCGATTACCAGGCCTGGATTGATGCGATCGCGCAGCATCTCGGCAACAGCAAGGCCGTGCTCATCCTTGAACCCGACGCACTTGCCAACCTGCCCAGCGACTGCGGTTACCCTGCTACGGTGAACTCCGCCCAGTTGACCGCGGCTCGCTACACCCAGATTCAGTATGCCGTCCAAACCCTTGAAGCGGATGCACCGAACGCGCTCGTCTACCTTGACGCCGGCAATAGTGCCTGGCACGCGGTCGGCGACATGGCCAGTCGGCTCATGACGGCTGGGTTGTCCCAGTCCCAGGGCTTCTTTTCAAACGTTTCCAATTACCGTGAGTCTACCTACGAGGCCAAGTTCGACACATGGGTCTCGGAGTGTGTCGCCTTCGCCAACAATCCCGCCGATGGCGGATGGCGGCTCGGCAACTATAGCTACTGCGCCAGCCAGTACTACTCGCCTAATGGAACTGTGAACCCGAATGACATTTCCACCTGGAAGTACACCGACCAGTGGTTTGCCGCAAATCTCGGCAGCGCCGTTCCTACAACTCACTTTGTTCTGGACACAAGTCGCAATGGACAGGGCCCGTTCGACGCAACCATCTATGCGAACGCGCCTTACAATCAGCCGGCTTCTGTGATCTCAACCTTGTCAGGAGGAGGCTGGTGCAACCCGCCGGGCCGAGGTCTCGGCTATCGCTCTACTGCGAATACCGGCTACCCTCTGCAGGATGCGAACCTCTGGATTAAAACTC